>JAHBXQ010000004.1:0-300000 GCA_019636345.1 Pirellulales bacterium | reverse complement strand
TCCTGCGGGCCTGCCGGTCGCCGCTGACCGCGATTGCCAACAACGCGGGCCAGGACGGCGGAATCGTGTGCGAAAAGGTCGTCAGCTCGACCGGCGGCCAAGGCTACAACGCCGCGACCGACGTCTACGAGGACCTCGTCAAGGCGGGCGTCATCGACCCGACCAAGGTCACCCGCACCGCCCTGCAAAACGCCGCGAGCGTCGCGACGCTGCTTCTTACTTCCGACGCGCTGATCGCCGAAGCGCCGAAGAAGGACAAGAAGGGCGCCGCCGGGGCCCCGGGCATGGACGACATGTATTGAAATTCATGGAAGACGCCCAGCCGGACAACCCGCCGCCGATCCCGCGAGCCCGCCTCGCCCAGCGACGGTCCGTCCTGCAAGGCGACTAAGCGTGAAAGAACCAACGAGCCCCGGCCTTGCGGCCGGGGCTCGTTTCTTGTAGCCACTTGCAGTATCGCCAGCACGTGAACCTCTTACAACTGCTAAGCGTCCGATCCGAGTAGCCAAGTTGACATTGCTAGCGTCTTTGCCACTCGAATTTCACGAATTGGAATGGCCACGTGAAACCAAGACCCGTCAGAACACCGGACACTCGCAAGAACGATGCAGCCCGTATCGCCGAACTTCTTGATGCCATACAGATCCTTCGAGATGGAATCACTTCGATCGAGGCAGGACGTCACTATGCCGCAATTCCTATCGGTGGACAGCTGAGAGCGCTATTGACCGAGAGGAACAAACAATCTCCGCCACTTCTTAAGCAACTTATCGACACCTACCATCCAGATGCCAGAATCTTTGCCTGTCGGTTTGCGACTTTCGATGCTCCCGCGATGGCCGATAGCCAGCAACTCCGAATGCCTGGCATAAATGCCACGTATCAACGCGAGGAGCCCGGTCAGAAGGAAATTTCGATCCCAGCCCTACTCGATTTGGTAGTACTACAAACTAGAGAGAACGTGTACCGCGTGCGTGACGTTATAGAGCATGTAGCGAACCGCGCCGGAGGAGCCCATTATGCACTTCATGTCAACGAACGATTTAATAAGGACATGACTATCTGCATCGTGGGTGGCGTTCCTTTCTGGATCAGGGCAATGCATGAGATAGGTAATTCTGTTTTGCACATTGCCCGCCACCTTCTCGCTGAACTCTTGACGTTGCAATTAAGCGTTGGGCTAGTGATTCGAGCATTGCCACAGCGCGCGTCGATGACCATTGTTCGTGCAAGGAACCCGCTTCAATTGACATCATGGTCACTCGGCATTTCGGAAGAGCAGAAGCTCTGGCTTTGCGTGGTTGATGCGACTGGATCGACAGCAAAAGTGTCCAGCGATGAGCCTGTCGACTGGCAAGCACCATGTTATGTCGCGTTTTCAGCAGATCTCTCCAACGACCTATCCACAGCACTTAGATTGTTCGTGAACGGCATATGCGTTGGCGAGACTATCGCACCTAAACCACTTTTTATCTACAACAACCCAGCAGTATACGAAATCGAAATAAATGGACATGAGGATCCAGGCGCCTTCGGCTGCTATGACATTAGGATGTGGAAGAACGAATCAATCGACTCGATAGTACGCGAGGACGCAAACGCATACGCCGCCATAGCACAAAGCAAGGAGGGGCGTTGTTTCTTCCTGCCAAGAAACGGGACTGGGGTTAAGCGAGTTGGCCAGTCATCGTTCGAGTTCCGGAACCATATCCCTTCCCTGATTCGCGAAGTAGTTGCCCGTGATTTTGAATGGTTTACGCCAAGTACCCTAGGCGAGATAGCTGCCGATGGGGGCACACTTGGTGTGTCGCCAGTGCAACCGGTGGCCAAGCATGCATAGATTCCACCCGCGGCATGCCAGTGCCTACCCTTCTAGCGGCCGTCCCATCGCCGCTGGCGGAGCCAGTGGCACGCAATTCCTTGGGCGGCGCCTCACATCGCCGGGATGCGTGGCCGCGATACGTAGCCGACTCTCTGGTGAGAGTTGGGGTTTACAACTCTCACCAGAGAGTTGCCTACGCAGCTCCGGCGCTCGCCGAACTCGACCCACTCGTCATTTAGCCCCCGGTCAGCGACCGGGGGCTTGTGCGGCCCGATCATCCGAATCGGACCCGACCCGCGGCCCCGATCAAGTTGATCGTCGGCCAGTACGGATCGCTTCGCACCTAAACGGCGAGCCCACCTGACGGCCCTAGCTGAGGCTATGGCGTCGGCGCTTTCCACTCTTGCCGCAGTTGGCCGTCCTGATCGACGGCCAGCAGTTCTTTGTCGTTGATCGAGCGGATGCGGTACGAGTAGACCTGCCCGCGGGCGTTCTTGTCGGTCGATGCGGTCACTTGGGCGACGACGACCCCGCCCTTGACGCTCCATGTGCCGCTCGAGCGGACGTCGGGGTGAAAGATCTTCTTGAACTGGTCCTTCCAGGTCACCGCCGCGCTCATCGTGCCGTCGCCGTTGAGGGTGATCAGCCGGGTCATGTCGGGGGTTTGATGGCCCCAGGTCCCCACGAGCATCGTGCGGAGTTGGTCGTCGCTGTAGCTCGTCGGCGGCAGAAGCGGCGGAGCGCCCGGGGCGGGGGTCGATCCGCCGGCGAGCCGAGTGAGCGACAGCAGCAGGTTGCCGTTCTCGGGCGTCGAGGAGAACGACGCAGCCCGCGGGCGCTCCTGGCTCGCCAGACAGATGATCGCCGCGTTGCCGCTGAGCATCGCCACCCCGTGCCCCCCGCTGCCGGGGGCGAGTGCGACGTCGATCGTCGCGGGGGTGCGGGTCCAATCGACGCGCAACGGAATCTCGCGCGAGGACGATCCGTACGGGACCGCCAGCCGCGCGGTCTGGCCGGCGATCGTGATCCGCCCGTCGGCCGCGTAGCCGCGGCGAATCTCGTCGGCCGTCAGAACCCGGCCGTTGGCGACGATCATCGAGATCTCCCACGTACCGTCGAGCGACTGCCCGCGTGCGGCCTCTGTCCCGCCGACGATGAGCGCCAGAGCGGGCAGCAGTCGCCAAGCGAGCCGGACGCACGAGAGCGAGCGAGCGTAAAGCGGTCGACGTCGAAGCATGAGAGATTCCTTTTCAAACGCAGCGGGGTCACGACAAGCCGGCCCGGGGCCGTGTCTGCGGCAGGGCCGGATGCCTGCTCGCCGACGGTCCCCGGTTGTCGGGCGGACGACTAATATCTCCGAGTCCGCGACCGAGAAAAAGATCACTTCGGCAAGGCTCAGCGGCAGCCGCACCGAACCGTTACGCGTCCAGCGACCAGGGCGCCCGCATGTGCGGGGCGAGGCGGGCGTTCACCTCGTCGTCGGTTGACCGTTCGGTCGTCGGGTCCCAATCGAACGCCCGGCCCAGCCGCAGGCTATGGTTATTGAGATGGCAGATCGTCGCCGTGCGATGCCCCGCCTCGGCCGGCGCGGCGACGGCTGCTCCCGTGCGGATCGCAGCGAGGAACTGCCGGCGGTGGAGCTCATATGGGTTCCCCTCCGAGAGGGCGAACCCCTCGAGCAACGCGGCGGGTTCGGCCGTGAGCGCCCCGCCGTGCACCTCGACGAACAGCTTTCCTTCGGCTCCCTCGAACAACACGCCGCGGGGGCCGGTGTTGTCGCCCGTCATCACCACGCCGTCGGGGTACCGGTTCTCGAAGCGGAACTGCAAGAAGGCGTCGTAGAAGCCGCTGGGCGAAACTTCTCCTGCGGCCTCGATCCGGACGGGACCCGTGTCGTCGCGGCCGAGGATCATTTGGGCGAGATCGATCACGTGGGCGCCGCGGTCGGTCATCTCGCCGCCGCCGTAAGCGCTGTGGAATCGCCACCAGAAGTGGCAGCGCTTTTCGGTGTAGGGCGCCAGCGGCGCGTGGCCGAGCCAGAAGTCGTAGTCCAACTCTGCAGGCACAGGCATCTCTGGCGGAGGCGCCTGGAGGTTTTTTACCTCCAACAAGTGGGGATCATTGGTCGGCAAATGGATCCTCACCCGCCGAATCTCGCCGAGGCGGCCGCTCTCGACGAGCCGCCGAGCGAGTTGCGCGCCGGGGCTGGAACGCTCGTGCGAACCGGTCTGCAGGACGACCTCCGCTCGCTTCACGGCTCGGCAGACGGCGCGTCCTTCGGCAATCGAGTTCGTCAGCGGCTTCTCGCAGTAGATATGCTTTCCGGCCTGGGCGGCGGCGACGGCGATCAGCCCGTGCCAGTGATCGGGGGCGGCAATGACGACGGCGTCGACGTCGGGCCGGCTCAGCAATTCGCGAAAGTCGCGAAACGCGGGGCACTTCCCCCCTGTCTTGGATCGCGCCGCGTCGAGATGCCGCTGGTCGACGTCGCAGAGCGCGACCACGCGAACGTCGTCGCGGGACAGATGCCAATCCAGGTGGCTCGAGCCCATTCCCCCCGTGCCGATGACGCCGATCCCCAATCGTTCGTTGGCCGCGGTCGGCTGCGCGCGGACGAAGCGCGGGACCGCCGAGGCGCCGCACGCGGCGGCGAACCGTCCCAAGAACACGCGGCGCGAGGCGGTCCGAGACTCGAGCATACGATCGCTCATGGCGAGGGCCTTCAGCAAGAGAGCGATTCAAGACGAGGGAGCCGACAAGCCGAAACGGGCGTCACGACGTCGCCGTCGCAGCCCCCGGCATGGGATGCACGCGGGGAGCTCATGGGACGGGCTGGGGCGCCGCTCCTCCGCGGATGGCGGCGGCACGTTACGTGTTGCGTTTAAGATACCGCAACAGCGCGATGAGGACGATGGCCCCGACGGTGGCGGTGATCAACTGCCCGAGGAGCCCCGTTGCCCTGAGCCCCAGCAAGCCGAAGAGAAATCCCCCCAGCACGGCGCCGATGACGCCGACGATCAGGTCGCCGACGAGCCCGGCGCCGCCCCCCTTCATGATCTGCCCGGCCAACCAACCCGCGGCGAGACCGATCATCAGAAACCACAAGAATTCCATCGTTCGGGCTCCGAACAGGGTGCGCCGACGTCGCGATCGCCCGCTGGGGACGTGCCGAGGCCGGCATGGGGAAGCGCTGTGCGTCACGTCGCCGCACGCTTGATGATACCCAATTTGCCGCAACCGGTCACATCGATCCCCTGAGACGCGGCGCAGGACGAGGAAATTGCCCAGTCGTTTCGGATCGAACCGACAACGAGCGCTTTGAAACAGCCCAAAAGACTCGAGCTGACAAAGCGCCCGGTCGCATCCGCTCGGTCGAGCGACCATCGCGAGCGTGCTACTCGTCCTCGCCGAAGTCGACCCGCTCGTACTTCACCCGCAAGTTGAGCATCTCTTGCTCCGACAGCAGGCCGTATCGCACCAAGGCTTCGGGGTCGGGGTTGTTGGGGTTGAAGCGAGAATTGTCGAAGTGCGTGACGGCCAGCAGCGCTTCGCCCGCTTTGAGTTGCAGCGGGGTCTCGAACTCGTACGTCCGCTGCCAACCAAAGTGGTACGTCGGCACGCGCAGCACAAGGCGCCGACGCTCTTGGGCGGTCTGCGGGAACTCGACCTTGTAGAGCGTGAAGTCTTTGCCCCGAAAGTGCATGTGGGGCCCAAGCGCGTAGATCAAAACGTCGGTCGAAAACTGGCAGTAGTGAGTCCGCTGGTAGTGCACCTCGTGCGGCGGGATGCGGACGTCCTTGCGATTGAACACCTTGGTCTGCAGCACGTGCTCCGGTTCGACGTCGGCCCAGCGGATGGCCATCGACGAGACGTCGTGCTCCTCGCTCTTGCCGGTGGGGGTGTAGTGCATCTCGAAAAAGATGTCGTGCCCCGCGGGGAGCTTGAGAGCGTACTGCTCCGGATAGACCCGAGCGTTGAACGGATCGCCCGCGATGTAGTCGCCGATCTTTCGCACCCGGTCGCCGACCAGCCCGTACAGCTTGAGCATCGCCTCATGCGAGCTGAGCGGCTCCTGGGTCGCGGGACCGACGATGGCGCCGATGTGGTGGACCACCGCCTTGTTCCCGGGACGGACCTCGATCGCCTGGATATAGCGGTCCTCGGGAAAGTCGGCTGGCACGCGGTAATATTGGTACTCGTCGAGCCGCTCGCGCGGAACCACGTACGGCTCGGGCATGGCGAACACGAGATCGGGCTCGCCGATCTTCCACGCCTCGGGGTCAGGCCAGTCGACGGCGGGCGGGGCGTCGGCGGGATCGCCGGCCGGACAGCCGTCCTCAACCCACGCGCGAAACAGGTTGATTTGTCGGTCGGTCAGCCGCGGATCGTTCTTGAGCCCCCCGACTCCCGCCTCGGGCGACACGTCGGCGTGCCAGGGGGGCATGATGCGGTTCTGCATCCGGTCGAGCATCGTCGGGCTCGCCGCCGCGACCGCTTCGTACGAATCGAACGCCGCGAACAACTCGGCGCCCGCTTCTCCCGGGCGATGGCAACTCTGACAGCTGTTCTGCAACAGCGGCAGGACGTCGCGATAGTACTCGACCTTGGCAAGATCGGTCCGCTCGTAGAACGCCCGCGGTTCGATCTTGCATCCCGACGCCGCGGTTTCGGGGACCTCGGGGGGAGTCCCGGCCACGAAACTGGCCAGGGCTTCGGCAAGATACGGCTGCCCCCCGGTTTGCGTCCCGCCGGCCCACTTGCCGTCAATCTGGCCCCGATACACGACCCGGCTCAGCGAAAATCCCTCGCGAACGTCCAACAGCACCACGGCCGGGGTGGTTCGCATGGCAAGTTCCGCGTGCCACGGCTGGTGTGGATCGTCCTTGAAAACCGGCAGGGCCAAGTCCATTTCGACCGCATAGCGGGCGATCTCGGCCAAGTCGTCGGCGCCGTTGGGAAACAAAGCGACGAAGTCGACCCCCTCCGATGCGTATTCCCGCTGCAAATCGTTGAGTCGCGGCACGAGCCGGCGAGCAAGAGGGCAGGTCGTCGAAAGCGTGACGACAGCCAGGGCCTTCGTCTTTTTGGTCGGCGAATTGACGACCAATTGCCGCGGCAGCCGGACGTCGCCCCACCGGCCCGTCAGCTCCTGTCCGGCTGTCGGCAGGGCTGCGGACAGCACAATCGTCACGAGCGTCCCGAGGACGCCGACTCTTGTCATCCTGCTAGTCGTCATAACTCGCTGGGTCGAACGCCGTCCCGCAGGAACTCGCGCCCGCCGACTCCATTCGGGGGTTCTCGGTCGCCGATTTGATAGGTACTGCCGGATGAAGGATAGACGAAAATGCGGACGGTATCGACGGGACTTCGGTGGATCTCCGCCCTGCGGCGACCCACGGCAATCGTCGCGCTAGCGTGGCTGCAGGCCGCGAGCGCGGCTGCTGAGCCCGTACCAGGAACTCCGGACGCGGCCATGCGGGCCGCAGAGATCTTCGCCGCCGCCACGGATCGCTATCAGGCGCCTAAGCCCGACTGGCTTGAAACGATGCGGCGCGACCTGCAAGCGGCGGTCGACGGCGTCGACCGTGCGTTCGCCGAGCAGCCTGGCCCCGACGCCGAGTACTGGAAATCCCACCTGCGATGGGATCAGCTCAAACGCAATCTCCGGCCGGACGCGTCCCCCGACCTCGGCGAACTCGAGGAGGTGCGCCGTTGGGCGTTCTCGAACCGGCGAGGAATTGAATCGCCTGTGTTCGCGCCGTTGCGAGCGGCGATCGGCCCGTATCTTGATGCAGCGTACGCGACGCTCCACCCCAATCTCGCCGGCGCCTTTAGGGAGCACGTGGCGCTCGCCCGCCGGCAGTGCGAGGCCCTAGCGACCGACCCGTGCGACGCACGCGCGGCCGAACTGGGACGGACCCTCGGATGGTTCGAGCGAACGGGCCAACTGGCGCCCGAGGTCGCGACGGTTCGGTCGCTCGTGTCGCTTCCCAATGCCCAGATCGTCGTCGCGAGCGACCTGGTGCGACGCATCGTCGCCGTGAAGGCGACCTCGCTCACCGAGACGATCGTGCTGCGCGAACTCGTGACGATCCCCCCGAGCGGCGCCTTGCAACGGAGCCGCCAGATGCAGATTCGGGGATCCGCAGCCATGAACGGCAACGTCTCGATTGTCGCCGAACCCAACGACGCCGTCGCCGAGTTGGCCCTGAAATACGAGGGGACGGTCGAGTCGACGGCGCGCGGCGTCACGGGGCCGGTGACGATTCGCCTCGACGCCACGGGAACCGCGCAGGCCGTCAAGCCGATCTACTTCGGCCCCGACGGGCTGGACCTGGGCGAGGCCGACGTCGCCCCGCAGGTCAAAGCGAAGATCGCCGACGTGGCAGCCGAACGGCAATTCGTCGAACGGATCGCCCGGCGACGAATCGAGCAGCCCGACTCGCGCGCCCTTATGGATCAGAAGGCCCGCTCGACGACCGTCGAGCAGTTGTCGCAGCGAGTCAACGACCTCGTCGACAAGGCGATCGACGAGATTCGCGCCGAGATCGAACACATCCGCACGTCGCTCGGCCAGTTGGGGGAGGTGACGGCGCCGCTGGTGCGGGAGGGGGTCGCGCTCGCCTTCGACGGGACGCGCAGCTCGTCGACCGAGTTGACGATGAACTGCTCGTGCCGGGGACGGGAACAGCATGGGGCGGCCGCCCCATGCCCGGATCAAGGCCCCGCCGGCGACGTCGTGCTGCGCTTTCACGTCTCGTTCGTAAGCAACATGGCCGAGACGATCACGGGGGGCAAGACGCTCTCCGACGAATTCTTCATGCAGTACGCCAAGATCCTTCACGCCCAACTTCCGGCGCCGCTGATGGTGCATTCGCGCGCGCCGCGGTGGTCGTTCACCATGGCCAAGCATCGGCCGATCGAGCTGCAGAATCCCGGGGTCAACGAGTTCGCGTTCGTCGTCCGCCTCGACGCCGTCGAGATCGCCGGCCGCACGCACTCCGGCCGAACAACCGCCCGAATCCCGTACCGACTAGTCCGGGACGCCTACGGCGACCACCGCCTGGAGCGCATCGGCGAGGTCGAACTGGAAACGCCGCTAACCACCGACGCTCGCGAGTTGGTCCGCGAGAAGGTCGCGGCGTTCTTCGGCCCGGTGCTCGACGCCGGCGGGGTGATCGTCCCGGAAGGAGGCGTCGTCGGCCTCCTCAAGGACGTTTCCTTCCAAGGCGTGCATGCCGAGCGGGAATGGATCGTCGCCGCCTGGAACATCCCAGACTCGCTCGTCAAGCGATTCTGGAACTCGCGCGACGCCGCCGAGTAGACCGAGGCCACGACTGCGGACGCCGAACCAGTCGAGACGTTGCCTCTGAACTGACCCGGCATGCGTCGTCCCGAACCAACGCTCGAACGACTGCGCAGCATCGAAGAAGGCGAGAACCACGAGTCACGCGATCTTCGCGGAAGAAAGAGCTCGGAAGCAGCAATCCTGCTGGACAGCCGACAGCTCGGCCGCCCGCCGAGGATCTCGACGTTTACCCGAGCCAGTTAGTAGCTCGGGCAGCACATCGGCGCCGAGACGCTGCCGTAGTTGACGCCGTAGGTCGGCGACGCGCACGGGTCCGGGCAGGCCGGCATGCAATAAGGCATCGCCGCCGGGGCGGCCGCTTGTGCGGGCTTCTTCTTAAAGGGGCAGCATCCGCTGCCGAGGGCGATTGCGGCCAGCGCCGCGACGACGGCCAACTGTGTACGCATGGCTAGGATTTCCATTGCTGACGGGAGTGCGAAACGACGGCGCATGAACCACGCAATCGCTGCCGCTGGCAGGATCGTCACGGCCGTCGTCTGCGGTTAGAAAAATCTACCCGCGCACGAGCGCCTCGGCGGTCGCGACGTGGCGTTTTGGCATCATTTTGCGACCTCGTCCCCTGTCGCCTGCGGGACAATCGGCTTGACCATTCCGGGCGGCAAGGTCGTCCGACCATGGTCCTGCTCAGAAGATGAGAGTGCTATCACCGCTGGAGCGAATGGGACTCCGGGCGTCTCAAAAGCTGCCGGCACATAGTCGGCTCTGCGGAAAGGAACGGAAAGCCAAGCTGAGGCCAAGCTTGCGGCGCCCCGGCTCAGTGCCATAGCAGTCGCCAATCCATATCAAGCGGGGGGCGCCGGCGAGTTTGACGGGTGACTCCGGCTGGCTGGAGTCGTTGCGCGAGGAGGCCGAAATTAACAGATGAAACTCCGTCCTCGTAAGTCCCGGCCCGAGAGAGATCGTGCGAATCTGCGCCGTTTGCCTGTTCTGCTGCTGCCTCGCTCTCGCAGGTCGAGCCATTGCCCAGGGGGAGGGGGCCGACTCGATCGAGACCGATCGCGATTCGTTCACGCCGTCGACCTCGACGACCTCCCGGGGCCGGGCGATCGTCGAATCGAGCTACTCGTTTATCGACAACCGCAGCGTCGCCGAAACGCACAGCTTTCCCGAGTTGCTCGTGCGCTGCGGCCTGAGCGACTGGCTCGAGCTGCGGCTGGGGGCCAATTACGAGGTCGGCGGGGAGTCGAGCGCGGTCTCCGGCGGCGGGGCAATCGGGTTTCTCGATTCGGGCGAGATCGAGTCCGAGACGAAACTCCTCTACGGCCTGAAAGCAGCGCTTGCCAACCAGTCCGGGTGGGTTCCCCGCAGTGCAGTCATTTTACAGGGGACCACGCCGGCGAGCGGTCCGGAGACCGCCACTCACCTGACGGCAACCTACGTCTGGGGATGGCGGCTCGCCGAGGGCTGGCAATGGGATTCCGCATTTCGCTTTGCAACGGGTTCGGCCGAGGGGGATCGGTTTCACCGTTGGGCTCCGTCGACCGTACTCAAATACGAATTCGCAGAGGCATGGAATGCGCATGTCGAATACTTCGGCATTTTCACCGACGGCCGCTCCGAGGAAATCAGCCAGTCGTATCTCAGCCCGGGCGTGCACTACCTGATCACGCCCGACTGGGAGGCGGGCGTCCGCACCGGTTGGGGACTGGGAGGAGACGCGGCCAACTTCTTCGCCAACGTCGGCGTCGGATATCGGTACTGATCGATCGACGAGGGCGAGGGGTCGTCAGCCGCGCTTCGTCGTGGCCGAGCCGTCGGCCCGCACGTCTCCGTCCGTCCCCGCGGCAGGTCCGCGAAACAACAACGGCGCGTAGATGCGATCGCGGTCCGTACGACGGACCTCCTTGAGCACGCGCCCATAGATCGGTTCGGCGTATCGCGCGTCCGCCATTCGCAAGAGCTGAACGATCTGCGGCGAGAGGCGGTAGTCGTGGTTCTGCTCGTACGGCCACGCGTCCTGATCGAGCACGTAGGGCGCCGCGTAATTCAGCCCCAAGCGGATGCTGGCCCCGTTGGGAGCGCGGTGGTTCCACAGGTCAATCCCCAGGCTTTCGCCGAACCGAGCGAGGTAGGCCAGCGCATCGAGACTGAACAGCGAGTAGTGAAGCGACCGCGTACGGCTCAGCTCCTCCGGCTGCTTGCCGTCGGATTCCATCGCGGCTGGGAGCCGCTTGTCGCGCGCATCCTCGATCAGTTCACGGGCCGTCGCCTCGTCCCCCACAAAGAGCGCCACGCGCGCTGCCTGGGCCGAATACCAGATGCCGTGGTTGTTCGCCGCGGCGCGTTCTTTGCGACCCATCTCGCTCGTGGTCAGCCAGCGATAGTACTCCGCGAACCATGCCTGCAGGCCGGCCATGTCGGCAACGCTGAGGTCGCCTGTGGCGTGCAGGAGGACGATCGAATCAAGCAGTTCGATGAACGCCCGCGAGTCGATGATCCCCCCGTTCCGGCCGTCGCTGCGCCCCAGGACCGCTTGGGCGAAATTGAGATGGGGGTTCATCTTCGTCGCGTCGTCGAGGAACCACGCCCGGACGAGTCTGGCGCCGTGGTCGCCGTACTGCTGCCGGCCCAGAAAGTACCGGGCCAGAGCCAGCGACTCGACGTCGTTGATCATATCCTCGAGTCGATCGCGGTCCCCCTTCGCCCGCTGCTCGTGATTCGTCTTGCCGTCGCGGCGAATGTACGGCAAGCCGTCCGCTTTGTCCGGATCGGGCCACCAGTACACGCTGTAGCTGATGTAGTCGTGTTTGTCGCCGCTGGGCGGGGAGACGTCCTTGTCCATGACGCTGTACGGACCGCGGCGCAGGGCGTCGTTCCCTTCTTCGCGGAGCATTTCGGCCGCTTCGCGCACTTCGTCGGCGTCGGGCCCGACGGCGCGCTCGGCGAGCATCGCCTTGGCCGCCTGCATGCGGTCGGCTTCGTAGTAGTAAACGCCTGAGAGCTCCCCGGTCTCGGCTCCGCTGGCGAGAGCCGACGAACCGACGAGCACGACGAGCGTCGCCATCGAGCAACGAATCATAGGAGAGTCTCAAGGTTGGGGAATCGAACGGCAGCGGCCCGGCGTCCGCTGCTAGAGAGTTTCAGGAACGACCGCCGAGGAGCCTTTCGCCGCCGCCGTATGCACGAGGACCGGCGCCGGCAACGTCCGGGCGATCTCCTCGACCCGATAGCCGAAGCCCGGTCCGCGGAGGCTCGACAGGTCGAGCCGCCCTTCGCGACGCCGATAGAGGCCCGGGTGGATTTCCGCCTCGGGGGCCGACGCGTCGGGATAGAACTGCATAGCGTTCGACTCGACCCCTCTCATCGTCGCGGCGTGGGCGGCCAATTGCACGTGCGGAATTTGGGCCAGCATCGGATTGGTCAGGTCCTGGACCATCACGTGCATGCCGTGCGCTTTCGCCCAACAGAGCGACAACAGCGCCCCGGTCTGGGTCTTGCACGTCTTGAGCGCCACGCCGTTCCAGCCCAGCGAGCGTCCCAGCCGCACATGGCGCCAGTCGTCGGCACTTTCGTCCATCAAAAGCGGCTTACGGGACACGAGATCGCGGACGTCGATGGGACACGCCTCCATGTCGTAGGGAAACGGCTGTTCGACGTAGAGTATCATCGCGTGAATCACCGGATGCTCGACTCGCAGTCGATCAAGGATCCGCATCACGTAACTCGGCTCGCGAACCATGCAGTTAAAGTCGGTCGTGAGCTGTTCGACTCCCAATTCGCCCGCCAAACGCCCGACTCGAATCACGCGGTCGTAGTCCCACGCCTCGTCGTCGCCGCGGAGCTTGATCTTGAGGCACTTCAGTCCGTCGCGCCGAATCCAATCCGTCAGCAGCACCGGATGAGCGTCGACGGGACTCTCCGGGGTCAGTTCCTCAGGCGACAGCGGGTCGAGCCCCCCTACGAGGTGCCACACCGGCAACGTCGTTGCGGCCGGACGCTGCAGGAACGACTCGGGATACAGGCCGCGAAAGTCGAACACCTCGTCGTCGGCGCTTTCGAGGAAGTGCGACAAGTCGCAATTCATGTGCTCGGGGCCGTACGTGTCGTAGACCGGCAGTTGCAGCAACCGGGCGAAGGCGTCGTGCACCGCGACGTCGAACGCCGAGCAACAGACCAGCGACGCCAGGGCCGGCATCCGCTCGGACGGTGGCAACCGGCGATTGAACCGCTCGCGCACCTGCCCCAGGCGGGTTCGCACGAAGGCTTCGCCCACTTCCAGGGCGTGACCGTACGCCTCGAACTCCGCCCACGCGACTGCCAACTGTCGGCAAAAGTGCTGCAGCGCCGCGTCCCGCACGCGGTAAGGCAAGTTGCAGGGCCACGTCCATTGGACGCTCAGCGGCGTCTCGCCCCAACCGTCCATGGTTCGCCCCTGGCGGTCGGCGACGATCGCCCGGACTCGGGCGCAGGTGACGCTGGTCAGCGTTTCTGAGCCGAACTTGAGCGGCGTCCGCGCCGGCACGGGCAGGAAATACAGTTCGACGCCGACGACGCGAACGTCGCTCGGCTTCTGGCTGAGCGAGGTACGCGGGGCGGACGAGGCGACGGGGACGCGATCCACGGGACGTTCCATTGTGCTGGGCGCGGCGGTCGGCAAGCCCGACGACGCGATCGATGTGATGCCTGCTTCTCTCGCCGCTAACGCGACGACAGTTCTCCAAGTCCAAACAAATCAAATCTGCCACGGACTGCGCATGTCGCAGTTCAAATAGCGGTTGGCCTCGTCGTTGCCGACGAATCGCTCGGCGGCGGGGTCCCACGACAGGCGTTTGGCCCCCGTCCGAACGGCAATGTTGCCTAAATGGCACAAGGCGGCGGACGAGTGGCCGACCTCGATCGGAGCCGCCGGCTCTTGTCGACTCTTGACGCACTCGAGGAAATCCTGCTGGTGGTTGTCGCTCTTGTGGAGCAACTGCTCGTCGCGCAGCGTCACATCGGCGAGACTGGCCGGCGTGGTCTTGAAGTTCTTCCCCTTGTTCTCCACTTCGACGCGTCCCTCGGTCCCCTCGAAGACGCAGCGAACCTCCTGCTCGTCGGTTTGGCACAACAGCTCGACGCCGGTGGCGTACCGGCAGCGGAACTTCGTGACCGTGGCCGCGTTGAACAGACTTCCCGCGGGCAGAAACTCGGCGTGGAGGCACTCGACCTCGACCGGCCCCGAGCGATCCATTCCCAGGCCCCATTGGGCCATGTCGTTCGAATGAGCCCCGAAGTTCGCGACCTGCCCCCCGGCGTAGTCGTAATTGAAGCGGAAGTTGTACAGGCAGCGGTCCTGGTGATACGGCGCCATCGGCGCCGGGCCGAGCCACATTTCATAGTCGAACCCTTCGGGAATCGGCATCGGCTTCCATCCCGGCCCCGGGCCGACTTTGTTGTGATAGCCGACGTTCGTCACGACCCGCTTCACCTCGCCGATGTAGCCGTTGCGGACCAACTCGCACGCCTGGCGTACGATTGGGTTCGAGCGCTCGTGACTGCCCGTCTGGACCACGACCTCGTGCTTGCGGACCGCGTCGATCATCGCCCGCCCCTGGCCGATGTTCAGAGCCAGCGGCTTTTCGCAGTAGACGTCTTTTTTCGCCGCGGCCGCGGCGATCGTCATGGCGGCGTGCCAATGATCGGGGGTGCAGACGGTCACGGCGTCGACCTCGGCTCGCGCGAGCACTTCGCGAAAATCGACGTAGGCGTCGCAGCCGCGATACGCACTCGCCCCCTGCTTTTTCGCATAGAAATCCTCAACCGTCTGTTTGGCGACGTCGCGACCGAGAAATTGCGTGTCGTCCTTGTACCCGTGGCTGGCGCGGTTCACGTCGCACACGGCAACGACTTGGCAGCCAGGCAAATCGAGAAACCGCTGCATGACCGCGGCTCCCTGGTTGCCGACGCCGATGCACGCGAGCGTGATCCGATTGCTGGGGGCGTCGGCCCCGAACGCCGAGGCCGGCACAAAGTAGGGAGCGATCCCCGCAGCGGCCAACCCCGAGGCCCGCTTCAAGAACCCGCGTCGGGTCGGCGCCCCTGGCAAACGAGCGGCGGTGCAATGCGTTTCGGTCATGTCACGAACTCCGTCGTCAAGCGATTGCGTAAAGCGATCCCGCGGAACGCAAGGTCCGCGAGAGCCGTCGAGAACTAACGAGGCTGACGCCGACGGCCGCCAAGCCGAGCCCGATCGGTTCGGGAACAGGGGCTCCGTTCGCTGCGACTGCCGGGGCGACCGAACTGGCCAACCGTTGCCAGACGAGCAGATCGGCGCCGTCGACGACGCCGTCGTCATTGGCGTCGCCATCGGACTGCGCGGCGCCGGCGGCGCCAAAATTGGCGTTCCACACCGCGAGGTCCTGGTGGTCGGTGCGACCGTCCCCTGTAAAATCGGCCGCCAGCAGCGCCGGGTCGAACAAGGCGTCAAGTTGGGACGCTGACAGCGTCCCGTCGAGGTGGAGGACCAGCGCGTCGAGATCGGCCAACTGTTCTCGCTTGCCGATGCGAAACTCCAGCGGGACGCCGACATGTGCCGCAGAAATCGCAAACGTAGCGCCAGCGTCCCATTGGTACGCGCCGTCGGAGGAGAGCGTCTTCTGCACCGTCGGGTCGACGTTCAAGGCGCTCGGCACGTAGATGCTGTCCGAGCCCGCGTCAAACCCCCGGGCTCGGTAGTAAACCCGGTAGACCCCCGGCTGCTGAAACGAGACCTCGTACGCGGCGATCGCATCGTGCGGCTGACCCGGCAGGTCGGTCCGCGATCCGCCCGGGGCCAGGATTCGCTTCCCCCCAAGGGCGTCTTCTGCGGCGCTCACCGTCCAGGTGTCGCCGTCGTTGTTGGGATCGGAGACCCAAGTGAAGTTTTCCGCCTGCAACGCCATTCCCTCGGCGAAGTAGCGATTGCCGTACATCGGCGCCGACGGGGCCATCGACCACAGGGGGCCGACGTCGTTGGCCGAGAGCGGCCTGCGGACGATGCTGGCCGACGAGAGCTCGTCGGCGCCAATGTCGAACAGTCCGATCCGCGGCTGGCCGTCCATGTCAACCGACACGAAGCTGCCCAAGGTCGTCGCGGCCTGATCCACGGCGGGGCTGGTCGGCGCCGGTCGCCACAGTCCGTCGGCGCCCCACTGCAGTTGCGGGTCGGCGACGACCACCCCTGGGTTGCCGGCGGCGGGACCGAGGCTCCCCCCAAAGGCGAGATTGCCCGCCCAGGTCCAGTTAGCGCCCTGATTCCCTTCGAAGATCGCGGGGCCGAAATTCCGCAGCAGGTTGTTCGCCACGACGACCCCTTCGGCCAGCAGCGTCCGCCCGCTCGAACCCAGACCGTCGTCGAAGGTGATCGCCGGGCCGTCCGTGCCGATCACCGTATTGTGGGCGATGACCGCGTCCTTGACTTGGAAGTACTGGTTGAGCGCCGAGTTCGGCACGCCGGCCGAAATCGAGATCGCCCCTCCGGCGCGGTCGTCGACGGCGGCGATGTAGTTGTTCACCACCGTCTGCCGCTCGCCGATGATCCGCACAGCCCCGGTCTGCGACTTCCCCTCCCCCAGAAAGAAGTTCCCCTCGACGCGATTGTCGTTGCCGTGCCGCAGCGTCACTGTCCCGGCCGACTCGCGGAACGTGTTGTACTGGATGACGTTCGAGCCCGACTTGTTCGAGATCATCTCGATCTCGCCGTCGACTCGCTCGAACAGGTTGTTCTGCACGGTGGTGTACGAGTTGCTCAGCGACTGATTGCTGTCGCCGATGCGAATCGTCTCGAACCCGTTGCCGTTGCCGACGGGGCGATTCAAGAAATGGTTCGAATCGATCAGGTGATGATCGGGCCCGGCGTCGGGTCGCCAGACGACGACCGTCACCCCCGAGTGGCTCTGCCCCTCGAATCGGTTGTGGTCGACGCGGTTGTGCTCGCCGTAGAGCGAGACCCAGAAATACCGCGTGTCGACGTCGGCAGGGTTGTAATTGACGATCGTCGAGTTGGTCAGCCGCGAGTGCATCGCCTCGCCCTTGGAGCCGCGAAACTCGACCACGTGGTCGTTTGCCGCAAGGGCCCCCCCTTCGAACCGCAGCCCGTCCACCACCAAGTGCGAGCCCGAGATGTTGATCTTCGAATTGCCGTTGAGCATCACCTGCCCCGGCGTCTGGGCCCGCAGCGTGATCGGCAGCGCCGCCGTGCCGTTCGCCGCGAATTGGATCCGCTGGTTGGTCCACACGCCGTCGGCCATGACCAGCGTGTCTCCCGGCTGGACGGTCGCCAGGGCTGCGGCAATCTGGCTGGCCGAGGAGACCAGGATCTCGGCGGAGCAGGCCGAGCGCTCAAGCCCGACAGTCGTCGCCAGCGTCGCCAACGCGGCGCTCGTCGCGCGCCGGTGCCAAGCGGCGAGGCAAACGTGCGCTCCGCGAATCCGCAACAAGTTGGCGACAACGGACATCATGGTTACTCGACAAACGGCTTGCCGCCGTCCCAGGTCAGTTCGATCTTCAGGTCCTCGGTCGGTTGATCGATCTCAAACTCGACTCCCGACGTGCGAAAGTCGGCGTATTTTTTGGGGGCGAACCACTGAATCTTGCTCTCGGAGAGAATCTTGCTGGCCGAGATCGCGACGCGATGCCTTCCCCGCACGACCCCGTCGTCGCCGTCGAAGCAGGTCATCGTGAACCGGCCCGTGGCGTCCAGCTTGCCGGCCGAGGGGCGAGCCCCGGCAGGGACGAACTTGATGTTTCCGTGCGTCAGCGGCTGGCCGTCGATCGTCACCGTGCCCGCCACCCGGACCCGCTCCGGGCGGCCGTCGCCGCAGCCGACGACGGCGAACGCCGCGACGCAGCCGAGGATCAAGGCCCGACGTCGGAGCTTCGCCGCCGGCCTGCATCGCCCGGCGCGATTCGCGAGATTACTTGCCACGCTCAGCCTCCTTGCCTTTCGAGGCCGCCCGTTCCCCCTCGGACGACTTGATCGCATTCCCGTCGGGGACGTCTGCTGCGAGGTCGTCGCCGTCATTCCAGGTGAGTTCAATCGTCAGATCGCGTTGCGAACCGTCGATCGCCACGTCGATGCCCGAATTGCGAAAATCCGCGTACCGCTGCGGCGCATGCCAGGCAATCTCGCCGGCGTCCTCGTCGAGGATTTCGCACGCATTGACCGCCACCCGATAACGCCCGGCGGGAACCCCGTCGGCGTCAACGCCGACGCTGCGGCTGAGCAGACGGAACGATCCGTCCGCAGCGATTTCGCTCGAAACGGGTCGACCCGAGCGGGGCACGAATCGCACGACCCCGTGCGTCAGCGGTCGGCCGTCGACCAGCACTTGGCCGCGCACGTCGTGCAGGGTCTCGCGTTCGGGCGAACACCCCGCACACGACGCAGCCAGCAACGCACCGTACAGCAGCGGCAGCAACTTCGCAGACGGAATCCCTCTCATGACGATCATCAATGCGTACTCAATGCCTCTTGGTCATGCCTCCCGATTGTGGTCGGGAGTGAGTCCGAGATCCTGGCGTCATTCGCTGCGAGTCGCGAGCGTCGTCCTGGGCGTTCCTCGCCTGAAGGACTCGCTGGCGAGCCCCATCGGCACACACGCGTCGGGGAAACGCCTAATACCGATTGCTGGTGCAGAACTGCTTGTCGATGACGTCCGTCGCGGTCGGCGGTCCGGCGATCGTGGACAGATTCTGATAGGCGTCAAAGTCAATGTTCTCGCTGAGAAACTCCACGTGCCCGTCGAGGTACACGAAGTTGGCTCCGCCGGGATGACGACTGGCGAACGCCCCGTTGACGCTGCCCGTCGCTCCTTCGCCTTCCCCCACGTTCTGCGCATCAACGCCGGGAGGCGTATTCAGCGCCACGTCGGTCACGCGATAGCTGTCGGCGTAACGCAGCGTGTACGACCAGATGTTCGAACTGTCGCGCGTGTGCGACTCGATCACTTCGCCAATCGAGATCGTGGCGCTCGTGCCGTCCTCGACTTCGCGCAGTTTGCGGGCGGTCCAGTACAAGTGGGGCCCCGTGTTGTGATGCTTGGTCATGCAGGCGTTCACGGCGAACCCGCCGTTGACTCCCCGGTGGCCGGCAACGAAGGCGTAATCGCCCGTCGCGGGAGGAATCTCCCAGGTCGTGTACTGGGCTTCAGGAACCGGTTGCGAGGCCGCGGAACTGCAGACGAACACCGGCGGGCGAGTCCCCATGGCTTGCATCCGCGGCAAGGTCCGCCAGCCGGACGAACTGAACGACGCGGCGGGCCAGATGCTTTGGTTCTTGTAAACGTCGATCATCGCGAACAAGGCCGACTGTTCGACGTTGGGAAGCATGAGGACGAACCCGCTCGCGCCGGACCGTTGCTCGGCGGTCGTCAAGTGCATGACCTCGCGGGAACTCGTCGAATCAGGGCCGAGCCGCGCCGGCACGAACGACTTGTTCGTCTGCTCGTACAGCAGGTCGGCCAGTCCCAACTGCTTGAGGTTGTTCGTGCACGACATCCGCCGGGCCGCTTCGCGAGCGGCTTGCACGGCCGGCAGCAACAGCGCGACCAGCACGCCGATGATCGCGATCACCACCAACAGCTCCACCAACGTAAACGCCGGTCGTCGACCTGTTGCGCCGGATTGCATCTCGAACTCCTTCATGCTTGCCGATTGGCGTGAACTTCGTAAATTCCCCCGCCGGGCCGCGGGCCCTGTGCCCGCGGTCCGACGGAAGGCAGCCTTGATCTACCGCCGCCGCGCCCGCAACGCCGCCGCGCAGACGCCGATCGCCGCGGCCGCGCCGCATGTCAGCAGACTGCTCGGCTCGGGAACGGCTGAGAACTCGATCTTGATGTTGGAGAAATCGATGCCGTTGTCGGCGGCGCCGACGGCGGGCGAGCTTCCAAACACGTTCGAATTCGCGTGAAACGCCAGTACGTCGAATGCGAAGGTGCTGGGCGCGAGATCGCTTGCCGTGAACGTGGTCGACGCCCCTGGCCCGTCGAGCGACCCGGTGAGATCGAGCCCCGAGGCGGTCCGCATTAGCGAGAAGACCCCGGTGTAGACGCTGTTCGCGTTGACAGCGTACACGGCCCCGCCGCTCGAGAGCGCCGTGTAGTCGGCCGTCGTGGCCAGCAACTGGCCCGACGCAACCGTCCGCTCGCGGAACTGCACGTTCGCCGTGGCGGTGTTGAGGTCGAAATCGAGCATGTATCCCAACACCGGGTTGTACAGTGCGTTCGGCGAGCCGGACGACGCCGAGATGTCCTGGTTCAGCGCCGAACCGTTGCTGTCGAACAGGCCGATCTTGAATCCCGCGGTGGAACTGGGCGCGACCGTGGCCGGCGTCCTGAACGTAAAGGTCGCGGTGAGCGTATCGCCGATGTTGGCGAGCGTTTGCGCCGCAAACGTGCCGTGAATCCCTCGGCCCGAGGTGCCGGTGACCAGCCCCAGCGAGCCAACCGAGACTTCGATCGCGCTGCTTGCGGTGGAGTACCACCAGTCCGCGTCCAGCGGATCGACGCCGTTGTCGCGTCCCCCGTCCGCCCAACTGTCGTCGACGATGATTGCCCCCGACGCCGGCGTCCCGATCGCCAGCAAGGTCGCCATCGCGACAAGCGCCGAATTGTTCGTACGTCTTAGCCAAGTCATGAGTTCCCCTCCGCGTTGAATCGCTCGTGGCAGAAATCGCTTCGCAACAAGATGAAATGCACTCTCCCCGTCTTCCTAACCGCACACGGCCCGACGGCGGACCGCGACGGCGACCCCGGCCAGACCGACTAGGGCCAGCCCCAGGCAGCCTGGTTCGGGAACGACCCCGACGGCGGGTACGGCAGGAGATCCGCCGTACTGGTTGGACCAAATCGAAAGATCGTCGCCGTTGACCGTCTGGTCGCCGTTCGCGTCGCCGGTGCTCTTGTTCGGCTGTCCCGTCGCCCCGAAGCCCCGTTGCCAGACGAGAAAGTCGGCGCCGTCGACCGCTCCGCTGCTGTTGAAGTCCGCATCCGCGACGACGGCATTGCTGCCGAACACCTCGACCGTAAAGTTGTCGATCAGCCAGTCGAAGTCGTCGGAGGTCGACTCGCCGCCGGTGGTCATGGCGAAATAGTCCCACGAGTCGCTGAAGATGCCGTCAGGAACGTCGTTGTTCACTACCCGCTCGTAGTTTCCGAAACTCCACTGCATGCCCGAGGATCGCTCGGTCAGGGTCATCGTGGCGTAAATCGTGTCGCCCACGGTTTCCGGCGTCGCCGGATCGTCGAATCGCTTGAGGCTGAGCGACAGGTTGTAGACCTTGTTGATCGTCATGTGGACGAACGAATCGGTGGCCCCGGCGACGAAATCGGTCGCTCCGTTCATGATGCGCAAGTCCGTGGCGGACCCGGTGTTGCGTTCCTCGTTGATCCGCCCGATGGAGGTGACTGGCAATTGATCGATGTTGCTGTTCTCCGGGTCGTCGATGCCGACGCGCACGAACCAGCCTGCATCGCCGTTGGCGCCCACGGCGCCGGCGTCGCCGCGAAAGTTGCCGTTTTCTTGTCCCCAAACTGCCGGGGTGCTCCCCACGCCGGCGATCGGGTTCGTCTGACCTAGCTGGTTGTCCGTGTCCTGGAACAAGCCGAAGCGGACCTCGCCGATGGCCGGGACATGATTAATGTTCGTGTTCACGTTGACGTTCTGGGCGCTGTACCAGATGCGGAAGTCGAAACTCACCCGCACCTCGTCGTCGACCTCGGGCCCCAGCTCGATGCGATTGTCAAAGAAGCCCGCCGCCGCGTTGCCGCGTCCCTTGCTGTCGAACGCCAACGCGTAGCCCGTGTCGATCGCCTCGGCGTAGCGCACCCCGCCCGCGACTGAGTGGTTGAAACCGATTCCCGGATTCGTTTCCGGCAGCGCCCCGGCGGCGTCGTTGATGATCCCCAGCGCCGCCCGCGGCGCGGGTGTCGCGCCGCCGGTCCAACCGCCGATCGAGAACCACCGAATGCCCGTGTCGGCCGGGTTCAGAACCGTGTCGACTTCGTCGACCATGGTGTCTTGCGGGAAGATCATCGGAGCGCCGCCGTTGTTCAGCGCGACGTACGGCCCGACGGTCCCCAAGCCGCTGCTGCTGACGTCGACGTCGGCCGGTTCGAGCGGAATGCCGTTGTTGTTGAGATCGGCGTCCCCGAATCCGTCAAAGATTGCGACCGACGCCCATGCCGGCGTCGTGGCGCCGAAAGCGCACAGTAACCCGGCTCCGAACGAAGTACGAAGGTTCTCGAAGAACAATTCGCCGACCTTGCGGCACAGTTCGCCACGGACGTTCGTCATGGATGCGTCCCTTTGCGTGAGAATTCAGAAAAGGCGGTGGTCGGCCGACAAGACGGAATCGCTTGGCGATGCGCACGGAGCATGCCGTCCCGGAGGCGACCGCGAGAAGACATGCAAACAACGAGAAGCAAGCGGCTTGCCAACCCAGTGACGGAAGCGATGCTGCCCCAAGATCGCCGCCGACGTGAGATCGCAACTCATGAGCAAGCCGACAGGCTCGCCGACAAGGCGAGACGAAGCGCGTTCGTCCCGTGAGTCTCACCATGCCCTTTTCAGCGAAACGCAGCAATCAAAATTTGCGGATTCGAATTCCGTTTTTTCGACTTCTGCAAGCGACGCCTCGCGCCGAGGCAAGAACTACTCGCGGAATTTCCGCCGGTATTCCGTCGCCGTCATCCCTTCGTGGGTCCGAAACACGTCGCAGAAATAGCGAGCCTCGCTGAACCCGCACCGCTCGGCGATTTTCGCCACCGCGAGTTCCGTTTCGCACAACAGCAGCCGTGCGCGGGAGAGCTTCACCCGCGTGATCTCGGCCTTGATCGTCCGGCCGAGGAGTCGTTTGATACGCCGTTCAAGCGTTGTGGGAGATCGCACCGCGCGGGAGAGAACGTCCCCGACGGTGATTCCTTTAACGGCATTCTCGCGGACAAAACGAATCGCCGAGGCGACCTCCTCGTCCTCAATCGCCAGCATGTCGGTCGACAATCGGGCCGCAACGCCGCGGGGTTGCCCGATGAGGACCGGCTCGGTCGGAGCCTCGCCGCCGGCCATCAGCGCGGCCAACTGGGCGGCCGCCTCGTACCCGATCTGCAGCGAATTGATGTCGACGCTCGTCAGCGGCGGCGTGCAGAGATTGCACAGCAGCGGATCGTTGTCGACGCCGATGACCGCCACGTCGTCGGGGACGCGCAGGTTTGCCCGCAAACAGGCTTCGATCACTTGGTTGCCGCGATCGTCGTGGCACGTCATGATCCCGACCGGCTTGGGGAGCGCCTTGAGCCACGCGGCCGTTTCTTGCTGCGCCCGTTCCCAGTCGCGCACCCGACTTCGTCGGCCAGGTCCCAACAGGACTTGGCACTCGAATCCCGACTCGTCTGCCAATTGCACGAACAGATCGCACCGCAGATCCTGATTGGGATTCTGTCCGCGCGGCGTCCCGCAAAACGCAAAGTGCCGCAGCCCGCAATTCAGCAGGTGTTCAAACGCCAGCCGGACGACCGGTCGATTGTCGACCCCCACGAACGGCAGGCCGAGATCGGGAAACGCTCCGCGGACGTCGATCGCCGGGACGCCGGTTTGCAGGATGGCGTCGGCCATCCGGCGGTCGTCGATCCGAGCCAGGATTCCGTCGCCCCGCCAAGCCTTGAGCCAAGCAGGGGGGGCGTCTTCCAGCCCGTGCGGCTCGAACACCAGCGACCACGGGCCGTGCTCCTGATGGTAACGAGCAACGCCTCGCAGGAGCCCCCGCGCGTACTCCCGCGAGGTTTCAATCAACAGCGCGACGTGAGGGACGGAGCGCATCGGCACGGCAGACCGCCTTGAATCGAGGAAGTTCTCCAGGGCGTTCGTCGCGGATACTTGCGCCCCGGAGGGATGCTCGGACATCGAAATTACCGGCATCGCATGCAGAAAAGAGGACAAACGCTCCGCGCTATGATAAGGACATTCCACGCAGATGCACGACGCAAATCCCTAGTTTTCCAGGTA
The DNA here is from genome assembly GCA_019636345.1 of Pirellulales bacterium. Taxonomy (NCBI): domain Bacteria; kingdom Pseudomonadati; phylum Planctomycetota; class Planctomycetia; order Pirellulales; species Pirellulales bacterium. Next base: position 275,851 of record JAHBXQ010000004.1, on the reverse strand, counting down.
CGTCGCAAAAAGTCATGCCAGAAAAACGGAATGCGCTTCCTGGAAACCAGATTGCCCCCCTTGTTCCGGCCGCTCAGAATTCAAGAAGGTTGAACTCGGCGGTTTCGCAGCCGTTGCCTCGCCGCCGCTCGTCTCCTTCAGGCCTCGTCGTCGCCCTTCGGAAGCTTCCCCCGCCGACTGCGTCGAGTTGAACGCGCTCTCCCGACCGCGGCGCCGCGGCGAGAGTTCTCGTCGCGGCGCCTTCGAGATTTCGCCCCGGTCTTACGTCGCCATGTCACGCCGTCTCGGGCTTCTGGTCGCAACGCTGCTGGCGCTGAGCTGCGCTGCGCGGGCTGGCGCCGTCGAGAGCGTCTGGGCCTATCCTGGCGTCACCGGGCGGTTGATCTACGCCCCCGACGCCCAGGGGGATCGCATCATGGACTTTTCCGGCGTCGGTTACCGCGGCCGAGGCGTCGAACTGATCCCGAATCTCGTCCCGACGATCGTCACGGTCGCCCCCGTGGCGGGCGACGACACCGCGACCATTCAGGCTGCCATCGACCTGGTTGCGGCGCTGCCGATCGGGCCCGACGGATTCCGCGGCGCCGTGGAACTCACGGCCGGCAGCTTCGACGTTCACACTCAACTGAACATCACCGCCAGCGGGGTCGTGCTTCGCGGCGCGGGGCGCGATCCAGGCACAGGCACGGTGCTGCACGCCCGCGGCACGTCGCAACGGGCGCTGATCAACGTCGTCGGGACGGGTTCGCAATCGCTGACCGGTTCGACTCGCAACATGATCGACAAGACGGTCCCCGTCGGCGCCACCAGCTTTCGCGTCGATTCAACGGCCGGATTCTCGGTGGGCGACACGGTGCGGATCGAGCGTCCCAGTACGGCGGAGTGGATCCACGACATCGGCATGGACAGCATCCCTCCCCGCAGCGACGGCGGCACGGTCGTGCAATGGCAACCTGGAACGATGAACATCCGCTTCGACCGCGTGATCACGCGAATCGAGGGGGATCGGATCTTCCTCGACGCTCCGCTGGCGAATTCGTTCGAGCAGCAGTACGGCGGGGGGACGATTCGTCGCTATACCTGGGGAGGTCGGATCGAGAACGTCGGCGTCGAAAACCTGCGAGCGGAATCCGATTTCGTCTCGGCGACCGACGAGAACCACGCCTGGGACTTCGTCTCGATCAACGCGGCGCAGAACGTTTGGGTCCGGCACGCCACGTCGGCCTACTTCGCCGGTTCGGCGGTCCTAAGCAACCCGGGAGCAAAATGGGTCACGGTCGAAGACGTCGTCAACCTCGACCCCAAGAGCCTCATTGCCGGCGAACGCAGGTATACCTTCAATCTGAGCGGGCAATTGGAGTTGGTCACCCAGAGCGAGGCCAACAACGGCCGGCACGACTTCGTGAACAACAGCACGCGCCCGCCGGGTCCGCATGTGTTCCATCGGTCGATCGCCCGCAACGCGATCGACGAAACGGGGCCCCACCAACGTTGGGCGACAGGTTCGCTGTTCGACAACATCGTGGTCGAGGGAGACCAGATCAACGCGCGCAATCGAGGCAATTTCGGCACCGGTCACGGCTGGGCTGGCGCCAACATGGTCATCTGGAACTCGACCGCACAGAGCTTCATCGTTCAGAACCCGCCGACCGCGCAGAATTGGCTCGTCGGCTCGACCGGAACGCTCGTCAACGACGCCACGTTCGGCCCGCAGCCTCCCGGGTACGTCGATTCGATGAACCAGCGGGTCGCGGTCGACAGTCTCTACGATCAACAACTGGCCGACTCGGCCGACATCCGCGTCGTCCATTGGAACTCGCCGACCGGGGACTGGAACGACGCCGCGAACTGGCGGGCCGGCCTTGTCCCGGCGGTGTACTCGGTCGTTCACCGCGATTACCTCGTCGGCGACATCGACGATTTCGTTTATGACGGCCCGGCGAGCGTCGATAACCCCGCTCTCGATTCAGCCTGGGGCGCGTACGTCGAAGCTTCGAGCGGACTGCCCGTGACAGGGTTCGACGACCTCGCCGGCTCGGCCAACGTCGCGTTCACGGTGCAGCACCAACTCGATCCCGGCGAGCGGGTCGTTTACGGGTCGCTCGCCCTCGCGCTGAAGAAGGGCCCCGGTTCGGCTGCCGACGATTTCGTCCGGTTGTTCGACGCCGACCCGGCGAATCAACACACGTTCGCTGCGCTCGGCTGGAGCGGCGCGGTCAACTCGACTTCCGCGCACGTCGGCGTGCTCGATCTGGGCGCCCGGCTCGATTCGTTGCAGAGCGGTGCGATCAACGTGCAAATCAGCGGCGACACGGGAGTCGACTGGGCCCTGTATCAGGCCTCGATCGCCAAACCGATCGGCGACGCCAGCGGCGCCGCGGCTTATATCGACAACGGAGGCGTCGCCCAGATCAGCGGCGACATCGGCGCGCTCGGCGCCCTGGTCGTCGGCGGTTCGCAAACGGCCGGGGCCCTCGCCGTCGAGGCCGGCGGGCGGATTGACGTCATCGGGCCGCTGGCGGTCAACGATTCGGGACTGCTCCAATTCGAACTCGCCGCGGGAGGACAAGCAGGCGCCGTCAACGTCGGCGGGCAAGCGACGCTGCAGGGAACTCTCAGCATCTCGCTGGCCCCCGGTTACATCCCGGCGCCGGGGGATCAGTTCACCCTGCTCACCGCGGACAGCCTTGTCGAAAACCTGGCAAGCGTCTCGCTGCCTTTCTCCCCCGTCGGCGGCGTTTGGGCGCTGGGGATCGACGACGCGTCGCTGGTGATTGAGTTGTTTCACAGCGCGGACTTCAATCTCGACCGCATCGTCGACGGGAGCGATCTGGCGGCATGGTCGACCGGGTTCGGAGCCGAAAACCCGACCCATGCCGCCGGCGACGCGAACGGCGACGGTCGTGTCGACGGTCTCGACCTGTTGGCGTGGCAGCGACAACTCGGCTCGTCCTCGCTCGCCGCGAATTCCGCCGCGGTCCCCGAACCGGCTTCGCTGATCCTCGCAGCCGCCGGCTGGCTCGCGGCGGTCCTCCGATGGCATCGGCACGCAACGCACGCAAAGGCAAACTCAGCAAGCTAGGTCAGGAGGCCCGTCGTCACGATGCAACTGCCAGGAAAACGTGCGCTCGTCACCGGCGGGACTCGCGGGATCGGCGCGGCGGTCGCACTCGACTTCGTCGCCGCCGGCGCAAAGGTCGTCGTGAACGGCCGAACCAACGACGGCGACGCGGCCGAGGTCTGTCGCCAAGCGGAAGCGGCCGGAGGGTTCTGCCGCTTCGTGCAGGCCGACGTCGCCGTTCCTGCCGAGGCGGACCGCTGCGTCGACGAGGCGATCGAACTGCTGGGAGGACTCGACGTGCTGGTCCACAGCGCCGGCGGTCCCGCGCCAGGGTCGATCGACCAGATCACGCTCGACGAGTGGCGAGCCGCGTTCGACGTTCACGTCCACGCGGCGTTCACCCTTTGCCGGCGTGCGTTGCCGGCGATTCGCCGCAGCGGCGAGGGGGCGATCGTGCTGGTCTCGTCCGCGGCCGCGGTCCGGGGCTGTCCCGGCGCGATCGCCTACGGCACGGTCAAAGGGGCGATCCTGCAATTCACCCGGATGCTCGCACGCGACGTCGCCGACGACAACATCCGCGTCAATTGCGTCGCGCCCGGGATCATCCGCACGCGATTCCATCAGGCGATGTCGCACGAGCAGCAGGCCCACAACCTCCGTCAACGCATTCCGCTCCACCGCGAGGGGACGCCCGCCGACGTCGCCGAGGTCGTCCGACTGCTGGCGACCAACGAATTCATGACGGGCGAGTACGTCGTCGTCGACGGCGGGATGTCGATGCAGATGGTTCGCTGACTGCCGGCCGAACCTCACCCCTTCATCCACTCCCGGAGCGTGTCGAAGTCTCGCTGCAGCGCCGCGAGGTGCTCCTCGGCCGGCCCCGGCTTCAAGTACTCGACGTGCACGGAGATCGGCCCCGCGAATTCGCTCTTGGCCAACTCCTGGTAGAAGCGGCGGTCGAGCAGTCCATCGCCGAGCGCCGCGTGCGCGCTTTTGCCCTTGCTCCAGACGAAGTCCTTGACCGAGTACGCCTGCACGTGCGGCCGGATGAGCTGGTAGAGCAGGGGCCACGCCTCGCCGGCCTCGACCATGGCGTGCCGCAGGTCGTAGACGCAGCCGATCTCCTCCGGCGGCACGTCCTTCAGCAGGCTTCGCAGGTCCCAGAACGTGGCGCCGACGAACGTCGCCCCGCAGTGGTTCTGGTACAACGCGCTGATCCCCAGTTTCCGGTTGAGCGCCGCCAACGCGTCGATCGTCGGCCGCAAGGCCTCCAGTTGCGGCTCGATCGGCTGCTTGACGTCGTAGCGGTGAAACCCGATCCGATAGTGCGTTACTCCGTTGTCGGCCGCGGCACGCAGGGTGGTCTCGGCCTCGGGCTGGTCCGCGCTGAGGATGTCGGTGGTCAGGATCGTGATCTCAAGCCCCTGCTTCGCTAGGGCCCGCTTGAACTTGGGCAACTCAACGGCGGCTGTTGCGGGCTTCAAATACCCGTCGGCGGTTCGCACCGTCGCTTCGACGCCGTCGAAACCGAGTTCGGCGATCCGCTCGGCCAGTTCGTCGTAGCTCAACTCCTGCAGGAACTTGATGAACGCACAATACCGGCGCGGGCCGGCCTGTCCGGCGACCGTCGCCGACGGCGCGGCGGCGAGCTGCGACCAGGAACGAGTCGCCGCGACGGCCCCCGCAGTTGCGGCCAACGCGGCGCCCGAAAACTGACGGCGGGACAACGAAGTGCGCGGATCGATCATCTTGAATCTGCCTCAAGTTAGAGATTCGGCCGCGGCGCCGCGGACAAGCTTCGCCCGCACGGCGTCTCGGGTTTGGTTGGTTCGCCGCACCGCCCCGACGACCAGGAGCACGACCAGATAGACGGCGACGACCCCCATGCCGGGCCAGCCGCTGGTCTTAAGCACCGCGGAGATCGCGGCCCCGATCGCCGAAGCCGCGGCCAGGCACATCAGCAGGTTGACGACCAATCGCTTCCAGCCGACGAGCATCTCGCCGCCCATCAGCTCACGACGATTCATGAGCAGCAAGAACGCCACGTAGGCGATCGGCAACAGCGAGGCGCACACGACGCTGGCGGCCACTGTCAGCCAAGCCTTGGTCGCTCCCTGCCAAACGACCGGCCACAACAGGGCGATCGAAGGCACAAGACACCCCAGGCGAAATCGCCAACCGCCGACCGGGGCGTTCGTCGCGTCGCAAACGATGAACCCCGAGATCAGCATCATCAGGGCGATCGACGACACGGTCATCCCCGCTACGCCGACGCCGAACACAATGTTGGCGACGAACCGGCCGTCGCTCTCTTCGCCTCCTCCGAACAGCGTGACCAGCGATTGCGCCAAGTCCGACGCGTCGCGCCGCACCAGCATCGCGGCCAATTGCTCTTCCTCGGCCGCCGGGGGCGGAACATCGCCGCGGCTCGCTGCCAGAGCGCTTGACCGGGCGGCCATCATTCCGGCGTACTCGCCGCGAAAACGCTCGGGGACGACGACCTCGCCGTGAGCGTCGACGCCGAACCCTCCGGGAACTTGGGCGTGAAATTGGTGCGCCGACGCCACGATGACGCAGCCGGTGGCGATCACGAACGGCAGAAACATGGCCGTCGCCAGATCGAACAGCTCGAGCCGTCGGAATTCGCGCCCCCACCCCCGGGTGCGCAGCAGTGTGGGAAGCATGTAGGTCATGTTCACCCCGACCGCCGCCGAACCGGCGCCCAACATCACGTCGCGTTGCTGGCTGACGATCAGGTCGTGCCAGAAGGCGCGCGTCCCCGGGTTGCCGATCGCCGCCAGCAGCGGCTCGAACGCGACGGCCGGCCGCGTGAAGTTCCGCGGGCTGGGTATGACGCCGGCGAGCACGACCCCCCACTCGATCCCGTCGCCTGTCGTGGCGATCCGCACCACCACGCCGATGAAGCTGAGCACGATGATCGCGACGACCAGTTTCAACAACCGATCGAACCACCGCACGCCGGCGCTGCCGCTGCCGTAGCTCCACGCCACGGCCGTACAGGCCGCGAACGCGGCCAGCGACACGGCGTACTTGGCGCCGTCGCCTTCGCCGAGCCAGCCTTCCGAGCCGAACCAGCTCGGCGCCAAGTTCTGCTCCATGACGGCGAAGGTCAACCCATACTGCGGCATCGACCACACCACATTCGCCACCAGCGCCGCGGCGAGCCACGACCACCCGAGCAGCGGATTGACATGCTTGTTGATCGCCCGAAACGGCGACTCGTTGATCGACAGCGTCACGTAGCTGATCGCCCCTAGCATGACGACCCCCATCGCCATGGCGTAGGGTTGGATCCACACCATGCCGACCCCGGCCAGGATCCCCAGATACAGGCTGCTCCCCAGCGACCCGGCGCCCAGCGTCAGGGCACTGGTCAGCCACCCCGGCCCCGAGAACCGCGCGTACGCCCCCAGCGCCGGCAACATCCCGCGGGCTTCAGCATCGCGGAGCACGGCCCGCTGGCGTTCGAGATGGAAGTCCTGGCCCATGGGGCGAGATCGCCGTCGCATGATACGAGCAAGAGCCGACAAGAGACCAAACCGGGGTCCGCGCCGGTTTCGGGCGAACTGTCGCACGGGGGACCCGCGGCCTCCCCCGGCGAGATGAGAAGCCCCATTTTCTCGGGAAAACCGCAGCAGGCCAATCCGTTTTCTCGAAACTCGACTCCAATTTTCCGACCGCTCCGGGGGGAGCCGAAGTCCCCAGAGATGGCGGCGAGACGGTCTTGGTCGAGGCCTTGCGTCTCAGCAGGGGCGCAGCGGGCGCCGAACCAAGCCCGGCAGATTTCGACCCTCGCCCGCAGGCGATTCCCAGGCAGATCCTGTGGAGTCGAACGCTGTCGCAAATTCACAGCTCGCGCCCAGGTCCCGAATCTCGCCTCAAACCCTGCGGCCCCCGCGTCACTGCGCGAGACTTCCTTCCCGACGAACTAACCGATGCAGAGGCCCGCGCAGGCCTCCTCCCCGCCCGACTCCGGGCCCCTGGCACCCCCCGAGGCAGCCGCTACAATACCGAGTCTGCCGACCGCTCCCTTAGCTCAATTGGCAGAGCAACTGACTCTTAATCAGTAGGTTCATGGTTCGAGTCCATGAGGGAGCACTCTCACAAGCACTGGTTTGCCCCCGGTTTCACGGCAAAGATCTTCACGCTGGCCGCCAGGGCGTTAACGTCGTAGCGGCTGAGCAGGTCGGCCAGTTGCTCGTGGATTTGTTGCGGCGCCGGCGCTCCGCAGCAGCCTCCCGCGCCGAGCCCCGGCAACCCCGCTTCGGCCGCCGGGGCTGGGACGCAGCAAGCGGCCTCCTCGGCCTGGGCGTAGGCGTTCAGGTCGAAAACGACCGAAATGGACAGGCGCCGTGCGGCCGTCAAGATCATCGAGAGCGGTTCTCCGGATGGAGAGCGCGCCGCCGCGCATTCCAGAGCCCACGGGCGCCGCTCGGCTACGGATGCGTTTCCGGCATCTGATGGCAAGTCGTGCAGCTCATCTTGCCCATCGCGTCGCGAGTCCCCTCGGGGCCGTGACATTCCAGGCAATTGGTCACCGCGGGAGCGAGCGCAGCATGACCTCCGTCGCCGCTTGCCTTGCGGTTCAGGATCTCGACGACTTTCTTCGCTCCGTCCGACGCGAGCCGTCGACAGCGTTCTTTCTTCTCTATGGAAAAGGCGTCCCTCTCTGCAACCTTGCACCACCTGCCGACGGAGACGTGACACAGCAGGGACCCGGCGACGCAGGGCATGGTTTCAGAGGCCCACTCAGGCCGCGTCGGAGCATATTGGGGCAGCGCGCTGGTTTCGTACCAAGTGCAAAGCTCCGTGACGAGTTGTTCGAGAGTCGCCTTGTCTTGCTCCGGGTGGAACAACCCGCACAACGCCGCTCCGCCGTTGACGACCCCGCACAGGGACCCCCAGGCCCCGACCCCGCCGTCTCCGTAACGCATCATGACGACAGGGAAGGCATCGTAGGGAGCTCCGTAGCGGGCCGACAGTTCTCCCAAGACGCTTCCGACGACCGCATACATACAGCCCCCCTCGGGATAGATTGCGTAGGCGCGGTCGGCGCACGCCTCGGGGTCCAGCGGCCGATACCTCCATGGGTCCTCGCGTTCTCCGGCGGGTTTGCGCCCCTCGAGGGCGGATCCCGAATCGACGGCTTCTGCAAGCGATCGTCGTCCTGCGCAATAGGCCAACACGCTTGAGCTGCCGATGGCAGTCAGCATTTGTCTCCGATCGACGGCAGCCATGGTTCGTTTCTCCCGGGCAGTCAGCGCGCGTGCGGGGCGGGGCGGGAATTAGAGTTGCTTAATTGCATCAATGTGCAAATATCGTTCCAAACCCATTCCGTCCACGCGTACCTGAGTCCGTTTGCTCAAGGAGCCTCGGCGCTGCAACAGCCTCCCGCTCGTTCCAGCAGCACGGCTCGTTGCTGATCGGCTAGCAGGATCGGGTCATCTTGGACGCACTCCCGCAGACAATCGAGCATTCGCGCCGCAATTGACGAGCGCGGCGGGGCCAGCGAGTAGAAGCACCACGGGCCGACCCTGCGGACGCTCACGAACCCTGCTTTGCGGAGACACGCCAGATGCTGCGACACGCGCGGCTGGGGTATCGCCAGGATGGTCGTGACGTCTCCCACGCACGTTTCCTTGCGCAACAGCAGATTCAGAATTCGCAGCCGGGTTCGATCGGCGAACGCCTGGAACAGTTCCTCCGGAGGGCATGAAGGGACCCGCGCGATCTCCGCCGCGGCCCCCGCCGGGCCGTCCGCTTGGCAGCACGCCTTGTCGCTCATGGCATCGTTCTCGGCGAAGGAACTGCTCCGGCCAACTGGCCGGAGCAGGGAGCCCGCGAAACGATCTATGCGACGTGTCGCTTCGCGGTCGAGACGGTCTCGCCCACGAGTCGGCCTTCCGTCAGCCGAATCATCCGCTTGGCTCGTTGGGCGGCCCGGGGGTCGTGAGTCACCATGACGATGGTGCGCCCCTCGGCGTTGAACTCTTCAAAGAAGCGGATCACTTGGCTGGCCGTCTCGGGGTCGAGATTCCCCGTCGGTTCGTCGGCGAGAATCACGGCCGGATCGTTCGCCAACATCCGGGCCAGGGCCACGCGTTGCTGCTGGCCGACGCTCAGTTCCGACGGCTTGTGATCGAGTCGATCTCCCAGCCCGACCCGATCGAGCAAGGCGCCGGCGCGCTGCCGTTGCTCCTGTTCAGCGACGCCGGCCAGAAATAACGGCACCTGCACGTTCTCCAGGGCCGTCAGATACGGCACCAAGTTGAACGTCTGGAACACGAAGCCGACGTATTTCTGCCGCAGTTTGGCTCGCTCGTCGGCAGAGCGTTCGTACAGGGAATGCCCGTCGAGGGTCACCAATCCTGCCGTGGGGGAGAGCATTCCGCCGAGCATCAGCAACAGCGTGCTTTTGCCGCTGCCGCTGGGGCCGACCAGCGAGACGAAATCGCCTTTGGGGATTTCGATCGAGGCGTCGACGAGCCCGGCGACCGGCTGCTTGCGAAGGAAGTAATTCTTGGATACGCGTTCCATGCACAACATGGCTTAGATCTCCCGGAAAGTGGCGACTGGATCGAGCATGGCGGCCCGGCGGGCTGGGATGTAGCTGGCGACGAGGGCAATTCCGACGGAAATGGCGACGGCCCACACCGACAACAACGGCATCGGCAAGACCGTCACGCCGGCGAGCTTGGGCCCCAAGGCGACTGCCAAGACCGTGCCGATGACAAACCCGCCCACGCCTCCGACCAAGCCCAACACGAGAGCCTTGGCCAGAAACATGCGCTGGATGAGTCGCGAGTCGGCGCCCATCGCCATAAGCGTGCCGATCTCTCTTCGTCGTTCCGAGACGTTGGCGAACATGTAGTTCGCGATTCCGGCTCCGCCGACGACGACGATGATCGCCACAAACAGCTGCGACAGCCGTTCCATCATGTTGTGCACCTTGACCTGGGTGTCGACGACCTGCTTGACGGTCACCACCTTGGCGTCGGGCAGCAGCTTGTTCACCCCGGCGACCAGCCCCGAGGCGATCTCCTTGCAGCAGCCGACGACTTCGATGCAGTTGACGACTTCTCCTTTGCCGGCCAGCCTTTGGACCGTGTGCAGGTGAGCGAAGATCCGCGAGTCGTCGACAGTCCCTGTCTCAGGCAGCACGGCGACGACCGTGAACGATTCACCCAGCAGGTTCGCCGTCGAACCTTCGGAAAGTCCCTGAGCGGCCGCCACGTCGGCGCCGATCAGCGCCTCGTTCGGCGCGAGGTCCTTGATCACGCGTTTGCGAACCAGCGTCTTCTTGTCCTCCTCGGCCGGTTCGTCCCCCAGCTCGAGGGCGCCGCAGCCGATCGGGCGCGAGAAGATTCCCGCCCCCGCCCACGCCGCCTTGGCCTGGAATTCGCTCTTCGGCAAAATGCCGGTCAGCGAGTAATTGCGCCCCCCCAACTCCGTTGGGACGCACAACTTCGGCGACAGGTTGTCGACCCCCTGCAGGTCCGACATCGTCAGCCGCATGACGTATTCCTCGGGAATGACCTCTTCGTGCATGTCGGCCGCGTAGTAGTCTTGCAGCGAGACCGACTTCGGAAGGATCAGGACGTTGGCGCCCAAGCTGTCGAGCTCGCGGGCGACCGCTTTCTCCGAGTAGTGGGTGATATTGCGAATCGCGATGACCGTCGTGATGCCCAAGAGAATGCCCACGGTGATCGTGATCATCTGACTCTTGCGCTCGAACAGTTCGCGCCATACCAGCGTACGAAGATTCATGACCGGAGTTCCTTATTTGGCAGGTCCGCATTGTCCGCCGGGGCAACAGCCGTTGGGGCCGCATTGGCCTCCCGGACAGCATCCGGCTTGAGCCGAGGCGACCTTGGCGACCAAATCCTCGGTCGTCACCGCGCCGGCGAACTTGCCGATCGCCTGCCCCGCGGGTGAGACGAGCACCGTCACCGCCTCGGGGGTCTTGGGGCTTACTTGCAGGTTCGCAAGGAACGCCTTCTCGCTGGGGTCGGCGGGATCGATCACCACGACGCGCGTCGCGGCGGCAAACCGCTCGTCCGCCTGGAATCCCGCGACCGCCAACTTGGCGGCCGCCCGTTGCGTGGACTTCGCGTTTTGCACGCACACGAGCGTCAGCTTCTGTTCCTGCATCGCTTTGAGGCATTCGGCCGTGCCGCGACTGACGATCGCCTCCGCCAGTTGCCCGGAGGCGAGCTTGAGCGGCCACGCCTTCGTCACGGCGCCGTTCGGCGCCACAGCGGCGACCAACGGCAGCGGCGCCCGGGCGACGCCGAAGATCTCCACCGTCGCCGCTTCCCGCGAATCGGCGAGGCACACGCCGACGACCTCCGCCGGTCGCGGCAATTGTTTCATCCCGTCCTGCAGCGCAGTCTGCATCCGGTGCGTCGCGTCGTCGTTCTCTTTCCAGAACAGCACGAATGCGTATCGGCCTTGATCCGCAGCGGCGGCCAATGCGGCCAAGCCGGGACTGGCGTTGTTGTTCCAGGGATTCGTCGGTTTCTCGACCGCGTGTGCTGCGCTGCCGACCGCCGCGGCCGCGCTCAACGCCGCGGCGAACACGATCGATCGCACGTCAAGGGGAGACATGGGAAGACTTCCTTTCTTGAGGGGGAACATCCTAGACGCGCACCGCAAGTCAACGCGGCGGCGAAGGAGGGGCGAGTGCTCGCCAAGTCGCGGCATGTCGTCCGCGACTTATAGGGTGTATTCGCACAAACGAATATGGCAGCTTCAGCCAATCGCGTGCGATTCGACGCATATCTCAAGTCGTGCCGCGACCGCACAGCACGCACGCAGTCGTTCGCCGCAGTCGCACACAGACCGCGCGCCAGAACGAACCAGCGGACGACGAGACGGAGGCGATGCCGCGACCCGACGCCGCTGCTGGTCGCGTCGCGCGGAGATCACGTCGCGCTCGCGCCGAAACGCTTCGCGCGGCGCCTCGACGCGGCCTTCGATTGCGGCCGGATCGTCGCAGGGCCAGAACAACCGCTCGCCGAAACCGGGACACATTGTCGGTCGCGCTTGGTTGCGCTTAGCCCCCCGGTTTCACGGCAAAGATCTTCACGCTGGCCGCCAGGGCATTAACGTCGTAGCGGCTGAGCAGGTCGGCCAGTTGCTCGTGGATTTGTTGCGGCGCCGGCGCTCCGCAGCATCCTCCCGCGCCGAGCACCGGCAACCCCGCTTCGGCCGCCGCGGCTGGGACGCAGCAAGCGGCCTCCTCGGCCTGGGCGTAGGCATTGAGGTCGGCGCCCGTGTCGACGACTTCGACCGCAGCAAACCCCGCGTCCAGCAGCAGTTGGCGATACTCGGCGATCGGGATCGCCCCGGCGATGCACCCGACGTACGCCGAGATGTTCTCGGCGACCTCGGCGGGCAGCTCCTGCTTGAGTGCGATGTCGCTCACCGCCACGCGGCCGCCGGGACGCAGCACGCGATGCACCTCGCGCAGCACCGCGGCCTTGTCGGGCGCCAGGTTGATCACGCAGTTGCTGATCACGCAATCGACCGACGCGTCGGCCAACGGCAGCGCGTCGATCGTCGACAGGTGAAACTCGACGTTCTCGATCGGCCTGCCGTCGGCGCCGCGGGCCGCGTTGCGTCGGGCCAACTCGATCATCTGCGGGCTCATGTCGACGCCGATCGCCTTGCCGGTCGGACCGACCTTGCCGGCGGCCAAGAGCACGTCGAGCCCGCCGCCGCAGCCGAGATCGACGACCGCTTCGCCCGGCCGCAGCCGCGCCGTCGCGGTCGGATTGCCGCACGACAGCCCCATGTTCGCCTCGGCGGGGATCGACGCCAACTCCTCGGCCGTGTAACCGAACGCCTCGGCGACCGAACGGACGCCGTCCTGATCGCTCGACAGCCCCCGCATGGCGACGGCCGAATACTGGGAGCGAACCTGATTGAGAATCTCATCGTGACGATCGTTCATGGGGAACCTGCAGATGCGAGAGGATCAAGTGCGCCATCGACTGCGAAATACCGCCGGCGGAACCGAAAGGCGACGCCCACCAGCGCAATCATCACCGGCACTTCGACCAGCGGGCCGATGACCGCGGCGAACGCCGCTCCCGAATTGATGCCGAACACCGCGACGGCCACGGCAATCGCCAACTCGAAGTTGTTGCTGGCCGCGGTGAAGGCCAAAGTCGTCGTCTGCGAGTAATTCGCCCCGATCTGCCGCCCCATGAAGAAGCTCACGAGGAACATCAAAACGAAGTACGCGAGCAGCGGCACGGCGATCAGCAGCACGTCGCCGGGAATTTGCACGATCTGGTCTCCCTTGAGACTGAACATCACCAGGATCGTGAAGAGCAAGGCCACGAGCGTCAGCGGACTGATTCGCGGGATGAAGGTCTGCTCGTACCAGGCGCGCCCCTTCGCGCGGACCAGCACGAAGCGGCTCGCCATGCCGGCCAGGAACGGAACACCGAGGTAGATGAACACGCTCTCGGCGATCTGCCCCATGCTCACCTCGACGACGCTCCCCTCGAGCCCCACGAGCGGCGGCAGCCACGTGATGAACAGCCAGGCGTACGCGCTGTAGAACAGCACCTGAAACACGCTGTTAAAGGCGACCAGTCCCGCGGCGTATTCCGCGTCTCCCTTGGCCAAGTCGTTCCAGACGATGACCATCGCGATGCAGCGCGCCAGGCCGATCAGGATCAACCCGGTCATGTACTCGGGGTAGTCGCGCAAGAACAGGGCCGCCAGCACGAACATCAAGAGCGGACCGATGACCCAATTCTGCACCAGCGACAAGCCGAGGACTTTCCAGTTGCGGAACACGTCCCCCAGTTCCTCGTACCGCACCTTGGCCAACGGGGGATACATCATCAGGATCAATCCCAGCGCGATCGGCACGTTCGTCGTGCCGATCTGGAAGCGGTTGATCACCCCCTCGACGCCGGGGGCGAAGTGCCCGATCGCCACGCCGACGGCCATCGCCAGGAAGATCCACAGCGTGAGATATCGATCGAGAAAACCCAGCCGGCCGCGCGGACACGCGTCGGCGGCGCAACCGGCCGAGACCTCGGGGCGTGCAGGTCCGTTATTTGCCATGGTCGGCTCCCGGAAGCGATTCGGGCAACGTGGACACGAAATCGCGGATCTCGTCGCGGACCCGACGGTAGTGCGAGAGAGCCGCTTCCTCGCTCGCCGCCTCGCGCGCCAGTCGCGGGGGATCGTCGAACGGCCGATGAACGACTCGCGCCCGACCGCGAAACACGGGGCACGACTCCGCGGCGTTGTCGCACACCGTGACGACGTAGTCGAACTCGACCTCCGCCAGATCGTCGACGTGCTTGGAGTGCTGCGTCGCGAGGTCGACCCCAGCCTCGGCCATCACGGCCACGGCGTGCGGGTTCATCCCATGGGTGGCCACTCCGGCCGAGTAGGCCTCGATGACGTCCCCCTTCAGGGAGCGGGCCCATCCCTCGGCCATTTGGCTGCGGCACGAATTGCCGGTGCATAGGAACAAGATTTTCAGCATTTGCAGTTCGCCTGTCGTCGGCACAGTTCTTCGGGTTCGAGCTTCAGAATCTCTTTGAGCGTCGCGCGGTCGGCCTTTCCCTGGGGATCGCGGGCGAGACTGGCGAGCACCAGCTCGAGCGCACTGCGCACCTCCGGGAGCGCCTGCTCGTCGGCTAGGCGAAAGTACGCCCACCGACCCTCTTTGCGCGCCTCGACGAGCCGCGCCTGGTGAAGGATCGACATGTGCTTCGACACGGTCGACGGGGCCAATTGCAGCACCTCGACGATCTGGCAGAGGCACAGCTCGCGTCCGACCAGGAGCCCCAGCGCGCGGAGCCGATTTTCGTCGGCGAGAGCTTTCGTAACGGCTAACAGGTCGCGCATGATCGCCCCGGGCTAATTAGTTACTTCGCCATCCAACGAAATATAGGGCGGGGCGGCCGCGGGGTCAACCCCGATCCTTGGAAGCCATCGTCGTCGCCACATGCATCATCGCATTCCCGGGACAGGACGGCGGTCGAAGGCTTGCGCCTCGTGGATTTCTTTGGCGCGTTGAACTTCAATCCGTCTCGCGCGCGAACTGTCTGAGAAGTTCGCCGACAAAGCGCGAGTTTCTCCGAAACTGGCGTTTGCGCTGCGGCAATGCTCTGTCGCGTCCAGGAAGCGCCAGTCGGAGATGAGCCTGCGAAGAGCCGAGCGTTCAGCGACAGGAGGCTGAGACTGCGCCTCCGGCCGACGTCACCGGCGATTCAGCCCTCGGCCCTCGTCAGCAGGCCCCGGGAAGGCCTCGTCCCAAGCGTCGACGCCGACAAGCGGCAGGGCGAACTCGCACGCGGCCGCTTCCTCGGGCCCGCCGAGCTTGCGATAGAGTTCCCAGATTCGTTTCGGGCCGCCGGGGTCGTCGGGGTCGTCGGGGAAGCGGCGCAGCCCGATCCGGAGGCCGAACTCCGCCCGGTTGTCGATCCAGTTGTGGTAGTGCATTCCTTTGATTTCGGGGAGATCGCGGATCGCGTGCCAAGCGTACGCGAGCCCGGCGGCCTGGAGCGCAAGCTGCTCCGGCGAATAATCTCGCGAGTGGAATCCTTGCTCGGTGAGGAAGACGTCGCGGCAGGTTGCGCCTCGAAAGCGATGCTCGGGCCGGCGAACCCACTCGGCGAGCACCTCGATGTTCTTGAACGTGACGAACGGGGCGTCGGCGGATCGGGGCGCGCGATCGTCGTTCCAGGTTTCGGGGACCAACAGCGACTGCGGGTAGGGATGATACGCGATCCCCCAGTCGAAATCCCCCTCGGCCCGACTACGGGCGACGAGCTCCGCGAGCACCTCGCGCCCGGAATAGTACTCCGGACGTTCCGCCTGCCGCCAACTGTGGGTCAGCGAGACGAACGCCCGGGCCTGCGGATCGCGGAGACGGACGAGTTGATGGACGATACGCAGCGAACGGTGGTAAAGATCGACGTACTCGACGAGCGATTTTCGCCCCGCGTTGGTCCACTCTCGACCCGCGTCGACTTCGTTGTGAACGATCCAGTGGTGGATCCGGCCGTGACGGTCGTCCTCGCCCGCGTAGCGCCCGGCAAGATAGTCGATCGCCGCAGCGTAGGTTGCAATACCGCGCGGATCGTCGACGCTGGGCATTGCGAAGTGGGCCGGGGGCTGGTAGTCGGGATGGGCCATGAGTCGGCTTATCGGCGACGAGTCGCGCGGCGGCGGCACGAGCAGAATCGCGAACACGAGGATCTCCCGCTCGGCGGCGGCCCGCAACGTCGCGTCGAGCGCCGCGATCGCCCCTGCGTCGACGTCGTACGCTGTGCCGCCGTACTCATGTGCGGGAGACCCGTCGGCACTTGCGGCTCGCTCCCGCAGAAAATCGAGCGTCACGTTGACCGTGACGGTCGCGATGCCGAGTTCGTCAAGGTCGGAGACGAAACCGCGGCGGACGTCGAAGCCCCCGAGTCCCTTCTTGCTCCGCAGAAGCGGATGGGCTGCTGATCGGGCGGGGTGCTCGATCTCGGCGTACCGTGGCGACACGACCGGACGAATGGGCTGCTGAGGGCGGCTCGTGACTGACCAGCGAGAGAAGAGCCGATCGCGGACGATTCCCCCCGCGTCCTCGAAGCGAGGCAAGACGATCGCTTCGCCCGGCTTCGCAGGGAGCAGGATCGGTTCGACGGCGGCGCCCGGCCGGCCGCTCCCGAGCGGGTGTTCGGCAAGCCAGCATGGTCCCGACGCGGCGCCCGTGCAGACCTTCACGCCCGTCGCCGACCCCGCGACCACGAACTCAACCACCTGCTCGCGCACGTTTCTGTCGTCGTCGGCCGACGGGGCGAGGGAGGGGGGATCGGCGGCGGGACTTTCGGCGTGGCTGCAGACGACGCTCGTCGCCAACAACGCGCCGAGCATGACGAGGCGAGGGACCATGTCGAAGAGGTTCCGCAAGTCGGGAGATTGAAGGCGAAGCCGAATGCGTCCCTCATCCTACCACGAACGGATGGCGCCGACCTGCTGCGGCCGCTCGTTGACGGAACGTGACGAATACTCCTCCGAGTTTGCATTTTTCCCGCGCTGCTTCGCACCCTCTCCCCGATCGGACAAGATGCCGGCGGCGCGGCGCAATTTGACTGTCGCCCTGCAAAGCGACGCGCACGAACTTGCACAGCGAAGGTTGGCTTTGGAACGGAAACCGGCTCACCGGGCGCGGCATGCCGCCGCCGTTCGCCTTGCTGCGCAATTCCTAAACAACTGATGCGAGAATACGACTAGCCGCGAGCACAGATAGGATTACGCTAATAAAGAGGTCGTCGCGAATCGCTCGTCAGACGCCGCGATGCGTAGCCGAAATCGGCGATCGGCGTCATTATTGACGGATGGGGGCTCGCCGACCGCGGCGTATTTGCAAGCGGTCGTCGCGGCGCTCGCGCCGCGTCCCCCCGCAGCATCTTGTCCCAGGAACGCCCCCCCGCGTCGTCGTCCCGAGAGTCGCGCCGTCGTCACGACCGCGACCCGCTTGGGCGAACCGGCGCGTCCCGCCAACTCTTGAGGTCGCCGAGTTGAATTCACGAATCGCCAGAATCGTCGTCACGGCGTTTGTGCTTGCGAGCGCCGATCCGCGCGAGTCGCACGCCGCGTTGTCGTTCACCGTCGCGGAGGGCGGCTGGCCAAGCGCCGCGCACCGCGACGCCGCCGTCAGTGCGATGCAATCGGCGGTCGGGCGCTACAACGCGTACGGCGACTTCGGCAACTACAACATCTACGTTTACTACAACGCCGGGATCCCGACCGCCCAGGCGAGCTACCTCGGTTCGATCGGCTTCGGCGGCACGTACCCCAACGAACGCGTCACGATGCACGAGATGGCCCACTACCTTGGCTCGGGAACGTACGGCGCGCCGTGGGACGGCCTGCGGGGCGAGACGTTGGTCGACCAGTTCGACGGACACGAAGCGAACCTCAACGGCGATTCCATTCACTTTTGGCCGTACGGGCTGAACTACGACAGCGAAGGGTCGGAGATCAACAAACAACGGCACGTCGCGCTTGTCTACGCTCAGCGAGCCGACATGGGGATCGGCTCGACCGCCAATCCCTGGTCCGCCACGTCGGTGTCGCTGACGGCCTCGGACGCGCTGGGCGCTTCGGGCTTCCACTACGCGAACACCTGGAGCGACGGCCGGTTCGCCCACCCCGGCGCCGCGTATTCGACCGGCAACTTTATGCTCCGCACACCGGCCAGCGGCAACAGCTTCACCTTCGTCGGCGACTCGTTGACGGTCAACAACACGAACGGCATCAACGGCGGCTTGCTCTACAAGGGCACAGGCTCGACCGGGACGACGACGTTCAAGAATCTTGTGATCGACGGCGGCTACGTGCGGCACGCCAACGGCTCGTCCGACGTCTTCCGACTGGCCGGCAACGCGACCCTCTCCCAATCCGCCGTGTTCGACGCGGCCCAGGGACCGATTCACGTCACGGCGAGCCTCGGCGGGACCGGCTCGCTCGTCAAGACGGGGGGCTTCGTGATGACGCTCCAAGGCGCCGCCGCCTATGCCGGAGACACGACGATCAACGGCGGCATCTTGCGGCTGGCGCCCGTGACTCCCGTCGCCAGTTACACGTTCGACAGCGTCAGCGGCTCCACGGTCGTCAACGCCGGCAGCGGCGGCGCGGCGATGAACGGCACGCTCGCCGGGGGGGCGACGATCGTCGCCGGAGGGCGCGACGGCAATGCAGTCAGTCTCTCCGGCGGGGCCTCGGTCAACATCAATAATCCGATTCTCGACCTCCGCCGAGACGGCAATTGGACCGTCTCGACCTGGGTGAAAACCGCGACGCCCGGCTCGACAATTCTCACCAAGGGGAACGGCACGAGCTGGTCGAGCGGCAACACGATTTTCTACCTCGGCGACGGCACGGCCGGCGGCAGCGGCGGCGTCCCCAGCGCGGTCCGGTGGGGGGGCGGGTTCTTTCAGGGGGCCGCGGGCTCGGAAGCGGTAACCACGAACGACTGGCGGCAAGTGACCTACGTCAACAGCGGCGGGTACTACGCGATTTACGTCGACGGCGAACTCCAGCCCCTCTCCTCCGGCAACAGCAGCTTTGCGAACTTCGACGTCGGGACGGTCGTGCGACTCGGCGCGACGACCAACACGTTCGCCGGCGACGGCACGGTCCATTTCAACGGGCTCATGGACGGCGTCCAATTCTACGATCAGGCCCTCTCCGGGGCCCAGATCGCCGCGTTGTACGAAGGGACGAACGTCCACGGAACCCTGCCGACGACCACGAACGTGACGATCGCCGGCGGCGCCACGCTCGACGTGAACGGGACGGTCCAGGCCATCGGATCCCTCGCCGGCGCCGTGAATTCCGCCGTCACGCTCGGAGCGGGCCGGCTGATCGTCGACTCGGCCGCCAACACGCAGTTCAGCGGCGCCGTCTCGGGAACCGGAGGCTCGCTTGTGAAACGGGGCGCCGGAACGCTGACCTTGACCGGGCCGAACGCCTACACGGGCGGAACGCAGATCGACGGCGGCGCCGTGCGGGTCAACGGTTCGGTCGTGGGCCCGCTTGTCGTCAACGCGGGAGGGATGTTGCAAGGAACCGGCGTCGTCGCCGGCACGGCGACGATCGCCGACGGCGGCGCCGTCGCGCCGGGGAGCGGTCCCGGCGTGCTGACCCTCGGCGGACTCGATTTGCAGGCCGGGTCGCACACGTTCGTGGAACTGGGAGGCTTGGTGCGCGGCAGCCAGTACGACGCGATCGTCGTCAACGGCCTCGCGAACTTCGGCGGATCGCTGACAGTGTCGCTGATCAACGGGTTGACGCCCGCGGCGGGGGACAGCTTCGATCTGTTCGATTGGAACTCGACGAGCGGCGCCTTCGACGCCCTGATCCTGCCGTCGTTGCCGACGGGGCTGGCGTGGGACGCGGCGAACCTGCTGTCGACCGGCGTCCTGGCCGTGGCCGCGGCAACGTTCCCGCCGGGCGACTTCGACCTCGACGGGATGGTGACGGCCAGCGATTTGTCGATGTGGCAGACCCATTACGGGGTCGACGACGGCGCCGACGCCGACGGAGACGGCGTCAGCGACGGCCGCGACTTCCTCGTGTGGCAGCGGAACTTCGGCGCGTCGAGCGTCGCGACGGCGACGACGCAGGTCCCCGAGCCGAGCAGCGCGGCAGCGACCCTGATGCTCGCGCTCGCGGCCTGGACCCGCCGCCGCGCAGCGAACTGACGGCGCGCGGCGGCGCGCATTCGTCGCCGGGGGGTTTTGCTATTTTGCTGAACCTCGAAACTGTGAATTCTCCGAGCAAAACTCCGGGGGGCGGCTTGGTTGGATTGACGCTTATCTGGTTGCTCGCAATCGACTTGCGTCCGACGCGTCGGCTCGCGGGCCGATTGGTTTTGCAAGCAAAACCCGCGGACGGCAAGCAAAACCCGCGGCCGCCCGGGGCGTCGCTCACGATCCCGGGCGCTTGCGCAGCAGACGGGGGCGCCGTGAGCCACGCCCTGGGGCGTTTGCTCTCCCCGCTCGGCGGCCGACCGGCGCGGCGTTCCCGTTTCCTTCTCCACGATGCCGTGGCTCAATTTCCGCCAGAATCCGGCGGGGCGCGAGCGGAACGTCCAGGCCATGTTCAAAGATTCTGGCTCCCGCAACTGTCCGCACGTCGCGGGCAGTCGCACGACCGCTGTGAGGAGGAAGTGAGACAAACGCACCGAGGGCGATTTGACCTCAGCGGATTTCGACGGTCCGGCACCCCGCTGAGGTGAGTTCCGTCGCCGTCGCGAAGCCGCTAACATAGAGAGGCGTGCGGCAACCCGCTAGGCTTGCAGGCTGCATACTGAAGGGCTTCTTCAGTATGCCGAGCTTACTGAAGCAGTCTCTGTCTAATAACGAGTTAGCTGGTCGAAAGTAGTATCGCATTGCCAAGACACACGACTCTGCTGCTCGCTTACCTCGCCGCAATTCCTGCTGGATGCTCAGACTCCCAACGCGCCTCAAAGGTTGATGACCCCACCACACCTCCACTGGCCGCTCAATCAGTTGAACCTTCCAATCCACCGATGACGGACAACGAATACCCGTGGCGAACTGACCCCGCGCTCTCGGGCAAGTTCCATCCGGAATTCCCCGACGACGTGCAGGTCATCGTCCACGCTGGTGGTCCACGTCTCACTGAGGCGCGCCCCGAAGTTGTTTGGGTTCGCGTGACTGGCAAGATCGGTCCGGTTTATCAGGGAACGTTGTTGAACCAACCGCAACAGCTGCCACGGCTCAAGCAAAACGATTCAATTCTCTTCTTGGCACCGAACGCTGAAAACGAACCGTACTTGGTAACAGAGAAGTATTTGCGGGAGCGCGATGGCTGGTACATCGCCCCCTGCAATGAGTGCGGCATGCCAGACCTGTTCGACGCGCCGTCGGACTTACAAGCAAAGATATTCCCCAATGTTCCTGCTGATGCCATAATGGAGGCATTTACGTCATTCTGTCCGGTGTGTGGCGGCGTCCAAATCGTGTCGTCTTCTCCAATCGAGGCCGAACCGTGAGGCTGGCCAGCTAACAATCCGTTGCACCGGAGCCGCGGGCCGCGCGGATTCCAAAATTAGCGAGGTTCACCGCGGCCCGGTGAACGGGTCGTTAGCCCAAAACAACATGCCTCCACTGGCAAGGACAAAACGCAGGCCAAGCAACGCATCATGTCAATGATGACTCCTTGGCTTGCAACTGTGGGATTCGAACGAATTGCCGGTGGTCGCACCGGAGGGAGATTCGATTACGTCGCTGAGGATGGCGTCAGGCTCGTGTTGTCGATCGATGTCCCGACGTTTGACACGATCTTTCGGTTCTGGTGCTATTGGGAAACCGCATCCGGGGATCGGATTGCGCAAGGTCCGCATTCGCTGCCCTACGAGTGCCCAAACACTCCGGGGCAAAAACGGTATTCGTTCCGATTTCATCGAGATAATGAAGGCCATGAGCGTTGTGCGGCCAACATGCAAGAGTGGATTCGGGATGAGTTGCTGCCGTGGTTTGTATCGCGGCCAAAGGTCGATTGGTCGAATCCCTATGTCATCAAGGGCTAACAAAGCCTTGCAGCAGAATCGCGATGAAGTCCTGCGGTATTGGGAATCCGTTGGCTGCGATCTGCTGAAGACAGTCGTTCGGCGGCAGGAGGGCGCATGGAAGACGAGTTCCTGACACGGGTGGCCGTCGCCTTCCCCGAGTTTGCCGTTCGGCTCGGCGACGGGTCGGCGGTTGGGCTGGAGAACGTCCAGCCGCCGGCCACCGACGCCGACCTCCGCGAGATGGAGGAGACCGTCGGGGTGCCGCTGCCGGAGTCGTACAAGCGGCTGCTGCGGTGCGGGCGGGAGTTCTGGCTGCTCGGCGGGGTGGTGCAGTTCGGGTTCCAGCACCCGTTCGTCCACGAGTTCGAGCCGCTCGACACGCTCACCCCGCAGCAGCAACGCTCGGTCAAGCAGAAAGGCGGGTCGTGGCCCCCGCCGTCGCAGGGCATGGTGTGCTTCGCCGAGTTCTTCATGGAGGCGGACGGGGATCAGGTGTTGTTCGACGTGTCCGGCGGGCCGTCCGGCGGCGAGTACCCGGTCATGTACTACGCCCACGAGTCCCGGCCGCCGTCGGTGCGGCGGCTGGCGGTCACGTTCCCCGAGTTCCTGGCGGCGTTCCTCGACTACCCGGGGTTCGCCCGCGAGGAGTAAAGGCACGCCGAACCAGGCGCTGCACCTGACCGGGGCCGCAAAGCCGGCCCCGGCAGGTGAGCTGTGTCGTTCACTTCGATCTTGCCGAGGCGACTCAGGTCGGTCTTGGGCTTGAACCCGTTGGCTTGTCGGCGACTGGCTCCCGACGTGCGCGGGGGCTTCTGGAAGGCGCCCTACGGCGCGGCGGGCAAGTCCGGGAGGGGCGTCACGGGGACCGCTTCGCCGAGGAGATAGACGTCGTCGACCTGCAGCAATTCGGCGACGTCGACGACCGCCTGCCATTGCTGGCCGAGCAGGTCGAGGTACTGAGCCAGCAGCGTCGACAGCAGTTGTTGCGCGACGATCACCTCGCCGAAGGCGACTCCCTCGGACCCGCGATGGCGCCCGTAGATCCCGCGATAGGTCCGCACCTGGTCGCGCAGGGCCGCCGGTTGGAAGTCCTGAGCGAGACGGCGGAACGAACTGCCGATTCCGACCTGGGCAATTCTTCAGAAGGCTGGTGCGATTCTAACCACCCCCCGCACAAAAAGCTGTCTTTTTTCGCGCAGGGGAAGCGCTGAGCCAAGCAATTAGGGCCAGCAGTAGTCCTGCGGAGGGGGGCTCCGGCACGGCGACGCTCGCCACCTGCAAGCTGCCGCCATAACCCGCTTGCCAATCGGCCAAATCGCCCGCGCTCAGCGGATCGGGCGAACCACCTCGCTGCCAAATGAGAAAGTCCCGGCCGTCGGCGTCGCCGTCCAGGTCGAAATCGCCGAGAAGGTTTGGCGGACCCGTTTGCGAAAACAGTTGAAAGAACGACGTGAGATTGACGGTATCCGTTGCGGATAGCCCCGTCAGAAACACGTTCATCGTAACCGACAGGGCAAGCTGAGGGGCAAAGGTTTCGAGATCGGCATTTTGCAGGAAATCTGTTTCGTTGTCGGCCATGATCAACGTCGAGCCGAGATCAACTCCAGACAGGGAGGCATTTTCTTGCGACACAAAGGCGAGTCCCGAAGGTCCGCCCATGGTGATCCCCGCGAGGGCGAGCGATTGGCCGACAAAAGCCTTGCCCCCGGGGAGCGTCGATACGCGAAACCTAAGCTGCATGTCGACGGCATTGACGCCCAAGGCAGCCAGATGCCCGTTGGTTGAGTAATTGAGCCCCGGCTGGTCGAGATCACTCGAGATCGGCGTCACGAAAATCTGCGAGAGCAGCGGGTTAACGCCGGTGGTGGAATCCAATTCCAAGAGTTCCCAATGGCTGAATCGTGCGTTGCCCGCCGTGATGGTATTGCCGGCAAAGAGCTGGGCAAGCGTCGCCCCCTCGGCGGGTGTACGGAGTGCCAGGCACGCCGCCAAGAGTGCGACAACCCCCAGGGTTTGTGACGGTCTCGATGACCGCGTTGTAGTTTTGTCGTTTCGCATGGAATGTTCCATTCTCTAGGATCGCGGGGCCGCACGATCAGGGTTTCACCAAGAACCGCGTCGTAGACCATTCGACCCAGATTCCTCAGTCGCCAAGGCTCCTTTGGGATGACATTGGCACCTATTGGATAACCACGTTGTCGCCGGGGCCGCCATCGAGGATATCGAGCCCGGGGCCGCCGATCAGCACGTCGTCGCCCTCGCCTCCGAGCAGCGTGTCGGCTCCGTCACCACCCAGGAGCACATCGTCGTCGGCGCCGCCGTCGGCAGTCAGGGCAATCGTAGTAGCCGCCATACCGGTAGCATCCACCACGTCGTCGCCGGCAAGCGTATTGATTGTAAGTCGGTCATTGGCAGGTTCAGCTCGGGCGATGTTGACGACCGCATGAAGCCCCCAGACGGCGGCCGCGCCGGCGGAGCCCGTCACAAAGACCACGTCCTCACCCGCGGTGGCGTTGATAATGACATTGTCCACGGCCGCATCGCCGGTGGCGCCCCCCAACGTGCCGGTCAGGTTGACGTTCACTTCCACGAGATCGGCGCCAGTGAGATCGTTGACAATCGCAGTGTCCGCTCCGCCGAGCATGTTGAGGTCGATGGACTCGATGCCGTTGAGATCCATCACGATATTGCCGATGTTGCGAGTAAAGCGAACCCGAGCGCCGTTGGCTGCGATGTCGAAGATTTCGTTGGCCGCGCTGCCGTTGAACAGCATCGTGTCGAAGCCTCCCTGCCCCTCAACGATATCGCTGCCATCGCCGGGGTCCCACTGGAAAGTATCATCACCCTCACCCAGGAATACCGTGTCGTTCCCTTGTTGGCCGTCGATGAAGTCGTTGCCGTCGCCACCGATGAGAACGTCGGCGCCGTTGGAACCCAAGATCGTGTCGTTGCCCGCGCCGCCGTCGACGGTGACGGCAATGAGTGCCGCTAGGTTACCCGTGGCGGAAAAAAAGTCGTTGCCGCCGTTCATGTTGACGACCAAGTTTTCGCTGGCGCCGATATCAAGCGCAAACGGTGCGGGGTCGAGGCGGTCAAATCTCACCCGGGCACCATTGGCCGTCGTGGTGAAGACCTCCGCGCCGTTGCCACCGTTGACAATCACGGTATCAACACCCCCGCCGCCTTCGTTCAGGTCGGTGTCGTCGCCTGGGTTCCAGATCATTTGGTCCGAGCCATTCTGACCGAAGACAAGATCATCGCCATCGCCGCCAATGAGTTCATCATTTGCGGAACCTCCAAACAGAAAATCGCCGCCTCCCTTGCCTTGCAGGACGTCGTCGCCGCTTTGGCCGAATATCTGATCCGCGGCCGAGCCGCCAATGAGGGTATCGTTGCCCCCGCCGCCAAAGAGCTTCGCGGCTGGCAAAGCGCCGTTGGATTCGTTGAGCGAAATCGTGTCGTTACCCGCCAATCCGAACGCCTGGATCAATGTGGTATTGGCCACGGTGGGCGCCCCTCCCACGATGTTCACGGCCCCGCCGTTCACGAGAATTGCTCCACCGGCGTTGCGACTGATTTCGATCGTGTTGTCCGCGGAATCGCCGAACACGTTCAGGGTTCCGGCAGCCGGCGCAAAGGTCGCGGTTATGGCAAGCAAACGCCGACTTTCCAGCGATTCGACTGCCAGGCGCTTGCTAAAACCGCGCCCGGCCGAGGATCGTGAACCGCGCCGCTTGCTGCTTTTCGAGGCGGATTTCAAAAAACGCTGGAAAAAGTTGCGAGTCATCTTCTTTTCTGCCCTCAAGGGAGACGGTCATTATTCTGCTGCTGGAGGTCAACGAAATCGCGGCGCGATTCCCGCTGGGCCTCACGAACGGCAAGCTCTGCGGGGAGAATGGCCTGTTAGCGCCACTGGAGGAAGACGCTGCCGAGCGGTAACTTGCAGTGCTACAATGGGTTAGCGGCAACGGGCATGCGGCATGTCAAGCCGTGCAATGCCGGGCAGGAGCGGCCTGCCGACATACAAGGCGACGAATTGAGGTGGACTGGCTCAGGGAATCTAAAAAAACTGGGAACATCATCGACATGAACGTCACCCAGCTTCTTGAGCGGGCCGCCGAGGGCGATACCCATGCTCGCGGACAACTGATTCAGGCAACCTACGCCCAGCTCCGTGCGATGGCAGCGGCGCGCATGCGCGACGAACGCCCTGACCACACCCTCACGGCCACGGCCCTGGTTCACGAGATATCGCTGCAACTGTTGGAACGCGGCGAGTTGCATGCCCAAAGCCGGGGTCAATTCTTGGCGCTGGCGGCCAAAGCTATGCGGAATCTGTTGGTGGACCATGCTCGCGCCAGGGGCCGGCAAAAGCGCGGCGGCAACCACCAGAAACTCTCTTTGGACGAGGCTTTGATCGCCACCGACGAGCCGACTCAGGAGCTGATCGATCTCGACGAGGCCATGCAAAGATTCAGCCTGCTGGACGAACGCAAATGCCAGGTTGTGGAGCTGCGCTATTTCGGCGGCTTATCCATCGAGGAAACCGCTGCCGTGCTGGAAATATCTCCCGCCACGGTCAAACGCGATTGGGAAGTGGCGAGAACGTGGCTTTTGCATGAACTGAAATCGGAGGACGGGCGTGTCGATTGAAAAGGCCAGGCTCGTGTTGCAGTTGTTCGAGGAGGCATTGGAAGTGCCCCCCGAGCAGCGTGCCGACTGGGTCCGCGAGGCCTGTAGCAACGACGCGGAGCTGACCAGCGAAGTCAACTCGTTGCTGGCTGTCCACGGCGCACCGTCGTCGTTTTTGGCAACGGCTGTTCAACCGGTCGATTTGGGACATTTGCCCTTGCCGCCGGTCATCGCCGTGGGGCAGCAAATCGGCGACTTTATCATAGAGCGACAGATCGGCGCTGGCGGAATGGGGCTTGTCTATCGATCTCGGCAAGTGTCGCTCAATCGGCCGGTCGCCTTGAAGCTGCTGCCTCCGCACCTGAGATATTCAGCCAGCGCGCAGTCGCGATTTCAGCGAGAAGTGGAAGCCGCCGCGCGGCTGAGCCATCCCAATATCGTCGCTGTTTACACCAGCGGGCACGACGACGGCTCGATGTACTATGCGATGGAACTTATCGAAGGCCCTTCTTTGAGCGAAGTGCTCGACCAGCTCCGCAAGCATCCGCCGACGGAACTGCAATCCTGCGACAAACCGCCTCCGAAGCACGATCTCTCGGTGGCCGCCACGAGGGCTATCGCGAGAGACGCAACTCCCTTGCCAGGTGAATTGCCGACGCCAAAGATCGACCTGTTGGCGAAATTGAAGGGCCGAAACTATTTCGACTGGGTTGCCGACACTTTGGCCGATGTGGCTGAAGGCCTCCATTATGCTCACTCGATGAACGTCATCCACCGCGATGTGAAACCGTCGAATCTGCTGCTCTCCAGCAACGGCGCGATCCACATTGGCGACTTCGGTTTGGCACGCGTCGCTCAAGAGCCGGGGCTGACACGGACGGGCGAGGTCATGGGCACGCCCTTCTACATGGCGCCGGAACAGATCTCGGCCGGCGTTGGACCGGTCGATGCCCGCACCGACGTGTATTCTCTCGGCGTGACGCTCTACGAACTGCTGACGTTGCGCACCCCCTTTACCGGCGAGCTGCGTGAGCAGGTGATATCGCAGATCATGCACGAAGAACCCGTGCCGCCGAAGCTGCACAACCGCTCGGCTCCCAGTGATCTGCAAACCATCTGCCTCAAGTCCATCGAGAAGAATCCTGCGCGCCGTTATCAATCGGCTCGCGAATTGGCCAATGACTTGCGTTACTACGCCGCGGGGCGCCCGATTACGGCTCGCCCGCTTTCGCCACTAGGTCGTTGCGTCCGCTGGACTCAACGTCACCGCACTTGGGCGGCGACCATTGCGGGAATAGCATTATTGGCCATCGCCACGGCATTCTTCGCCTATCGCAGCCACGTCTCCGAGGCGCGCTGGACCGATGCGCAGTTTGCCGCCTTGTTTGAAACGGCTCAACTCGCCGCATTGGAAGGCGACTTGGATCGCGCCGCCAAGGCCATCGACAAAGCGGACAAACTGGGAGCGCCTGCTCGCCAATTGTTGCTGCTGCGGGGGCAGCTTGATTTGCAGGCAGGGCGATTCCAGGATGCCTGCGATCAGCTGGAACAGGCCCGCAAGCACATGCCCAAGAGCCTGGCGGTGCACGCGCTGCTGGCAAACGCTTATCAATCGAATGAAGAACACGAGAAGGCAGCGGCGGTCGTCAGCACGCTCGGCACATTTCAGCCCGTCACGTTGCAGGATTATCTCCTCCTCGGTCAGGCGCAGTTTACCACTGATTTCGAGCGGGCGCTTGAGACCCTCGATCGGGCTGTTCAACTTGACAAGACCAGCGTCCAAGCGCGACTTACGCGGGGCCGTGTCCTGGTGGAACGCGCCATGGATACCGCCAGTGCCGAACTGGCCGAACTCGCCCTGCAAGACCTGGAAATTGCACGGGCCATGTTGGAGCCAAACTTCTATCTGCTGGGAAATATCGTCTATGCGCGACTCGTCGCCGCGACGGCTTATTCAGTCACCGGCGATCAAACGCGACGTAAGCAGCATCTCGACGAAGCGGGCAAGGTGGCCAAGGCCCTGGAAGAATTCCCCGAGCAATACCAATCGCATCGCTGGCGAGCGCTGTATTACGACTATCTTGGTGACGATGACAACGCCATCGCCGCCTGGCAGAAAATGGAAGAGTGGCAAATCGCGCTGTTGGCGTTGACTCTGTTTCGACACGACCGTTGCGACGAGGCCATCACATTATGCGACTACAGGCTCTCTCAATTCGATAACGCGCGATCGACGCAATTCTTTCGCAGCCTGTTGCTTTCGGCGTCAGCGGATTCACCCGAGGTGGTTCGGGAAGCCTTCGAGTCCCCCGGCAAGGAAACGCTCGACGCGTTGAACGCCCATCGCTTTCACTACACCTTCAACTGTGTGTTGGGGGATCTACCCAAGGCCCGAGCAGAAAGCCAGAAGTTTCGCGCATTTCTCAAGTCCGGAACGCTGTTCGATCCATGGCGGCCTCACCTGTTGGCCTACACCTGCGGCGAGATCGACGAAGACGAACTGCTCAAGCGGTCGGCGCACTCTCGGATCGCACTTTGCCAGGCACGCTTCTACATCGGCATGACGCTGTTAGCAGCAGGAGACCGCGAGGCTGCCCAACGGCATTATTCTCAGTGCGCTCAATACCGCATTCTCAGCTATCTGGAAGATTACATGAGCCGGGCATTCCTCGCTCATCTCGAGCGGAATCCCGAATGGCCGAAGTGGATACCGGCGAGGTAAACTATATGTCGCCGCCCAACCACCAATGGGCCGACCACGCCATTCCTGAGGAGAGCAGCAAGCGTGACGCGCAGCAGCGCCGGGCGTACGTGGCTCCGCGAGCGTCGAGAAGAGAGCGAGTCGACCACGACCTCAAGCCGCGCGCCGTTCGTACCGCTTGAGCATGCCGCCGAGCAGTGTGTCGAAGACGACGCGACTGCACCTCAGCCCCGCACGCAGTCGTCCGGCCGCGTCGGCCCGCTGCCTGCGCGCCTTCAGCGGGACATCGTCTGCCACGAACTTAAGTCGACGCTGCCGGCAACGCTCGCATCCTCGACAACGCCGATTGCCGCGGGCTGTTCGAGGAGGCCCGACGCGGCGGGCAAGTCCGGGAGGGGCGTCACGGGGACCGCTTCGCCGAGGAGATAGACGTCGTCGACCTGCAGCAATTCGGCGACGTCGACGACCGCCTGCCATTGCTGGCCGAGCAGGTCGAGGTACTGAGCCAGCAGCGTCGACAGCAGTTGTTGCGCGACGATCACCTCGCCGAAGGCGACTCCCTCGGACCCGCGATGGTACCGCTCGTAGATCCCGCGATAGGTCCGCACCTGGTCGCGCAGGGCCGCCGGTTGAAAGTCTTGAGCGAGGCGGCGATTCGATTCGTAGCGGCCGTAGGCGTCGGCGAGCCGCGCGGTCAGAGCGTTCTCGACTCGGCTGACCGCGTGCTGCGTTTCAGCCACCTTCGCCTGCGCGGCGATGATGTTGCCCGTGTTGCGGTTGAAGACGGGAATCGGCCCGCCGACTTGCACGTTGACGGTCGTCGCCCCGGGGTCGAACGTGTAGTCGTGCTGCACGGCGAGGGTGGCGTCGACGTCGGGCCGGGGGGCGACGAGCGCCAGTTGCAGGAGCCGCTGCGCCTGGACGACCGAGTTCCGGCTGGCGGCCAGTTCGGTATGACGGGCCAGCATCACGGCTCGCGCCGCGTCGTAGTCGATTGCGGGAATGGGCATGTCGGGACGACCAAGAAGTCGCCCCACCGGCAACTCGGGGAGGCCCAGCGCGGCCGCCAGCTTGCGCTGCGCCGCGCCGTCGCTCTGGCGGGCCTGGACGACCGCGGCTCGCGCTTGGAGCAGGAAGACTCGCAACTCGAGCGGCTCGTACGCGGCGGCCTCGCCCCCTTCGACCAGCCGCGCCTGCGTTCGGAAGATCTCTTCGGTGAAGTCGGCGAGGGTCGACTGAATCCGCACCTTTTCCCGCGCGACGAGAGCCTCGAAATAGGCGGTCCGCACCGCCGTCGCGACGTCGATGCGGGCCTTGCGCAGCTCGAGGCGGGCGTTCTGAAGGTCGACCTCGGCCGCCGACCGAGCCAGTTTCAGTTTGCCGGCGGTGATGAAGGTTTGCTGGACGTAGGCGCCGTGATAGCCGGCGGTGTTGGACGTGTTGACGGTGTCGGCTTGGTATCCGACGGCAGGGTTGGGGTACGCCCCGGCTTGGAGGGCCAACCCGCGCGCTTGCTCGATCCGCGCCGCGGCGACGCGAACGACCGGACTGTGTGCCAGCGCCAGGGCTTGCAATTGGGCGAGGTCGAGCGGTTCGTCGCCGGCGGGAGGACCGGGAGGCGACCCGGGAACGTCGGGCGCTCCGCCGTAGAGCCGCTCGAGAGCCGCCTTGTACGGCACGTCGTCAGGCCCCGCGTACGGCGGGAGGACGACCGGTCCCGCCTCGGCTCCCGGCAAATCCGGCGGCACGTGGAGACGCCGGCCGGCGCTCTCCGGCGTCTCGCCGCCGGTTTCGACGCCGGCAGGGGCCGGGAGCGATTCGATTGGCTCGCCGTGCGCAAGCGGCTGCACGGACGGGTCCGCATCCGGCGAGGAGACCGGCTGGTGCAGCGGAAGATCCTGCGGCGCAAGCGCCGGGAAGGCGCCGGTCTGATCCAGCGGCCCCTGGACCTGGCGCTCATAGCACGGAATGCACGAGGGCTCGCGACGACAGCGACAGCCGACCGTCGCCGTCAGCGCAGCCGCCGCCGTCAGCGTCGCTCCGATGCGGAGCGCCGGTGCAGCGAATCGCAACCCAGACATTTCTTCCCCCCTGGAAGCGCGCCGGCGCCGCTAGCGATCGTCGGGCGAACCCCAGGGCGCAAGGCGGGCGCAGCTCTGCGGGTTATATCGGCTGGGTCGGGGGTCGGCGCTCGGCTGGAATCATGCCAGGGAGCCGATCCTTCGCAGAATTACTGCTCGCCGCGGTCGGCGGCGGCGCGCGGGGCGAACCAAGGGTAGATCGCCGGAACCACCAGCGCCGTCAGCAGCGTCGAGGTGATCAGCCCTCCGATGACGACGGTCGCCAGCGGGCGCTGCATTTCGGCCCCATCGCCGCGGGACAGGGCCATCGGCAAGAAGCCGAGGCTGGCGACCAGCGCCGTCATCAGCACCGGTCGCAACCGCGACAGCGCCGTTTCGTGCGCGGCCTGCGCGACGGGGGCGCCCGTGCGGCGGGTCGTCTCGGCGGCGCTGACCCAGACCAACCCGTTGAGGACCGCGACGCCGAACAGGGCGACGAATCCGACCCCCGCCGAGATGCTGAAGGGCAATCCCCGCGCGGCCAGAGCGAACACGCCTCCCGACGCGGCGATCGGGACCGCCAGAAAAATCAACAGCGCCAGCGACGTCGACTTGAACGTCGTGTGCAGCAGCAGAAAAATCAACAACAGCACGATCGGGGTGATGATCGCGAGCCGGCGACTGGCCGATTGCAGGTTCTCGAAGTCGCCTCCCCACCGCAGCTCGTACCCGGGGGGGAG
The DNA here is from genome assembly GCA_019636345.1 of Pirellulales bacterium. Lineage (NCBI taxonomy): Bacteria > Pseudomonadati > Planctomycetota > Planctomycetia > Pirellulales > Pirellulales bacterium. The sequence goes on along the minus strand of JAHBXQ010000004.1, from coordinate 243,567 downwards.
GTCCACCTCGGCGGCGACCGCCCGCTGCGCGTCGGCGACGAAGCTGGCCACGTCGCGTCCTCGGCAGTTCGCCGAAACGAACGTCCGTCGTCGGTTGGCGTCGTGCTCGACCGACGGGGGCGTTTCCTCGACCCGCACGTCGGCGACTTCGCTGAGCGGCGTCGGTTTGCCTCCCGCGTGCGCGACAGTCAGCCGGCCGATGCGGTCGACATCGCTGCGCCACTCGGCCGGCAACCGGACGACGATCGGCGCCCGCGTCCGCCCTTCGAAGACCGTTCCGGTCGTCACCCCGCCGAGCGACTCGACGACCGCCATGACTTGCTCGGCGGTCAGTCCGTACTGAGCGAGTTTTGCGCGGTCGGGCTGCACGGTGATCGTCGTCAGGTTGGCCTGAAAGTCGGCCCGTACGTCGGCAGCTCCGGCGAGCCCGCGGAGGATCCGCTCGATCTCCTTCGACTTTTCGGCGAGGATCGACAAGTCGTCGCCGTAGAGGAGCGCGGCAACGTCGGCCTTGACCCCCGCGACGAGCTCGTCGACCCGCATCTCGATCGGCTGGGTGAAGCCGAACGCGACTCCCGGGACCTCGTCGGCGAGCCGAGCCGACATCCGATCGATCAGCGCTTCGCGCGACTGGCCGGCGGGCCAGTCGCGGCGATCATGGAGAAGGATCCACACGTCGGTCTGGTGGACCCCCATGACGTCGTTGGCGATCTCGGGGCGGCCGGTCTTCGAGAACACGGTCTTCACCTCGGGGAATTCGAGCAGCGTCCGCTCGATCTGCGTCGACATGGCGATCGCCCCTTCGAGCGAGGCGCTGGGCAGCCGGACGGCTTCGACGAGCAGATCCCCCTCTTCAAGCCGCGGCATGAACTCGGCGCCGAGTCGCCACCCGACGGGGACGCTCGCCAGCAGCACGAGGCACGCGGCCGCTGCGGTCCCCCGAGGATGCAGAATCGCCCAGTTCGCCGCGGGGCGATAAAACCGCTTGATCCACCGGACCAGTCGCGGCTCGACGTCCGACATGGTCCGCGGGAGCGCCAGGGACGCCATCGCCGGCATGAAGGTCATCGACAGCACGAGCGATCCCAGCAGGGCGAACAGCACCGTCAGCGCCATCGGGCGGAACAGCTTCCCCTCGGTCCCCTCCAAGAGCAGGATCGGCAGGTAAACGACCGCGATGATCAGTTCGCCGAACATCGTCGGCTTGCGGACCTCGATCGCGGCGTCGCGAATCACCGCGAGCCGCGATCGACCCGCGTGGTTGTGCGCGAGGCGGTGCATGCAGTTCTCGACCATGATCACCGACGAGTCGACGATCAGTCCGAAGTCGATCGCCCCCAGGCTCATCAGACTCGCCGTGACGCCGAACGCCTGCATCAAGTTCGTGGCGAAGAGCATCGACAGCGGAATGGCCAGCGCCGTGATGAGCCCCGCCTTGAGGCTGCCGAGCATGACCAGGAGCACGAGGATCACCAGCGCTCCCCCCTCGACGAGGTTCTTGACGACCGTCTGGAGCGTCCGGCCGATGAGCGAAGCCCGGTCGTAGATGATTTCCGCCTCGATCCCCTGGGGCAACGTCGGGCCGATCTCGGCGAGTCGCTCTTTGACCCGTGCGACGACGTCGCGGGAGTTCTCGCCGACGAGCATCATCACGAGCCCGACGACCGCCTCGCCGCGACCGTCGCGGGTAACCGCCCCCTGGCGCGTTACCGGGGCCGTGACGACCGTCGCCACGTCGCGGATCAAGATCGGCGTCCCCGCGGCCGGTCGGCGAACGACGACGGCGCCGATGTCTGCGGGGCCGGCGAGCAAGGCCTGGCCGCGGATGAACCGCTGCTCCTGGTGGTGCACCGCATAGCCCCCGCCGGCGGCGACGTTGTTCGCCTCAATCGCTGCGACGACGTCGGCCAGCGACAGTCCGAAACTCGCCAGCAACTTGGGATCGGGCTGCACCTCGAACGACTTGAGAAAGCCGCCGTGAGAGTTGATCTCCGTCACCCCCGCGACCTGGCGGAGCCGCGGGGCAATCTCCCACTCCAGAATCGAACGAAGCTGCATCGCGTCGTAGCCCTCGCCGCGGACCTCGAATTGGAGAATTTCTCCAAGCGCCGTCGTCAGCGGTCCCAACTCGGGCGACCCGTAGCCGGCCGGAATGAGCGCCGCCGCAGCGGGGAGCCGTTCGGAGACCTGTTGCCGAGCCCAGTAGATGTTCGTCCCCTCGCGGAACACGACCGTGACGACCGAGATGCCGAACCTCGAGACGCTCCGCAGTTGCTCGACCTTGGGCAGTCCTCCCATGGTCGACTCGACCGGGTAAGTGACGTATCGCTCGACTTCGATCGGCGAGAGCGACCCGGCGCTGGTGATGATCGTCACCTGCACGTTCGTCATGTCGGGCACGGCGTCGATCGGCAGATGGATCGCCGCCACGGCGCCGGCGATCGCCGTCAGCAACGTCCCCACGAGCACCAGGAACCGGTTGTCGAGCGCGAATTCGATAAGTTTGGCAAGCATGGGGCGACGCCTGGGCGACAGGAACCAATCAGGAGCGACAGGACAGACCGACTGCGACTCAATCCTGCAATTGATCGAGCAATTGCATGGACTTCAGCGCGAACGCCCCCGCGACGACGACCCGTTCGCCGGTCTTCAGTCCCGCGGTGACTTCGACCCACTCTTGCGAGTGCAGCCCGACGACGACGTCGACCGCGGAGAACTCGCCGGGCGCGGTCTCGACAAAGACGAAGACCCGCCCCTCATGTTCGATGATCGCCGCTTCGGGAACGGCAAGGCAGCGCCGCTCGGCGCCGACAGGCGCCGCCACTTCGACGAACTGCCCCGGCCGCAGATCGCCCCGCGGGTTGTCGAGAACGGCCACGAGCGACACGGCGTGCGATTCGACGCCGACCTCGCCGCCGGCGTAGTGAACCTGGGCCGGCAACGCCTTGCCGCCGGCGCCACCGACAAGAACTTCGACCTCGTCCCCGGGTTTCAGGGCCAGGGCGCCGGCCTGCCGGTCGCGGATGTCCGCCTCGACCCATACCGTCGAGGTGTCGGCGACGACGAACAACGCGTCGCCGGGGGCGACCCGTTCGCTCGCCGAGAAGGCCCGCGACTGGACCGTCCCCGCGATCGGAGCCCGCACCTCGAGTTCCGCCAACTGCGATTCGCCGATCGCGCGCCCTTCGTCGCCGCCGTTGCCGAGGAGGGCCGCGAGGTATTGCCGGCTGATCGCGACTTGTCGCTCGGCGTCGGCAAGTTCGTTGGCGGCGGTGAGCGCGTCAAGTTGCGCCTCGTAGGCTGCCGAATCGAGAACCGATTCGAGGTCGGCTTGGGCGGTCGTCGCGGAAATGCGGCGTTGCTGGACCTCTCGCCCCGGCAGCGCCGAGGCCAACTCCGGGTCGCTCGCCTCGGTTCGCAGCAGCGCCGCCTGCCGCGCCGAGGCGTACCGAGCCAGAATGCTTTGCCGATACGCGCCCAGTTCGACGGCCTCGACTTGCCGGGCGATCTCCTCGGGCGAGGTCCGAGCGTGAACGGCGGCGAGCAAGGTCGACACGCCCCGTTCGACGGCCGAAGCGCGGCGGTCTTTGAGTTGGGCGAGGTCGCGGTTCGCCGACCTGCGCAGCACCTCGGCCCGCGCTTGGGCGACCTCGGGACTGATGACGAGAGCGAGCATCGCACCCGCCTGGACCGCGTCGCCCGGCTTGGCGCCGATGGCGGAGATGATGCCCGAGGCGGCGACAGTGACTTCGACATATCGCCGGTCGTCGTAGCGGATGCGGGCCGGCGCGGCGACCGTCGCCCGTAGCGAATGAATCTCGACTGGAGCGACGACGATCCCCGCGGCGGCGACGCCGGCCGGGCTGAGCGCGAGCTTCGATGCGTCGCCCGCAAGAGACGCCTGCGCGGCGATCAACGCCCAGACGACCGACGCGCTGACGACTGAGGCGGGAGACGGCATGCTGAACCAAGTTGTTTCGCCTTGGCATCCGGAGTCGGCACACGGCATGGAATGAGACTTCATGGCGACGGTGTTCCCGAGGGGCGGGGAAAAGCGAACGAGCGTGACAGCCGAAGGATCGACGGCAGCGCGCGAGCGCGTCGGCTGCGTCAAGAGACGGCGCCCAGGGCTGTGCAGCGACTCGGCTCGTGCGGCGTCCGAGGGGCTGCGGGCAGGCCCAGCAAGGGCGGGCGCTCAGATCAAGAGAAGTTGCGATTGAATTCGCAGCGTCGGCGCGGGGGGCCGACCGTCGGGAGAAGGCGCCTGCGGCGCTCCGGCCCGCATGCCAAACGACCGATTGGCTAGGGACGTCGACTTGCCGATCCAGGCGATCAACGGATTGGCCGTTGTGTCCTCAAGCGGTCCCCGCTCTCCGTCGGCAATCAGGACGTTCGCCGTCTCGTCGCACGCGTGATCGGCGCACGGGGGAGTCTGCTCCGACGCAGGTCGCGGGGTCGGGTCGGCCGTCCGTCCGGCGACTTGCCGAGCCTGCTGCACCCACAGATTGCCGTCGAGACAGCCGCAGGGGCACGCCCCCAACTGGTGCACCAGCGCGGCGGCCAACACGGCCGGCAACGACCGACGCCAGCGAACGCAACGGTGACGGCCAAGCGACGACATGCCCACCATGATAACCGTCCCGTTTCCGCCCGTCACGACGAATTCAATCGGCCGCGGATTGCGAGTTTGCGAGGATTGCGAGTGAAATGCGGCGCAAAGGACCGACTTCGCGGACGTTTCGCGGTGCAATCGCGACGGGGCACGAGGCGCGTTCCGTTCGCCGACTTCACCGGAGAGCGGGTTGCGATTGGCCGCCGGTTCTCAGCAGACAACTTCGCTTCCGGTTGAGATCGCGTCAGGGAAGGAGGGCCAGAGGCGAGTCGCGAAAGTCGAGGGGCCGCGTCGCCGCCGGCCGCGCCGAGTCATGCTGCGCAGCGCAACTCGACGGTTCGCACATTGAACTCTGACTATGGGTCTCTGAGAACATACAAGGGGGCGGGAACTGAGGACGCTGGTCCCGCCACCAGGACCCCGCGAACAGACGCTCAATTGCCCGCAGATTCTGCGGGGGAACCACTATTATTCGAGTTGCTCGAACCGTTGCGGATTCGTTCTCCCTGGCCCTGCAGAAAGGCCTTGGCAGGGTGCGGCGATATTCAATCGCTCGGCGACGCACTGAGCGACGGCGCCACGGGACCCCCTTGGCACGGATCTCGTTTTGCTAGCATCCTGCTTCCCGCAAAATCCCCGGCTGGAATGATGGGGCGAGTGCGAATTGTCGATAAGGAGCATGCGCATTTCACGCGTCTCGCGGCGCAAAGTGCGGCGACTCGTCTCCCCATCTTATCTCCCGCGTCTGCTCTGTTTGCCGAGTTCTGCCCCATGGCATGCGCGCTGAAGTTGTGCACGGCATGGCTGGCAATCGCATGCAGCGTTGCCCAGGCAGGCGTCCGCGGGCTGGCGGACGTGGAGGAGATGCCCCTTACCGCGGCTTTGGAGGGAGACCTTTGGCAACCGTTCGAACTCATGCCAGCGACGCCGGCGCCGACGCCGATCTGGACCGGGGTGGCGCCCGCCTCCTACGTCGTCTCGGGAGAGGACTACGATCACCCCCCAGCGCCGGCGGCGAAGCCGGAGGCCGAGTTCGATCCGGCCGACTTGCCCGCGCCCGACGCCCCGGACGAGCCGCAATTCAAGCTCCCTGAACTCGAGACGCAAGCTGCGTCTCAGGAAGAGAAGAAGGAGAAAGCTTGGTACGAGAAGATGAAGATTCGGGGCTATGCCCAGTTCCGCTATAACCGCATCGGGGAGACAAACCCGAACTTGCGCAGCCCGCAAGGCGACCGCTCGATCGGCGACGATCAGTCGTTCTTGTTGCGGCGGGCCCGCATGGTCTTCAGCGGCGATGCGGGCGAGTACGTCTCGTACTACATTCAGCCCGACTTCGCCAGCGGCGCCACGGGGCCCAACCCGCTACACTTCCTGCAGATTCGCGATTTCTACGCCGACGTCCATCTCGACCCGTGCAAGGAACATCGGCTTCGGATCGGCCAGTCGAAGGTCCCGTACGGTTTCGAGAATCTCCAGTCGAGTCAGAACCGCCTGGCGCTTGATCGAAACGATCCGCTGAACAGTGCGGTCGTCAACGAGCGCGATTTGGGAGTGTTCTACTACTGGGCGCCGACGTTCATTCGCGAGCGGTTCAAGCATCTTGTCGAGAGCGGACTTAAAGGCTCCGGCGATTACGGCGTCGTCGGGCTGGGGATTTACAACGGACAAACCGCGAATCGACCCGAGCTGAACTCCAACCAGCACGTGGTCGCGCGCATCTCCTACCCGTTCATGTTCGCCAACGGTCAGATCTTCGAGCCGGGGCTCTCGGGCTACACCGGGACCTACACAATCGAGCGGTCGGCGGGAATCGGCGGAGGGCCCGACTTTCTGGATCGCCGGGGGGCGGTGAGCTTTGTCCTCTACCCGCAACCATGGGGCGTCCAGGGGGAATGGACCAACGGGCAGGGGCCGCAACTCAACGCCGCCCAGACCGACGTCGAGCGCAGCTCTCTGTACGGCGGTTACTTCCAACTGTTTTACAAGTGGGACGAGTTCTGCGTCTTCGGCCGGCCCGGCACGTTGTTCCCGTTCGTTCGGCTGCAGCGCTACGACGGCGGCCGCAAGCACGAGGCGAACAGCCCGACCCAGCGCATCCGCGAAGCGGAGGTCGGGTTCGAGTATCAGTTCAGCAAGGCGCTCGAGCTGACGGCCCAATACACGTTCGCCGAACGAACGTTTCCGCAGGCGCCCTACCAGCAGGAAGAGGGTTCGCTGCTGCGACTGCAATTGCAGTGGAACTATTGAGTTCGGCCCGAGAGCGTCGCCCCCCCGGGGCGCCGTCTTTGGCTCGCTCCCTCGATTCAGGGCCGACGCTGGCGCCGAAGTCATTGGACGAGGCGATGGCTGCCTCAGCGAGAGCCGCATCTCGCACCGCCCGAACGGCACAATTAGTGCAAAATATGCGCAAAAAATCGCAAGCGGCAGCGGTACGGGAAACCGCCGGTTACAACCAAACCCAGGCGATTCTCATCCCGTCAGCATTCTGATCGAAGCCTTCGCTTATTCGCTATTGCGAACCAGTTGATCCGCGCTAGCGCACGCCCATTAGGCTCCTCTCAGCAATGAGGGGACCGGGCGTACGTCGCTTCACTGCATCGTTCGCTGTGACCGTGCGCGGACAACTGACCCTACTTGTTCTTGAGAGAGAGGACTCGGCACCCATGCGTCTGCAACTTAATTCGTGCTTCCGGCGAGTCGTAGCCGGATGGACCGTCGTCAGTGCGTTTGTCTTCGCTATGACTGCGAGCGTCCCCGTCGCCGAAGGCAGCGTCTGGACCGTCGCCGGCGGCGGCAACTACGGCGATTCCGGCAACTGGTCGGGGGGGGTTCCGAACGGCTCGGCCGCGATCGCCGATTTCAGCCAAGTCGATCTCAACGGCGACGCGAGCGTGACTCTGAACGCCGACGTTACGCTCGGGCAGTTGCTGTTCGGCGACACGGGATTGGGAACCGCCGGATCGTGGGAACTGCGGACCGACGAGTTAACCTTGCCCGTCATCACGCTCGACAACGGGGCCAGCAAGCCGATCATTCGGGTCAATACGCTGACTCCCACCACGTTCGACGACGCCTTCATCGCCCACAGCTTGGCGGGCAGCAACGGGTTCTCGAAAGTCGGCGCGGGGATCGCCACCCTGGGAACGGGAACGAGCAACACGATCACCGGCGGCATCAACATCGACGAAGGGACGCTCCGGGTTCGGGGTGCGCTCAATGCCCAAGCAATTACGATCGCCAATGGAGCGACTCTCGACACCAGCCCGGCAATTCGCTTCGCCCAAGGGATCAACGTCGCCGCGGGCAACACGGCGACCCTCGTCGCCGGCGCCGGCACGACCGACATCGGCAATCTGAACGCTTCGGGGGCCACGCTCAATCTGGTCGCGATCGCCGGCCGGACACTTCGCGCCAACGACAACTGGGCCCTCAACGGTGCTCCGGCCGTGGTGAATGCCAGCGGCGGCGGGCGATGGGCTTTTCGCATCAACGGCGGATCGTACGCCGGGGGGAGCTTGCAGAACTCAGCGGTGAATTTGGACGATATCACCGTCTGGACCCGCACCAACTCCGGCGGCAACACCGTCAGTTTGGGGTCGTTGTCGGGAACCTCGGCGGCGATCCTCTCCGGCGGCGGCGAGGGGGGCGGCTCGTTCGTCACCTACTCGATCGGCGCTCTCAACACCGACACGGTCTTCGCGGGAACCATCGACACGACCAGCGCCCCAACGCCCAACTCGTCGACCGACCTCGGCGGTCTCAACCTGACCAAGGTCGGCACGGGCAAGCTGACGCTCTCGGGGACGTTGAGCTATCAACCCACCGGCAACAGCACCGTGAATCGCCGCGGCGGGATCACGACCGTCTCCGCCGGCACGCTGGCGTTGACCGGCAGCACGGCAATCCCGGGCGGGATTCTGCACGGCACGGTCGGCGAAGTGCTGAGCACGATCAACATTCAGTCCGGCGCCACGCTGGACGTCGCCGGCTACTCGGGAACCTACTCGACCGCGGCGATGCAGCAAGTCGTCGGCGCCGGAACAATCGTCGGTCATTACGCCCATGACGAAGGGGTCATCCGCCCGGCCAACACGATCAGCGGCACGACCGCCTCGGGCATCAACCCGTCGACGGCCGTCGGGGGGACGATCAACTTCGCCAACAACTTCACCTGGAACGGCGGCGATTACGCGTATGATTTGACGCTGAATCCCGCCGCCGGCAACGACTTGATCAACGTCTCCGGCACCGCCACGCTGACCAACGGCACGGTAACCCCCAACTTCCTGGGGGGCATCCCGACGACGGGGACCTACACGCTCATGACCGCGGGAGCATTTTCGGGGTCCCCGGCCGGCATCACGATCAATTGGCCCGGTCGCAGCGCCGATCCGGTTCCCTTCATCGACGGCAACAGCCTGAAATTCAACGCCCCGGGAGTCAGCAGCGCAAGCCTCACGTGGGTGGGCAACAGCGGCTCGAACTGGGACGTTGAAACCACCCCCAACTGGACCGGAGCGAGTCCCAATACGTTCTTCCAGTCGGACAGCGTCGCCTTCAACGACTCGGCGACGACGTTCAACGTGAACGTGGCTGCTAACGTCCAGCCCACGGCGGTCGTCGTGAACAACAGCGCCAACGACTACGTGATCTCCGGAACCGGCGGCATCAGCGGCAGCGCGACGTTCACGAAGACCGGCTCGGGCATGCTGACGATGACCACGGCCAACACGTTTTCGGGGGCGGCCTCGATCTCCGGAGGAACGGTCGACATTGGCGCCGCGGTCGGAGCGTTGGGAACGGGGGCGCTGACCTTGTCCAATGCCGCCATCATGGCCACAACAAACGCTTCCGCAACCACGGGACTGACGAACAGTTCGCTCGCTCTCCCCGGCGGCACGGCGAGCACGATTTCAGCGGGCGGGAATACGAATCCGTTCAGCATCCCCGCGATGTCTGGTGACGGCGATTTGACGCTGACGACGGTCACCGTCGGCAAGATCATCGACCTTAGCACTCTGACCGGCTACACCGGCGACATAACGGTAATCGGCGCCACCGACACGGACGAAGTCGAACCGTTGGTGACCGTCAACACGACGATCGTCCGTCTCAACGGCGCCAACTCGAGCTTGCCGAACTCGAAGGTGTCGTTGACCAACGGCGCCTCGCTGCGAGATCGCGCCACCTCGGTGCAGACGCTGACGCTCGGGGCCCTGGAAGGAGACGCCACGTCGACCTTATACGGTTACCAGGGCGGTTCGGGAGCCACGGCCCGTACGTGGCGGATCGGAGCCCTCAACACCAACACCACCTTCGCCGGCGTCATTCAGAACAGCACCGGCAGCAGCAGCACGACGGCGCCGGTCACGCTGGTCAAGATCGGCACAGGCACGTTGGAACTCACGGGCGAGAACACCTACACGGGCGACACCCGAATCGAAGCGGGGACGCTCAGCATCAATAATCCCTATCTGGCCGACGGGGCCGACGTCTTTGTCCACACGGGGGCGATCTTCGACCTCGATTTTATGGGCGCCGACGTGATCGATTCGCTCTATCTGGGCAACATTCCCCAGACGCCTGGCACCTACGGCGCGTTCGGCTCGGGCGCGACTTTCGAGAGCGCCTTCTTCACTGGCACGGGCCACTTGTCGGTGAGCACGCTCGGCGCCCCGATCGTCACGCCGGGCGATTTCAACGGCGACGGCCGCGTCGACGGCAGCGACTTCCTGCAGTGGCAGCGAGGCGCCTCGCCGAGCGCGACCGATCTCACCGCTTGGCGGACGAACTACGGCGCCGGGGCGGCGACCCCGACCGTCGGGGCCGTTCCCGAACCGTCGGCAGTCCTGCTGACGCTGGGCTGCGGACTCGCCGCGTTGGGATTGCTGAAGCGTCGGAACTGACGCAGCGACGCGTTCATATCGCGAGCACGGCGCTGCTGAACTCACACGACTCGGTCGCGGCCGACTCTCTTTGCGGGGAGCCGGCCGCGACTGTTTACGGACGTTGCGAAACTGCGCAATCTTGCACTCTTGTCTGTCCTGTTCGGGCCGGGCACAGGACAACACCGATCGCTTCCAAACGATGCAGAGTCCGACGGGCGACGGAGTGCGATCGGCCCGCTCAAACGACGAGCTTCCCTTTCTCGCCACGAGAATCCGGCCTCATCCGCGTCCCGTTGCGTTGCTCGAAGTGGATTCCCTGACTGCTCTGACCAGGTGAATTCTCAGCAAGACAGCTTGGCATGTCGATCGGATTTCACGCGGTCGCTACTTGCGTCGGCGCGGGTCTGCCGGGCAGGATGGCAGCTACGGCAGCGAGCTTCTCGGACGCATCGTCGCGGCGCTCGCCGGCATCTCTGACGGAACGACAGGATGGGAATTCTCGCAGAACCTTCTCCCGCAACCGCGTGGCACCAACTGACGATCGGCGAGACGTGCCAGCGGCTCGACGCGACAGCGGACGGACTGACCGGCGCCGAGGCGGCCCGGCGGCTCGCGGAGCACGGCCCCAACGAGCTGCAGGTCGCCGGCGGGGCGACGTGGCAGTCGCTGCTGCTGGATCAGTTCAAGAACGTTCTGATCCTGGTCCTGCTCGTCGCGATCGGGTTGTCGGCGTTTCTGGGGCATGCGATCGAAGCGATCGCGATCAGCGTCATCGTGCTGTTCGCCGTGCTGCTGGGTTTCGTCCAAGAGTTCCGCGCCGAGCGAGCAATCCAGGCGCTTCACCGCATGGCGGCGCCACTGGCGACCGTGCTGCGCGACGGGCGCGAAATCGCAATCCCGGCCCGTGAATTGGTCCCCGGCGACGTCGTTCTGCTGACGGCCGGCAACAAGATCCCTGCCGACGGCCGGTTGCTTGAAGCCGTCAATCTGCAGGTCGAGGAGGCCGCGCTGACCGGCGAGTCGGCGCCGGTCGAGAAGCAAACCGCCCCCCTGCCGTCGCACGACTCGGCGCTCGGCGATCGGACGAACCTCGTCTTCGCCGGCACCGCAGCCACCTATGGGCGCGGTCGAGGAATCGTGACGGCCACGGGCATGCAGACCGAGTTCGGCAAGATCGCCTCGATGCTCCAGGAGGTCGAGACGGGCCAAACGCCTCTGCAGCAGAATCTGGACCGCGTCGGCCGATCGCTCGCCATCGCCGGGGGAGTCGTCATCCTGTTCATCGTGGCGATCGGCCTGTGGCGCGGACAGCCGTTCATCGAGATGCTGATTTTCGGCATCGCGCTGGCCGTGGCGGTCGTCCCCGAGGCGCTCCCCGCGGTGGTGACGATTTCGCTGGCGATCGGCGTACAGCGGATGGTCAAACGCAACGCGCTGATGCGGCGCCTGCCGGCCGTGGAAACGCTCGGCAGCACGTCGATCATCTGCTCGGACAAGACCGGCACGCTGACCAAGGACGAGATGACCGTCCTCAAACTCGCGGCCGGCGACCGGGTGTTCGAGGCGGCGGGGATCGGCTACGAACCGCCGGGACGATTCTCGTTCGACGGTCAGGAGATCGTCCCGCCCGGGGAGCTCCTCCGTCTGCTCCAGGCCGGCGTGCTGGTCTCGGACGCCGCGATCGTGCGCGACGAGCAGGAGGGCGCCTGGAGCATCAAAGGAGATCCGACCGAGGGGGCGATCGTCGTCGCCGCCGCGAAAGCCGGGCTGCAGAAGGCCGCGCTCGACGCCGAGCACCCGCGCACGCACGAAATCCCTTTCTCGTCCGAGACCAAGCGGATGAGCACGCTGCACGACGGGCCCGCAGGATCGCTGGCCTGCATGAAGGGGGCCCCCGAGATCGTCTTGCAGGCCTGCACGCGGCGGGCGACCGCTGCCGGGGATGTCGAACTCGACGAAATCGCTCGGCGGTCGATCCTCGACCTCGCCGAGCAACAGGCCGGCGAGGCTCTGCGGATGCTGGCCGTCGCCGACAAACCGGGCGCCGAGATCGCCACGATGGAACGGGACATGACCTTCCTCGGGCTCGTCGGGATGATCGACCCCCCGCGCCCCGAGGCGCGTGCCGCGATCGCCACCTGCAACGCCGCGGGGATCAAGGTGGCGATGATCACGGGCGACCATCCCCTGACGGCTCAGGCGGTCGCCCGCGAACTGGGGCTGCTCCGGACGGGCCATGTCGTCACCGGCGCCGAGCTTGAGCGACTCGACGATGGCGAACTCGAGCGCCAAGCTCCGTCGATCGAGGTCTACGCCCGCGTCTCGCCGGCCGACAAGCTGCGGGTAGTGACGGCTTACCAGCGCATCGGGCAGATCGTCGCCATGACCGGCGACGGCGTCAACGACGCCCCGGCCCTCAAGAAGGCTGACGTCGGCATCGCGATGGGAATCACCGGCACCGACGTCAGTCGCGAGGCCGCCGCGATGACGCTGCTGGACGACAACTTCGCCTCGATTGTCGCCGCGGTCGAAGAGGGGCGGGTCATCTTCGGCAACATCAAGAAGTACCTCATGTACTTGCTGTCGTCGAACATCGGCGAGATCGGGCTGATGGTCGGCGCCTCGGTCGCCGGATACCCGTTGCCGCTCACTGCCGTACAATTGCTGTACATCAACTTGGCGACAGACGGCCTGCCGGCGCTGGCGCTGGCGGTCGATCCCCCCGAACCGGGACTCATGGAGCGCCCTCCCCGTTCGCCGCGACGTGGCATCTTCACTCGGTCGGTCGTCATGCTGATGCTGGTCGGCGGGGTCTGGTCGGCGCTGGTCAACCTGGGGCTCTTCGCCTGGGAACTGCAGTCGGGCCGATCGCTCGAACATTCGATGACGATGACGTTCGTGTCGCTCGTGTTGATCCAGTTCGTCAAGGCGTACAACTTCCGCTCTGATCGGACTTCCGCCTTTCACCGTCCGTTTGCCAATCGCTGGCTCAATATGGCGATCGCATGGGAACTGCTGCTGTTGGCTTTGATCGTGTACATCCCCCTATTGCAGACCCCGTTCGAGACGTTCAGTCTGTCGGCCGTCGATTGGGCGATCGTCACGGTCGCGGCGTTCACCGTATTCCCGGTGCTAGAGGGTGCCAAGTGGATGGAACGCCGCGGCTGGTTCGGGGCGCTGGACTGATCAACAGCGAATGAACGGGGACGGGAGTTCTGGTTACTCAAGGATCCTGGTTGCCGGGGGCGCTTCGAGAAGACGACATCGCGTCCTCGTTCCGGCGTCATTCAGGTTCGACCTGCCATGCCCGAAGTTCCATCCCCCGCGACGCCCCCTGGCAACCGGTCTCCGAACCGACGCTGGCAACGGTTGATCGGCACGCAGGCCGGGATCGCCGTGCGACATGCCCGACGCGCGGTGGTGTTCGTCATCGGCATGACGATCGTGGCGATCGGCGTGGTGATGCTCGTCACGCCGGGGCCGGCGATGGTCGTGATCCCGTTGGGTCTGGGGGTGTTGGCGGTCGAGTTCGCCTGGGCCCGGCGATTTCTCGAGCGAATCAAGCTCCAGGCGCGCAGCGTCCTCGGCGCCAATTCCGAGGACAAATGCACCGACGGGCGGCGGGCGAAGTAGCAAGTCAAGGCCAGTTGCGCCCGCCGGGGCGGCGGACAGCCGGCGCGGAAACGCCCCGCGGCAGGCGAAATCGTCCGATTCGGGGCATTCGCCCATATCAAACTGCCGAGGCTCGGTTAGAATCAATGCGTTGGTTCAGCCGATCGCGCATGCGATGCCGCTTCATTCATGGGTCGGCCACACGCTCTTTCGTCCGTCCCTTCTCGTTGACGAATCACGACCGCTGCTGCGCGCGTCGCTTTGATTCCGTTCCGGTATTCGCAGCGCGAGGACGTTGTTCGTGGGTAAGAAAATCTATTGCGGCAATTTGGGTTACGGCGTCACGAGCGCCGATCTGGAAGCGCTGTTCGCCGAGTACGGCGCTGTTCGCAGCGCCGAGGTGATCATGGATCGCGACACGGGTCGCAGCAAAGGGTTCGGATTTGTCGAGATGGAGCGCGACGCCGACGCCCAGAGCGCGATCTCCGCGTTGAACGATCGCGAACATGAGGGCCGTCCGCTCAAGGTCAACGAAGCCAAGCCGCGTGAAGAACGTCGCGGCGGCGGCGGTGGCGGTGGCGGCGGCTACCGTGGCGGCGGAGGCGGCGGCGGCGGCTACCGTGGCGGCGGCGGCGGCGGCGGTCGCCGCTGGTAATCGCTCACTCAACGGTCCGCGCCGCGGAGCGGCGCACGGCGTTCATGCGCCCCCGCGCGTTCACGCGCAGCTTGGCGCGGCAACGAATTCACCCAGCCGATGCCGCAGCGCCCGCGGGCGCTGCGGCGACCTCTCAGAGCGAGCCGATGGCGAAGAATCAGAACACGATCGAGAAGCAGCGCCGCGAGATGGAGAAGAAGCGTCGCGCCGAAGACAAACGTGCACGGCGACAGGATCGCAAGTCGACCGCATCCGATGCGTCCCCCGATGACGCTGTGATCGGCCCGTGGAGCGCTCCGCGAAGAGACGCTCCTTCATCGACTGACAGCCAGTCCGTCTGACAGGAGGGGATCTGCGGTGACGCTCACCCGCGCTGAATCGGCCGTGATGGCCGTGTTTCGAACTTACTTGGTCGGGCCCGGGGAGATGCTTTGTTTCCACGGCCCGCTGGGACTGCAACACGCGGCGTCGTTGCAACGGCTCATCGATCGCCAACTGTTGATCAAAGAGTCGTTTGCCGGGGGATACAGCCTCACTGCCGCCGGCTTTGAGGCGATGCGGGCCGACGATTGCTGATCTTCGGCGAGCGATTAAAACTGATCACGCGTCGCGTCGGCGGCGGGCAATTCGACCGCCGAGTCGGTACGTAACGCGGAGGTGCGACGCAATGGACGAACTTCGAAACCTCGTTTGGGATTACCTGTTCCAAGCCGCTGACCAATGCTCGTTGGACGAGCTCGTCGCGCATACGGGCCGGGATGCCGCTGAAGTCCTCGAGGCCGTCGATCATCCCTGGTTCTGCGTTTCGAACGGCAAAGCGGCCGTCGCCTATGCGACGGGCCCCGTGGACGCGACTTCTCGCAAGTCGGCTCCTTGACCCGATCAGGACCCCGATGCCGCTGTTCGATTGGCTGACAAAACGGTTCTCTCCGCGCATCCGAGCGGCGTGGCACTATCGGCGGGGAGTGCTGGAAGCCCGCGCCGGCCGCAACGATTCGGCGATCATCGACTACACGATCGCCGTCGAAATGCCTGAAACGGCTCCTGACGTACGGGCCATGGCGCTGTTCAACCGGGCGCTGGCGTACAGTACGATCGACGATCGGGAGAGCGCCGTCGACGACTTGTCCCGGCTCTTGGAGATGCCGGCGGCGTCCGTACAAATCAAGACCGAGGCGCGGCGAAAGCTGCTCCGGATGAAACGATCGGACGAACGCTGACGACCCCGCGGCGAAGAACCTTTCCGCGTCGATGCTGGAACCCGCACTCACCTCGGAGGACTCTCGACAATGATCGACGAACGCGATGCGACGCGGAAATGGCGAACCTTGTTCCACGGATCAAGCGTCACGCCGCAGACCATGGTCGACGCGGCGGCTCTGCTCGAGGAGATGTCGCCCGAAAGCCCGCTGCGGTTGAGGCTCTCTAATGAATTGGAAGAACTGAAATCGCGCAGCGAAGGCCGTCCCGCGCGCCGGCGACGCTAATCCGCTCGCGATTGCTGCGGCGGTTTAACTCGCGCTGGCCGTCGGCGGCGTCCAGGGGAGACGCGGTCCGGTGGAGGTCGCGAATCCGTTTCCTCCCGCGCCCGGCGCCGGGAACAATTCCTTGCGCAACACGATCGCTTCGGACGTGGCCGTCCCGTCGGATCGGAATCCGCGGTTGCGGAAAATCCGCGTCATTCGCGTGTTGCCCGGGGCCGTCACGGCGAAGACGCGGCGAACGCCCCACTCCGCGCAAACGTCTAAGCAGGCGTCGGTGATCAGCGAGCCCAAGCCTCGATTCTGCCACGCGTCGGCCACGAGGATGGCGAATTCGGCGTCCGAATGATCGGTGTTGGCGACCAGCCGACCGACTCCGGCCAGTTTCCGCTCTCCCCCCTCGTCGACCTCGGCCACCAGCGCCAGCTCGCGGTCGTAATCGATGAAGCAGTACCGCGTCGCCATCTCGTGCGTCGTGTGATTGAACAAGCAGCCGAATCGCATCCAGCGCGTTTCGACTGAGCATGACGCGAGCAGCTCGTGCCACAGCGGCTCGTCTTCGGGTTTGATCGGCCGCAGCACGCAGGGGGCGCCGTCTTCGAGCTTCGCCGTGCGGACGAACTCCTCCGGATAGGGCCGGATCGCCAGATGCGAGAACCGCCGCGGGGTGCGCAGCACGGCCGCGCGATCGAGGATCACTCGCGCATCGAGCGCGACGACGTCGTCCGGCGTGGCCAGCAGCGGGTTGACGTCGAGTTCGGCGATCTCGGGGTAATCGGCCGCTAGGTACGAAACCCGCATGAGCACCTCGATCAACCGGTCGATGTTGACCGCCGGCCGACCGCGAAAGCCCTTGAGCAGCGGCCAGCAACGCAAGCTCTCAAGCATGTGCCGGGCGAGCCGTTCGGAGAGCGGGGGGAGTTCCAGCGCGCGGTCGGCGTATAACTCGGCGGCGACCCCGCCGGCGCCGACCATCAGCACCGAACCAAATACAGGATCGCGTTTGGCTCCGACGATCAACTCGTGGCCGGCGGCACGGTCGATCATCCGCTGGACGGCGACCCCTTCGACGGTCGCGTCGGGGCGCCGGCGGCGAGCCGAGGCGATCACTTCGTCGAAGGCCGCACGCACCGCAGACTCGTCCAAGAGCCCCAAGGCCACGCCCCCCACATCGGTCTTGTGGGTGATCTGCGGCGAGGCGATCTTGAGCGCCACGGGATACCCGACCCGCGTCGCGAGTTGCACCGCATCGTCCGCCGTTCGGGCGAGATAGGTCTTGGTCACGGGGATCTCGTACGCATCGAGCAGCGCCTTTGAGGTGCTCTCCCCCAGGACGTCGTTCTCCTCGGTCAGCAGCGAATCGAACACCTCGCGAAACTTCGTGCGATTCAGCGAGAACGCCACCGGCACGTCGCGGGGCGTTTCGTAGAGCAAGTCGCGAGTGCGGGCGTAGGAGACGAGATTCATGAAGGCCCGCACCGCTTGCTCGGGGGCGAAGTAGGTAGGAATGCCCGCTTGATTGAAGCGATCGACCGCCTCGGCCATCGCTTGCCCCCCCATCCAGGAGGCGAGCACCGGCTTGCTCGACTTGCGCGCGACTTCGATCACCGCGGCGGCGGCGGCGGTCGGATCGCTCATCGCCTGCGGCGAGTAAATCGCCAGCGCCGCGTCGACCCCCGGGTCGGCGAGCACATGTTCCAGTGCGCGGGCGTATCGCTCCGGGGTTGCATCGCCGATCACGTCGACCGGGTTGCGCCGCGACCACGCAGGCGGCAGGACGACATCGAGTTTTGCGATCGTGTCGTCGGCCAGCCGAGCGATTTCGCCGCGCCGGGCCAACAGCGAGTCCGTCGCCATGACTCCCGGGCCTCCGGCGTTGGTGACGATTGCCAGCCGCGGTCCCTTGGGGGTTGCTTGACGCGCGATCAGTTCGGCGCAGTCGAACATGTCGGTCATCTCGTCGATCCGCACGATCCCGGCGCGGCGAAACGCGGCGTCGTACACGGCGTCCACTCCCGCCATGGCCCCGGTGTGCGAGGCGGCCGCCTGGGCCGACTCGGTGAAGCGGCCCGCCTTGTACGCAATGATCGGTTTGTTCCGCGAGAACGCCCGCGCAGCCGACAAGAACGATCGCGCGTCGGTGATCGACTCGATGTAGAGGATGATCGCCTCGGTCGCAGGGTCGGCGGCGAGATAGTCGATGAGATCCCCCATCCCGACGTCCAGCATGTTCCCCACCGAGATGAAGTGGGAGAACCCGACGTGCTCCTGCTTGGCCCAATCGAGGACCGAGGTGCAAAGCGCCCCCGACTGCGACAGAAACGCGACGCGCCCTTTGGCCGGCATTCCCGCGGCGAACGTGGCGTTGAGCCGCGCATGCGGGTTGATGGCCCCCAGGCAGTTGGGCCCCAGGAGCCGCAGACCGTCGAACTCCGCGACGGCGGCGGCGAGTTCCTGCTCCAACGCGAGGCCTTGCGGTCCAACTTCGCGGAAGCCGGCGGAGATGACGATCACGCCGCGCGTGCCGACCGCGCCGATCTCGCGCAGCACCGCCGGGGTCGTCGCCGCGGGGGTGCAGATGACGGCCAAGTCCGGCGCCGCCGGCAGGTCGGCAATATGCGCGAAGCACTTGTGCGGACCGATGGAACCGTGTCGCGGGTTCACCGGCCAGACAGGTCCGGGAAAGGCGCCGCGGACGATGTTCTCCAACACCGAACGTCCGACCGTGCCGGGGGCGGCGCTCGCCCCGACGATCGCAATGCTGCGCGGGGCGAAGATTTTTTTCAAGTTGCGGATCGGCATCGCATGGCGCTCCTTTCTTATCCGCCGCCCCTGCGTGCACGAATGAACGGCACGCAGGGGGGCGCGGATAAAAAAAGAGGGTGGCTGGGGCGTCGTCCTCGCTCTTGCCGGCACGAGGACGAAGTTGCCGCTGGGCCCCAGTCACCCATTACCGCCGCTGGTCGCGACAGGTCGCCTGACGCGACCTTAGGAAAAGCAAACCCCGTGCCGATTCATCGGCTCGACATTTTGCGGCGTTTTTTCGAGGTGCGGGGCCCGAAGCGTGTGCGACCGCAGCATTTTTGAGCGAATCCGCACGGATGCAGTCGCCGTCCGCAGATCGAAACCGATCGGCTCCACGCTATTCCGCAACCGCGGGCTCATCCTTGAGCTGGGCAAGTTGGGCCCGGAAGGCCTCAATCCCCGCGAGAACGTCCTCCTCGACCTCGTCGGCGGGATTCGCTTCGATGCTGCTCTCGGCGCTGCTCTCGTCGCTCTCGGCGGCTTCGGGAACGGCCAAGGTCTCGGTCGCTCCTAAGGACATGGCCTCGACGACGTGTTCGTCGGGCTCTGTCGGGGAAGCCAACGCCTTGTCGGAGGTCGTCGAGGAGACGACCGGGGAGTCTTCCGCGACCGCGTTGCTCGGCGTCACTGTCGCGGGCCGCATCGGAGCGAGCAGCGTTCGCGGCGTCAATCGGCGGGGCATCTCGCCCGAATGGAGCAGGTACACCGCCAGCGCAAACCCCAGAGCGAGATTGGCGATCGACGTGATGGCGAGAAAGACGATCATGGCCGGGTTGCGCTTGGAGGACCCGTGACGCCGGAATCGCACAGCGTCTTGCTCACAAGTCTAGGCCACAGGCGCGGCGGCACAGGCACTGCGGAGCGGAGAATCGTGCCCGCGCGGTGATGCCGATTGTGCCGGCCGTGCGACGTGCACCGGAGATATTAGCGACGCACGGAGGCCGACTCGCGAGCGGCGGCCGCGGAGCGGGCGAGAGCCTCGACGAACGCCGGCGACGCTCCGTTGACCGTGATCACTTCGCTCTTCCCGCCCGGTTCCTGGGGGCGAATGATGCAGACGACTTCGCTGGCGCCGGCGCGGCGAGCCAGTTCGTCGAGTGTCGCCAGTTCGGCGGCGGTCATCGGTCTGGGCGTATCGAGATGCTCCGCCGCAGAGGCCGGCCAATCAGGCGAGGGAACCGGGGCGGCCGGTGAGGGCGCCGCAGCGGACGCGAACGGATTGGCCGGCGGCGTCGAACCGAAGGCGCCGGGAGAGGGCTCGTCGGCAAACGGCAGGGGAGCCGTCGCGGCCGGGTCCTGGCCGCGGACTTGGGGCGGCTCAGCCGGACTCGGCGCGGCGAGCGCGGTCCCCGCAGGCTGTTGGTAGACGGTCGAGAGCTGCAACTCGTCGAGCTTGGCGTGAATCGAACCCAGCGCGGCGTAGAGCCCCTCGTCGGCCTGAGGATCGGCGGCAAAGCAGACGCCGACCACTTGGCCCGCAGCATCGAACAATCCGCCGCCGCTGCGACCTTCGACCGGCGCTCCCGCGGCCTGCAGGTTCGGATGCCCCGTGTAACGATCGACGCTGTTGACTCGGCTGACGATCGGCGTGGGGTCGGCGCCGCCGTTACAGCCCATGCTGGTGACTGGTTCTCCCCGCGCGGGGGCTGCGTTTGCGGGGGCGATTGGCGCCACTTGCACGGGGGCGTTGATCCAGATGCTGACCAAGCCCAGGTCGCGTTCCAGATCGTAGGCGACCATCCGTCCCGCGACGACGTCGCGTTTCACGGCGCCTTGCGGTCCGTGATCGAACAGCGTCACTTGAATCGCGCCCCGACCTTGCGACTCGCGGAAGATGTGTCCGCAGGTCAGGATAAGGGCTTCGCCGCTGCGGGCGTCGACGATTGTGCCCGTGCCGGTGGACTTGCCTTGAGCGTCCTCGACCGACAGCCGGACTGTGGCCGCAGTCAGCTTGGCGATTGATGCGGAGGGAGGCGTCGGTCGCGTTTGAGGCCAAGCGTCCTCCCGACGCGGCGGGACAGGCGCTGGCGAACGCTCGTAGCCGGCCTGGGATTCGAGTTCGACGATCCGGCCCGCTTGCGGCGACTGAAACGCCGGGTTCGCGCCGGGGGATTCGGGGGCGAACGTCGAGCGTCCCCCCTGGAATTGGATCGGAGCGATCGCGTCGGGCGACTGTCCGCGGACCGAGGGTGCGGCGGAGCGAGCGGCGAGCTGCTGCGATTTGTCGATCATTTCGACCAGATTGCGTGCCGTCGTAGCCCCGGAGAGTCGGGACATTTCGCGCCCATCGACCAGAACGATGAACGTGGGAAATTGATCGACTTGAAACTGGCGAGCGAGTTCCGGCTCGCGGGTGGCGTCGATTTCGCGCACCGCGTAACCGGCCCGAGCGAGTTCGGCGACCATCGGCCGCATGGCCCGGCAGGGGGCGCAGCCGGGGATGGAGAAGTCGAGGAGCAGCGTCTGGGCAGCGCCGGCAAAGGTCGGCGCGACAAGAAGTACGAACGCGGCGACGAACGAGCCGACGAGGCGGTTGCGGACCATGGCTTCCTTCCGTGGATGCGCGGTCGCGCGGTCGAGCGGGTCGACCGATGCGAGTTGTCTGGCGGTCGGATCAAGTCGCGTCGTCGAGGGAGATCCTTCTCCGCCCGCGGGGCGACGCGATGATTTGGCGGCAGGCGCTCGATCCAGACGAAGAGATGCGTACCAGCGACGCCCCGACCCGAACGAGCGGGCCGGATGGTCGGAGATATGCCCTGGCGGGGCAAGGGCAAACTCAGCCGCGCCGTGCTAGCAATCGATCACGCGGGCCAGGGCGAGATGAGGCGGATTCAGCACGCCCAGAGACGAGCACGACGGGGGGCGATCGACATGCCCTCGTCGCGCCGTCACGGTTCCTGCTCCGCTTGTCGCATCGGTTTCCCTTGGCTGCTAAAAACGCCCCGTAATCTGACGGTTAAGTGCGCTCCTGTCGGCTGCTAGCAGGGGCGTTACAATGGCGGTTTGGCCATCGTTCGCCATTGGGAGGGAGCCGCCGTGAGCGAGTCCGTCGTCGTTCCGTCGTTTGTTCATCTGCATTGCCACAGCCACTTCAGCCTGCTCGACGGGGCCAGCCCGATCAAGGGGCTGGTGAAGCGGGCGAAAGAGCTGGGAATGAACGGCCTGGCGCTGACGGATCACGGCAATCTGTACGGGGCCCTGGAGTTCTACAAGGCCTGCAAGGAAGCCGAAATCAACCCCGTGCTGGGTTACGAGGCGTACGTTGCGCCGGGAAGCCGGTTCGACAAATCGGGGGCGTTGTCGTCGAAGGAGGCGACCTTTCACTTGACGCTGCTTGCGCAGAACCGGACCGGGTTTCGCAATCTGGTGAAGCTTGCCAGCCGAGCGTTTTTGGAAGGGTTCTACCACAAGCCGCGGATCGATCGCGCACTGCTCGAAGAATACAGCGAAGGGATTATCTGCCTGAGCGGGTGCGTCAGCGGCGAATTCAGCCGGGCCCTGCTCGCCGCTTCGAGCGGCAAACGGGGCGAGGCGCTCGGCGCCCAGGCCGAGGAACAGGTGGCCCGGGCGATGGAAATCGCCGCGTGGTTTTCGCGCGTGTTCGGAGACCGATACTTCATCGAGATCCAGGACAACGGGCTGGAGATCCAGCGGCTGGCCAAGGAGGCGGCGGTCGAAGTCGCGGGGCGAATGGGGCTGCCGCTGGTAGCCACCAGCGACGCCCACTACGTGCGGCGCGAGGACGCCGAGGCCCAGGACGTGTTGTTGTGCATCAACACGGGCAAGTACCGCACCGACGCCAACCGAATGCGTATGGAGGGAGATCAGTTCTACCTGCGGAGCCCCGAGGAGATGTATGCGGCTCTGAGCGATCAGGCCGACGCGTTGAGGCGCGCGCAGCAAATCGCCGACTCGGTCGACATCGACCTGGAGTTGGGCAAACGGCACTTCCCGACATTCGCCCCGCCGGAGCAAAAGTCTTCGCTTGACTACTTGCGCGAGCTGTGCGTCGCAGGGCTCAAGGACAGGTACGCGGGGCAGGCCGATCGGTGGGAGGGCGACGACCTGTCGCGCGAGGTCTACGACCGACTCAATCGCGAGCTTGGCGTGATCGGCAAGCTGGGGTTCTGCGACTACTTTCTCATCGTGTGGGACTTCGTCCGGTTCGCGGTCGAGCAGCAGATTCCGTGTACGGCCCGCGGTTCGGGCGTGGGGTCGCTCGTGTGCTACGCGTTGCGGCTGAGCCATGTTTGCCCGCTGCGATACGACCTGCTGTTCGAGCGGTTTCTCGACGAGAGCCGGCTCGAAGCGCCCGATATCGACATCGACTTCTGCAAGGAGCGACGCGGCGAGGTCATCCAGTACGTCAAAGACAAATACGGCGAAGCGAACGTCGCCCAGATCGGCACGTTCGGCACGCTCGCGGCGCGAGCGGCCATCCGCGACGTGGGGCGGACGATGAGCATGCCGATCTTTCGCGTCGACGAGATCGTCGCGATGGTGCCGGACCAACTCGGCATCTCGCTCAACAAGGCGCTCGAAACGAGCGAAGATCTCAAGCAAGCGTACGACAAGGACCCCGAGGTTCGGGAGCTGTTGGACTTGGCCCGGAAGATCGAGGGGCTGGCTCGCAACGTGGGGACGCACGCCGCAGCCGTGGTGATCGCCGAACGACCGGTCGACGAATACGTGCCTCTGCAGACCGTCAAAGGCAAGACGGAAGTCATCACCCAATGGGCGATGGGGGACGTCGAGGCGGCGGGCCTGCTGAAGATGGACTTCCTGGGACTGAGAAACCTGACGATCCTCGCCCGAAGCGTCGACCTCATCGAGCAGTCGCGAGGAGAGCGGGTCGACCCGTATGCGTTCCCGCTCGACGACAAGGAGACCTACGCGCTGCTGTGCCGGGGGGAGACGAAGGGGATCTTCCAGCTCGAAAGCGGCGGCATTCGCGATCTCCTGCAGCGGATGAAACCGGACCATTTCCGCGACGTCATCGCCACCAACGCCCTCTACCGACCTGGGCCGCTCGAGGGGGGGATGGTCGACCAGTACATCGAAGTGAAGCACGGCCGCAAGCCGGCCGAGTACCCCCACCCAGTCATGGAGGAGGTGCTCGCCGAAACGCATGGCGTGATGGTGTACCAAGAACAGGTGATGCGGATTCTCAACCGACTGGGGGGGATTCAGCTCTCTCACGCGTACACCTGCATCAAGGCGATCAGCAAGAAGAAGCTGCCGATGATCGCCAAGTACAAGGAGGAATTCATCGCGGGGTCGAAGGAGAAGGGCCTCGACGCGAAGAAGTCGCTCGAACTTTTCGAAATGATCGAAAAGTTCGCCGGTTACGGCTTCAACAAGTCCCATTCGACCGCGTATGCGCTGATCGCGTACATGACCGCGTACCTCAAGGCGCACTACCCGGTCGAATTCATGGCAGCCTTGTTGTCGTGCGACATTCCGGGACGGAACTTCAAGAGCAAGGACTCGCTGGTCGAGCACCTGGAAGATTGCCGGCGGATGAACATCGATGTGCTTCCTCCCGACGTCAACGCGAGCGATCCGGACTTCAAGGTCGCGAACGGAAGAATCCACTTCGGCCTCAGCGCAATCAAAGCGTGCGGCAGCGGGGCGGCCGAAGCAATCGCCCAGGAACGGGTCGCCAAGGGGCCGTTCGCCAGCGTGTTCGACTTCTGTGAACGAGTCGACCCGGGGGCGTGCAACCGAGCGACCATCGAATCGCTCGTCAAGGCCGGCGCATTCGACAAGCTGGGCGGACATCGGGCCCAGTACATGGCGGTGCTCGATCGGGCGCTGCAGTCGGGCGCCGCGGCCGCGGCGGATCGACGTTCGGGGCAGAAGGGGTTGTTCGACGAAGTCGAGGAAGAAACGACCGACGCCGCGATCGATCTGCCCGAAGTCCCCGCCTGGGGCGAGAAGGAGTCGCTCGCCCAGGAAAAAGAGGTGCTGGGCTTCTACCTGAGCAGCCATCCGTTGGCCGAGTATGAGCCGACGCTGCGAACGTTCTGCCCCAACTCGAGCAAGTCGATTCTGCAGATGGAACATCGCAGCGAACTGTTGATGGGGGGGATGATCGCGGCGATTAAGTTCTCGCACACCAAGAACCCGCGCAGCCCCGGGGCGCCGACGAAGTACGCCATGTGGGACCTCGAGGACCTGGAGGGGATCGCTCGCTGCATCCTCTGGCCCGAACAATTCGCCCAGTGCGGGCAGCTCGTTCAGCCGGATGCGATCGTAGCGATTCGCGGCAAGGTCGACCGACGCCCCGGCGCCGAGGAGGTCAACGTCATCGTCGACGAGGTGATCCCGATCGCCGACCTCGAGGCGCGGTTCAGCAGCGGGATCGTCATTCGCGTCGCCCAAAACGGCGACGCCGAGCGGCGGCTGGAGCAACTGCGCGAGATCGTTCGCGGCTACCCAGGCCCGAAGAAGCTGCAGTTGCGACTCGACCTGGCGACGGGAGGGCACGTGTTCATCGACAGCGAGACGCTTAAGATCGAGCTCAATCCGGAGCTCCGCGAGCGGGTCGACGGCCTGTTGGGACCCGGGAACTTCCACCTGCAAAGCGTCCGGCCTCAGCCTGCAGGCAATGGCGCCGGCAACGGGCACGGAAACGGTCGCGGGCGGCGGCCGCGGTGAACAAGTTCGGCGCCCGACCCGCTCGCAGGGTTTGGGTTCTCGATTAGGATAGAGCCTTCGCTGCCGCGTTCGTCGCTTCGCAACTTGGCGCCGGTTTCACGCACCTGACGTGCGGCGCACGACGCAACAACGCAACGCAAGAGACCCTGACTACGCGACTGTCAATCATTGGGATGCACTGGCTTATGTCCGCGATCAAACGCATTCTCGTTACCGGCGGCGCCGGGTTCTTGGGGTCGCATCTGTGCGAGCGGCTCGTCGGCGAAGGGCACGACGTGATCTGCGTCGACAATTTCTTCACGAGTCAGAAGTCAAACGTCGCTCATCTGCTGGGGCAGCCGAATTTTGAGTTGGTGCGGCACGATATTACGCACCCGATTTTTTTGGAGGTCGACGAGATCTACAACATGGCTTGTCCCGCAGCGCCGGGCCACTACCAGTACAACCCGATCAAGACGATGAAGACCTCCGTGCTGGGCGCAATCCATATGCTTGGGCTCGCCAAACGATGCCGGGCCAAGGTGTTGCAAGCGTCGACAAGCGAAGTATACGGCGACCCCGAGGTCCATCCGCAGCACGAGAGCTACCGCGGCTCGGTGAACCCGATCGGCCCGCGGGCGTGCTACGACGAAGGCAAGCGGGCGGCCGAGACGCTGTTCGTCGATTACCACCGCATGAACAGGGTCAACGTCCGGATCGTACGAATCTTCAACACCTATGGGCCGCGGATGCACCCGTACGACGGGCGAGTCGTGTCGAACTTTATCCGGCAGGC
Organism: Pirellulales bacterium; assembly: GCA_019636345.1. Lineage (NCBI taxonomy): Bacteria > Pseudomonadati > Planctomycetota > Planctomycetia > Pirellulales > Pirellulales bacterium. The sequence goes on along the minus strand of JAHBXQ010000004.1, from coordinate 217,079 downwards.
GCTCGCCGGGGAGGACATTACCGTGTTCGGCGACGGTTCGCAGACCCGCAGCTTCTGTTACCGCGACGATCTGGCGGAAGGGATCGTGCGGATGATGAACGGGCCTGACGATTTCATTGGCCCGGTGAACATCGGCAATCAGGGCGAGTTTACGATCCGCGAGCTGGCCGAGCTGGTGATCGAATTGACCGAGTCGAAGTCGAAGCTCGTCGAGCGCCCGTTGCCGGCCGACGATCCGACGCGGCGGCGGCCCGACATCTCGCTCGCCAGAAAGCATCTGGGAGGCTGGGAGCCCAAGACCCCGCTCCGCGAAGGGTTGACCAAGACGATTGCGTGGTTCAAGACGATCAACATGGCGGACTACCGGGCGCCGACGCCGAATTACTGACGGCAGTTTCACCGCAGATAGCATGAGCATTGACCAAGCGTCGATTCTCGGACCGCAAGACGCCTTGGTCGTTGGTGCTTGGTCGTTCGTCGTTAACCCCGCTCAGCGAACTCCGGCCCTCTGCGAAGCAGGCCGTCTCGCTTCGCTAGAGCCTCGACCTCCCCAGTAATCGCCAGCATGTCAACTGACGAGCTCTATATGCAGTTGGCGTTGGCCGAGGCCCAGGCCGCGGCATACGAGGACGAGACGCCGGTGGGGGCGGTCGTGGTTCATGAAGGGCGGGTGATCGCCGCGGCCCACAACCAGCGCGAACAGTTGCACGACCCGACAGCTCACGCTGAGATGATCGCAATTACGCAGGCGGCTGAATCGTTGGCGAGTTGGCGGCTGTCGGGCTGCACGTTGTTCGTGACGCTGGAACCATGCCCGATGTGCGCGGGGGCGATCGTCCAGGCCCGCGTGCCGCGGGTCGTGTACGGGGCCGACGACCCCAAGGCGGGGGCGGCCCGAAGTTTGTTCCAAATCCTGGAAGACCCCCGGCTCAATCACCGCTGCGAGGTCGTCCCCGGGGTGCTCGCCGAGCCTTGCGGCGAGATCTTGCGGGAGTTCTTCCGCCGGAAGCGGCAAGAGCGGGGATAGATCTGTAACCCGCCTTCTGGGCTCAACTCCGCTTTGACCCCAGGGCCACGAACAACCGCGCGGCCTCGGGGCGTGAGCTAGCAGACCGAACGGTGCGGCTATGTAAGTTCGCCCACGTCCGGAGCAGAGCGGCTGTTGCCGGCCGGAGCGAGTTGCGGTTTGCTGAGCTTGCGGCGGAAGCCGTCGCAGCGGTCCGCGGAGCGGTCGCGGCGTGCGGATGGTTTAGCATCCGTCGCCTTTGCGGTGCGACGGTCGTGGCCGCGTCTTGGGTTCTTGCATCCATTGGCAATCGTCGCGGTGAGTGTCATGTCTTCTGTTTCTAGTCGCTCGTCGGTTCGACGTGTTGCGGGGTTTACGCTCGTGGAGCTGTTGGTGGTGATTGCGATCATCGGCATCCTACTCGCGTTGCTCTTGCCGGCAATTCAGTCGGCGCGTGAGGCGGCCCGGCGGACCCAATGCCAGAATCACCTGCGGCAATTGGGACTCGCGGTACAGACGTTTCACGACGCCCGGGGGCACTTCCCCTCGGCCCGAGCGGGGACGCCCCGCTACCCAAGCGGCAACGACCAGTACGCCGTATCCTGGGCGTTTCTGATTCTTCCGTACCTGGAACAGCAGGCAATGCACGACGCATTTGTTCGCGACCAGCGGGTCGACGCCGACGTGAACGCGTTGGCGATGCGCAGCCCGCTGAACGTGATGTTCTGCCCGTCGCGTCGCAGCCCGGCGGCTGATCGCGACTTTGACGACGACGATGCTCCCTCGAAGGTGCGCGGCGTCGCCGCGGGCGGAGATTACGCGGCCAACTCAGGCACGAGCACGCGGCACGGGATGGAAGGCCAGGATCAATTCGACGAGACGCAGTTCGGCCCGATGTACACCCGGTCGCGGATTAGCGCTCGTCAGGTGACCGACGGGTTGTCGATGACCTACGCCCTAGGCGAGAAGCACCTTCCCCCGCCGCCGACGACGGGCGACGAAGGGCTCTACCACCTTCGGCAGGGCGACACGGCCATATTCGCCGGCGACGCTCGCCACACCGTCGTGCGACGCAGCTCGGCCGGCTTCCCGAACGGCAACGACGACGACTACCCCGGCAAATTCGGGAGCGACCATCCGGGGGTCAGCCATTTTGCGTTCCTCGACGGCAGCGTGCACGGAGTGTCGCACGACACGGCGATCGAGACATTGACCATGCTGGCTGCAATCGGCGACGGCGGGCGGGTTCCGGACGACGTGTTTACCGACTGAGTTGACTCGCTCGCAGCTTCGCCGCAACGCCGCTCAGCACTCGGGTGAGCAGGCATCATGGAACAGATCCTCCTCGCTGGTGATCTCGCGACTAGTCGCACGGATCGCGATCAGCGCAACATAGACGGCAGCGACGACGGAGCCAACGATCTCTCCGGGGATCAACCCTACGCCCATGCCGTCGATCCACCGGGCCAGAGTCAGCGTCTGGTCTTCGGCTGCAGAGTGGACCTTCACCAGCCAGCATAGCAACAGCAGCCCGAACAGCGGCATGTAGTTGCTTGCCAGCCGTACGCGAATCGCTTGCATTCGCGTCATCGTGAATTCGGGCTTCTTGAGTTCGGAAGCCAGCTTGCGAGCCCACCCCGGTTCGGCCGCGACGGGGTCGCTCATGAAGATCGGCGCGAAGAAGTTTTGCTCAAGCGTCCGAGTCCGCTCGCGCCACACGGCAAGGATCCGAAAACGCCGCGCCTCAATGCTCAGAAACGTGAGCACCATGAGCATCCCCACCAGCAGCGACGCATGCGAGTGCTCGGCCTGACTGAAGCTGTACGTCACCACGGCGGTCGTCGCTAGAATCGCCCAATTGGTCGTCGTGTCAAGCCGCATCCGCCACAAAGTCGAGCGGTGCATTTCAGCCCGATAGAAATGGACGATCGCCGTCACGTCCTCGCTGCTGGAGAACTCGGGGGACTCCCCCGCGAGCGAGGCGTTGAACGGTTGCGGAGGCGGGGTTGGATCCATGGCGTTCTCCGCGTCGAGACGAGGGGGACGAGCCCACTATACCAAAATTGCTTCTGCCCCCGGCGGGGGCGGGCTAAACTCAGGAGATGGGCAGAACGCGATCGACAGTGCTGGTCACGGGCGGGGCCGGGTTCATCGGCAGCAACTTCGTGCGCCAATGGTTGGCCGAGGAGGCCGACGATGTGGTCAACCTCGACGCGTTGACCTACGCCGGCCTGCGAGAGTCGCTCGGCGAAGCGCTGAACGATCCGCGACACGAGCTCGTCGTCGGCGACGTAGGGGACGCGGACTTAGTCCGCCGCTTGCTGCAGGAGCGCCGCCCCCGGGCGATCGTACATCTGGCGGCCGAGTCGCACGTCGACCGTTCGATCGTCGAGCCCGCCGGGTTCGTGCAGGCCAATGTACTGGGAACCGCCGTTCTGCTCGAGGAAACGACCCGCTGGCTCCGCTCACGACCGAATGACGAGCAGGAGGGGTTCCGGTTTTTGCACGTCTCGACCGACGAGGTCTTCGGCTCGGCCGCGCCGAGCGAACGGTTTACGTCCGCTAGTCCGCTGCAACCCAGTTCGCCGTACTCGGCTTCAAAGGCGGGAGGCGAGCTACTGGCCCGCGCATTCGGGCAAACGTACGACCTGCCCGTAGTGATCGTCAACCCGTGCAACCACTACGGCCCGCAACAGCTTCCTGAGAAACTCGTCCCCAAGATGATCCTGTGCGCCGATCGCGGGGAGCCGCTGCCGTTGTACGGCGACGGGCTTCACGAGCGCGATTGGTTGCACGTCGACGACGGCTGCCGGGCGTTGCGCTTGGCGCTGGCTCGCGGAGTCGTCGGCGAGCGGGTTCTCGTGGGCGGCAATGCGTGTTGGTCGAATCGACGGATCGTCGAACATATCTGCGACGAGGTCGATCGATATCGCAACGACGGCCGCCATCGTCGCGAACTGATCGCCGCGACGACGGATCGACCGGGACACGATCGGCGGTATGCGCTCGACGCGACGGCGACGCAACAGCGGCTCGGCTGGGCCCCGCGGACGCCGCTCGAGGCGGGACTGGCGGCGACCGTAACTTGGTATCTGGAGAATCCCAAGTGGGTCGCGGCGGCCGAGAAGTCGCTCGCGCGGCAGACGGCGGAGCATAATGGAAGTAGTTGCCGTGGGGCTGAACGAGGCCCCCTATTGACGCAAGGGTAATGCTGCCAGGAGTCCGGCGAAGTTCGACGTCGCTAACCGAATCCTCTGTCGGACCGTTTCGTGAACGCCCTGTTCCTTCCTGCCGTTCGCAAGTCCGCCATCTGCTTTCTATGCACGACCAAGGCCGGTTCACGCAGCCGGGGCCGCCGTCGTCGCAATTCGAACATCTTCAGCCCGTCTACCATCATCGATACCGTCATGGCTCGGGTCGTGACGGTCTTGCGGCCTCTAGCGGCGCGAATATGCGGAGGACAGAGGCGTTTGATCCGTCATTCAGCCCGATTCCCGCGGGTATTGTTTGTCCCCAGGAGGGGGGGCTGACTAGAATGTTGGTAGCAAGAGGTCCCGGCGAGTGTCCGCGGCAATATGTTCCGCGATCGACGAGACTTGTTGTTAAGGAGCCCAACCATGTCGATGCAACATCGCGTATGTCTGACGGCTATCGTTACGCTATGCGTGGCGCAAATCGTCCCCAGCTATGCCGCTGCGCAATCGGCGAACTACACAGAGTTTGCACTGAACACCGTACGGCAACGTTCGACTGCGAGCCGGTATTCGGTCCAAGCGCAGGTTCGTGGCGCCGTTGGTCGCGCGCTCAGCGTGGGCAGTTTTTCCCAACAGAACATCGCAATGAGCAATCAGTATACGAAGAATTACTTTGCAGGGGTTGCTCAGAATGCCGGGCCGGCGCGTCCGACCGTGAAGCCGTTTTCGGGTGCAAACAACTCGCCGTCGGTAACTCCGTATTTGAGCCTTTCCTCGCCGTTCTCATCGACCGCGACGAACTACTACACCCAAGTGCGCCCGCAAATTGATCAGCAGCGGGCAATTCAACAACAGCAGGCGCAGAACGCCCGGTTCCAGCATCAGTTGAACTCGATGGCCGCACGGCCTCCGTTCGAGACGTCGGGGTCTAGCACATTGGCCCCGACCGGCCATGCCGCCGTGTTCCAGAACACGTTGGGCTACTATCCGCAGCCGGCGAATAGTCGTCGCTAGGCGATCCGTTCGATCACGGCGTATCGCAGACGATTCGGAAGCGCCGCATGGCGCAATCCGAGGTGCGATTTCCGGCAGGAGCGTACTCTCGCTTGCTAAGGAGCGTGTCGCCGCTTCCCCTGGCGGTGGTACTTGAGCCCCGGGATGAAAAACGCCCCGGCCGCTATGAGTCCGAACAGCGAGACGCCGTAGGGGCAGCCCATCCGCTGCATCGCGGCCATCGTCAGTCCGCAGGCGAACAAGGCGAAGGCGCTGACGTAGAACGCCCCGGCCAAAATGCCCCCTTTGACGGTGAAGACCAGCCCCGCGATCAGTCCCAGCACGGGCGACAACGTCAGCACGGGGAGCTTCAGCAGGGCCTCGACGACGAACAGCAGCACGACCGCGACGATGCTGCCTCCCCAGGCGTGAGCAATTTGGCGTTCGACGGCGGTGACCGGTCCGGCGCGGCGGCGCAAGGCCCAAAAGATCGGGGCCCATACGGCCAGCCCTCCTCCCCAGAGCGCCACATAGGGCCAGTGGAGATTCGTCGCCGGCCAGTCGCCTCGATGAACGTCGAGCCAGTTGGTCACCAGACACAGGATCAACAGGACCGCGGCGTGCCACATCCAGAGGGCGCCCCAGTTCTCGAGCACCGTCGCATGGTGGGTTTCTCGAAACACCCGGGCCACGACGTGCGATAACTTGCCGCTTCGGGCCGCAACGTCGCCGCCGGTGAGATACGCGTTCAGGTCTTTCGACAGGGCCCCTGCCGAGGCGTAACGCAGTTCCGGCGGCTTCTGCAGGCAACGCAGCGCGATCATCTCAAGATCCCGATCGAGACTGCGATCGAGCAGCCGCGGGGGGACCGGGTCTTGTTCGAGCAGCATCAGCACCGTGTTCACCGGCGTGGAGCCCTGAAACGGAGGACGACCTGTGACCAGGGCATACAGGATGGCCCCCAAACTGAACACATCAGCGGCTGGCCCCACGTCGCCCCGTTCGCCCGAGGCTTGCTCAGGCGCCATGTAAGCGGGCGTACCAAGGATCGCCCCCGTTGTGGTCAGCGTCAAATCGGCCGCGGTTCGCTTCGCCAAGCCGAAGTCGCTGACGAACGGCCTGCCCGCGTCGTCGAGCAAGATGTTCGCCGGCTTAAGGTCGCGGTGGACGACCCCTTGCACGTGGGCGTAGTCGACCGCACCCGCGATGCGCATGACGAGCCGCGCGGCGTCAATCTGATCCATCGGTCCTTCGGCCAAGACTTGGGCCAGAGTCCGCCCTTCGACCAGCTTCATGCCGAAGTATCGCCAGCCGTCGACCGAACCGGTTTCGTAGATCGGGACGATGTTCGGGTGGTCGAGACGGGCGACAGCTTCGATTTCCTGCTGAAAGCGCGCCTGATCGCCGGCGTTCGCGTCAGCGCCCCGGAGGAGCACTTTGACGGCCACTTCGCGACTGAGGCTCGTCTGGCGAGCGCGGTAGACAATGCCCATCCCGCCGCGGCCGAGTTCCTCCAGCAACTCATAGTCGCCCAGCTGCCGCGGCGGCCGCGCGTCGGCCCCGGCGCGCCGGCTGTCGTACAGGAAGGGAGTTTCCTCCAGATCGTGCGGCCGGCCGGCGACAGCGTCGACGACCATCACCGCCCCCCAGAGTTCGCGCAGCTCCGCAGCCAGATCAGGATGTGCAAGGACGAGCGACTCCAGCGAGGGGCGCTCGCCTGCTGGCGCATCGGCGACCTGCTGCAGAATTTCAGCGAGGCGAAGATCGCGTTGGTCGGCGTCGATCATGCCGTGCAGGCTCCTGAGATGCGGACGCATCCATCATACCTCGACGCGCATCTGGGGACAGACGGGCCCGATCTCAGGACAGGTCAAATGGATACTCGCAAGAGAAGCTTTGTCGCGGAGAGCGCAGAGGTCGCGGAGGAGTCGGACGAGTGACTTGAATACGCGCCGGCGTTGAAACTCGAGCCGCTGACTCGGAAATGCCATCGAGTTTTTCATTCGCATCTGAGAATCGTCGGCCCCTCTGTGCTCGCCGAGCCGAACAACTTCCTTTTTTCCTATCGGCGAGAGCTCATCCCCTGTCGTCAGCGCGGCCAGCGGGCGAAGACGCCGCTGGGGAGGGAGCGCCCCGCAGGGGTTCGCAGAGTCAGTTCACCCGTATGCGGCGGCTGACCGCAGTGACCGAAGACGCCGTCGGCGAGCATGGCCGACAACTCGGCCTGCCCCACGCCGGGGGTGTGGCACGTGACGAGCAGATATCGCGGCCGGCGTTCGACCAACTCCCCGCACAACTCGAGCAGCGGCAGCAGATCGCGGTCCACTCGCCACTGTTGCCCTTGGGGGCCGTGGCCGTAGCTGGGGGGATCGAGGACGACGGCGTCGTACCGATTGCCCCGTTTGACCTCGCGCTGGCAGAATTTGAGTGCATCTTCGACGATCCAACGGATCGGCGCGTCGGCCAGCCCGGACGCCGCAGCATTGTCGCGAGCCCGGGCGACGACGCTGCGGGCCGCATCGACGTGCACGACTTCGGCCCCCATGGCCGCGGCGGCCAACGTGCTGCCGCCGGTGTAAGCGAACAGATTCAAGACCCGTACGCTCGGGCGGTCGGCGGCGATCGCAGTTCGCGTTTGCCGCGCAATCCACTGCCAATTGACGAACTGCTCGGGGAAGACGCCAATCTGCCCCGACGGAAGCGGCTCCAGCGCGAACCGCAATTCGACCCCTTCGACCAGCGGCGCAGCAAACGGGAGTTCCTGCCGGCCCCATTTCGCCGCGGGGGGGCGCCAGGCGCCGGCTGCCGCTCGCTGGCCGTCGAATCGGGCCGTCGCTTCGCTCCACGCGGCGGGGTTGAACTGAGCAATCGCTGCGGCTGCAGGACACGGACGATCGAGCAACCATTCGCCGAACCGCTCCAAGCGCCGTCCTGCGCCGAAATCGACCAGTTCATAATCGGGCCACGCGGATTCAGAGGTGGACATCGCGTCTTGCCCGCAGCGTGACGATCATCGCACGACGGCCAGGACGTCGTCGGCGGCCAGGATGAGCAGCTTCTCGTCGTCGATTGTCACCTCGGTCCCTGAATAGCGGCTGAACACGATGCGGTCCCCCTCGTGAATCTCGTGGGGCGATCGTTTGCCGTCGGGCAGCAGCCGCCCGTCGCCGACGCTCAGCACGCGACCTTCACGCGGTTTGTCGCGAGCGGCGTCGGGCAGCACGATCCCTCCGGAGGTCTTCTCGGCGGCGTTCAAGCGTCGGATGACGAGCTTGTCGCCCAGCGGGACGATCTTCATGTGCGGACCTGGGACAAAACTGCCGGTTCTCGGCGCGGGGCTGTCGGCCGGACGGAAGTCGAAAAGGCCGTTCAATACGGCCTCTTCCTATTTCAAACGAACGAGGGGGCCGAAATCAATTGGCAAGGGCCATGGCAAGGAGAAAAAATACCCAGCCGACCTGCGCAGCCAAGGCGAGATAGAATCGCCGGCGGTCAACAGGAGAGCCGGCGAGGCCGAGTTGCGTCGTTCGTCGGGCGGGACCGGCCATCAGTCCTCGCCGCTGTCGGCCGCAGTGATCTGAAAGCTCCGCTGGAAGCCCTCGTCGAAGTCGAACACGTCGTCGAAGTCCTCGCGGCGGTCCTCGGCCGTCTTTCGCATCAGCCCGACTTCGATCAGGTTGAACACGATTTCGCCGAAATCGCCTGTTGTGCGAATGCCCCAGTGGTTGAGGACCTGCTTGGCGAGGTAGCCGTACTCCTGGTGAGCGTAGATCCGCATCGCCTCGCAGAGCTGCTGGCCGGTGACGTGGCGTTGAGCCTCGTCGTCGTCCTCGTCTTCCATGCCTGGGACCGGGACCCCCATTCCCAGCTTGTCCTGAGCGAAGCTGAGCGCATCGAACACGAACTGGTACGCCCCGCGGCGATACCGCTTGTCACGTCGCAGGAGTTCGACGATAGGATGTTCGGCGTCGGACATAGAAGGGAATCGCGCTTGGTTGCAAAGACTTCGGTTTGATCAGCGCGGCTAAGTAGCGTTGTCGTCCGGGGCTTTGTCGTCAGAGGCGTCGGAGTCGGTTGCATTCAGCGGATCGGCCGCGACATCCTCGACGGCGGTTCCAGTCTGCTCGGGGGGGCGATCGTACGAGGGCGTCTCGCGCCCCGGACGCGTGACGCCTTCCTGCCCCTCGCGCCGCGGCGGCTTGTTCCGGCCGCTGCCGCGTTTGAGCACCGTGAGCACCTCGTCGGCGTCGATCACGATCCGCCGCATGTCTTCGGTTTGCACGAGGACCTGACCCGCGAGGATCTCCTGGGCCAGAACCCGCGCTCGTCCATTGTTGGTGATAATCTCCGATCCCACGGGGGGCAAGTCTTTTTGCAGGGTCTGGTACGTGTCGTACTCATACCGCAGACAGCACTTCAGCCGGCCGCAGCGGCCGGAAATCTTGCTGGGATCGAGCGTCGCTTTCTGCAATTTGGCCATCCGCATCGAAACGGGAGGCATTTCCGACAGGTGCGTGTTGCAGCAGACCGGTTTGCCGCAATCGCCATAGTCGGCCAGCAGTTTGGCCTCGTCGCGAACGCCGATTTGGCGCATCTCGACGCGCGTCTGAAAATCCTGCGCCAGATGCTTGACCAATTCGCGGAAGTCGACGCGATCCTCCGACAGGTAGTAGACGACCACCCGCTCGCCGCCATAGAGCCGCTCGACGTCGATCAGCTTCATGTCGAGTTTCAACTCGCCGATCCGTTGGCGGCAGGTCTCGAACTCGTGCTGTTGTTGCTCGAACAACCGGCGCAGCTCCCGCACGTCGTCGTCCGACTGCTGGCGGAGAATCTGTCCGTTCTTCGGGTCCTGCAAGCCGGCAAGCGCCGCGTCAGTCGCTTCGCACAGCACCTCGCCCGTCTCGGTGCCGCGATGGGTGCGGCAAATGACTTGGTTGCCGCGCACGAACGTATCGCTCCCCTTGACGCCAAAGACGCCGAGGATGCGCATGATGCCGTGACGAACGACGTAGCGAGGCATAAGGAAGACCGAACCAGAGCGAGGGTGAGGGCATGGATAAGTATATCGCCCGGGAGCCAATCGAACCATGCCGGCCCTTAAGCCCCCGGCGACTCGCCGGGGGCTTAAGGGCGGATCGTCTTACGGATGATACGTTCGCAATGCGTGGCGCGACACTTGTTGCGGGGTGAATCGCTCGGTTTTCATTCGCCTTTCGCCCAGCAGCTTCGCCTGATCCAGGTAGTGAGGCGACTTGGGGTCGGCGCTGGCGCCGAAGGGGACGAGGCTCGCCCCGCGGGCGCCCCCCGGGGCGAATTCCCACGCAGCCAGGTAAGATGTGCCGACGATTGCGTAGCGTCGCTTCTGGGAGATCACCAGCGGGATCTCGACGCTGGGGGTGTAGTACTGGGTGAACGCGATCCCCAAGGGGCCGTGCCCCCCCAAGCTGGGGAAGCTTTCCGCGGCGTCGTCGAATCTCAGGTCGATCAGATCGACGACGTTCGTGCGCCGCTGGATGCGAAACAAGTCCCCGTAAGCAATCTGCCATTTGCCGTGGATCGCTTCGAGCCGCTCGGCGGCGACAACAAGGGCTTCGAGCTGAGCGGCCGGGTCGTCGCGGTACTGCGGACGCAACTCCTCGCCCGGGTAGCCGGGGCCGTAAAGCTGCTCGAACCATGCCGTGCACAGCGTCGCGGCGGTTGAGTCGGCCTCGATGACGCCGTTCCACGCCAGCAGATGCACGAGGTACGGCCGCACGCGCTCGGCGAGCTTCGGCCGCCGGCCGGCCAACTCCTCGAGCGCGGCGGCGTAACGCGGGAGTTCGGTCGTCGCCCAGTAGAGGCGGGCGTCGAACGCAGCGGCTTGCCAATCTTCAAACGATACATTGTGCATTCCGCGCAGCACCTCCAGCGAACGCTTCGCCCGGCGGGTCTGTACGTCGGCGTCGCGGACCAGGTAGGGCGGGAAGTCGCCAGCGGTCGGGTTGTCGCCGTCAGTCACGGCGTACGGAGACGAGTTGCAGTTTTGCAGGAATCCCGCCGCGGGGTTGAGCACCTGCGGCAGTTCGTCCAGTTCATGCACCCCGAGCCACTCGGTCGCGGGGTCGCGTCCTTCGACCGGCTTCGACCAATCGAACTGCGGATTGCGGCGAGGTGCGCGGCACGTGTACAGAAACAGGATGTTGCCGTCCGCGTCGGCGTACAACGTGTTCATGAACAACGTCTGCATCCCCGCGAGAGCGACGCGGAATTCGGCAAGGTTCCGTGCCCGAGCCATCTGCAACGATTGCCGCAGCGGCACGGTCTCAAACAGCCCGGCGATGTTCGCCGCCAACAGCACGCCGTCGTCCTCGCGGGCGACGATCGGACCGTGGTGCGTGGCGCGAAACGTCATTCGCCGCTCCTCGAAGCCCTGGGTCTTGCGGACCCGCACCACGTCGGCCCACTCGCGAGCGACGCGCCAGGAGCCGTCGTACTCGTAGGCCAGCGGATCGTCGGGGTGCGTGAACCGCTCGCGCCACACGTCGGCGATATCCGGCTCGTTCGTCACCAGCGTCCATCCCAGCCGGGCGTTGCGTCCCAAGGCCAGCGCGGGGCTGCCATAGAAGTGGGCTCCCGTGAAGTTCCACGCCGGTCGGCCGGCGCCCCCGTCGCTCGTCAGGTGGGCTTCGGCGAGCTGCCCGAAGCCGAACCACGGCATGTGGGGCGCGGCCAACAGCATCGGCGCCCCCGAGGACGTGCGACTGCCGGCCAGCAGCCAGCCGTTCGAGCCCGTGGCCGGCCAGATCTGCGGATTGCGCCGCGGGAGCCGCTCCTCCGAGAGCCCGGTGAGCCGAAACGCCAACTCGAGCGCCGCATGCCGGTGGAGCGCAAGCACGTGCCACGGCTCGAACCGCGCAATCAGCCGCGGCCTCACCCGTGGATGTTTGTCAAGATACCGATTCACCCCCGCGATGAACGCGGTGCACAATCGGCGCGAGGTACGGTCGAGCGTGGCAAAGTCGCGCTCGCTGCGGGCCGCAATCTCGAACGCATGATTGAGCACGTCCGAGTTGAGTCCCTGCGGGCCGTGGGCCTCGGCATAACGACCCAGGGCGAGGATGTAAGAATCCTCGACCTGCCAGAAGTAATCCTCGGCCTGCGCGTAACCGAACCCCAGCAGCGTCGCCTCGTCTGTCTTGCCGTGAACATGGGGCGTTCCGAACTCGTCGCGAACGATCGTCACGGCCGCGGCGAGGCGATCGGGCGCCAAATCGTCGGGCCCCTCCTCGGCCGCAATGGATTCGACGACAGCGAGCGCGACGACAACCGTAACAATCAGACCCGCCCCACGGCGCAGGATCGCAAGCGTCGGCAACCCGACGGCGGAATGACGGTGCTTGATCACGGTCCGGTGCATGCGACCAATGTAACCGCAATCGGCGATCGGAGAGCGCCAGAAGGGTCGCGAGGGCTCACTTCGCAAGCTGCCAAGCAACGACGGCGATTCCCAGCGGCACGAGGTAGTAGGCAAACAGCGCGATCCGCCCCCGTTCAACCCAGCGGATCAAGAGCGCCAACGCCCCAAGCCCTATAAGCATCGATACGATAAACCCGACTGCCAAATTGAGGGGCTCAGTCCCCGACCCCCCCTTCTTGTACATCTCCAAACCTTCGAGCGCCCCGGCGCCGAGGATCGCGGGAATCGCCAACAGAAAGGCGAACGTCGCCGCCGCGTCGCGCCGCATTCCGGCGAAGATCCCGCCGGCGATCGTCGACCCGCTTCGCGAGATCCCCGGCAGCAGCGCAAACGCTTGCAGCACACCGATCCCCAGCGACTGCGTCACGCTCAGTTGCTGGTACTCCTGATCTCCGTCGCGGGGCTTCATGGCCCACCACAACAGGGCCGCGGTGATCGGAAAGCAGAGGCCCGCGGTGAGCGGGCTTTCGAGCACGGCCTCCTTAACCGCCGGCGGGGCGAGCTTTTTGAGCCACACGCCCAGCGCCGCCGCGGGGATCGTCCCCACGACCAACAGCGGAATCACCCGCCGATCGGTCGACAAGAGCCTCAGGATCTCCTTGCGGTAATACGCCAGGACTGAGGCGAGCGTCCCCAGGTGAAGCGTGATGCTCACTTCAAGCAAGTCCGGCACAGGCTGGGAACCGAGCCGCTCCATCAGCGCGTTAGCGACGACCAGATGGCCCGAGCTGCTCACGGGCAGAAATTCGGTGATCCCTTGCAGCACCGCGAGAATGACGATTTCCAACAGCGACATGGCGGGCAGCGGCGAGGGGACCGGGCGGGAGCCGCACGCCCGGGGTCGGCAGGTCCGGTCGGGCGGCGGGGAATCCCCAACTCTACCATGCCGCCGCTGAGCGTGCGGCGGGTTCTCGCGATTGCAGCGGCAAGTTACACTGACTACGACGGGGGGGAACGCGACAGGCACGCTGCTGATCCGGCGATGGTCGACGAATTCGGCAGCGCGCGCCCCGGATGTCGCGGTTCGTCGGCCCTCCTCCCTGAGCATTGCGACATGGGCGTCCGATTCGAGTGCCCCAACGGGCACAAGCTCAACATCAAGACCGACCTGATCGGCAAACGAGGGATTTGCCCCGCTTGCCAGGCCCGGTTCATCGTCCCGGCCGAGAGCGGGGGACGCGTCGAGGCCGTGGAGGCCGTCGCGGCGATCACCGCAGGCGCCGGCGGCAGCGTCAGCGTCTCGGCCGAATTCGCCTCGGCGCCTGCCGCAACCGCGCCAGCCGACGCTTGGTACGTGCGACCAGCGAGCGGGGGGCAGTTCGGCCCGGCAACGACTGCGGTGTTCGAAGCCTGGATCGCCGAGGGACGGGTTCCCGGCGACAGTTGGGTATGGCGCGACGGTTGGCCCGAGTGGAAACCGGCCCGCGACGCCCTCGCCGGGTTCAAGCAAAAGTCGTTGACATCCGCCCCCCCCGCCGCGACGACCGTGGCGCCGATTCGCCCCGCACGCCCGGCGGTCCCGGCCGACCCCGTCGTCGCGATCGCTGCCGCGTCCGTTTCGCCCGCCGCGACGACGCACGCCCCGGAAAGCCCGGCTGCAACGACTCACCGCGCAAAGATCGCCCGGCGCAAGCGCCGCAATCAGCAAATCACGATCACGCTGGCCCTGGTCGTCGCCGTGCTGATGGCAATCCTGGCGATCGTGCTGTGGCGGTAACCGCCGCGCCCGCATTGTGCCGCAAACGCTGGCGCCGGCTGCGGCTTAACATCGCTTATCGTCGGGCCGAGGACGCCGATCAGGACGATGACGGCGAACCGGACGCCGAGACGGTCAACGCCGCGAGCGATCCCGTTGAAGTCGATGACGCCGTCGTAGAGAAATGTTCCTCCGCCAGCGGAACAACCGCCTCCAGTGCGGCTGGCTTCCACCGTGGAATGATCATCGGCACGAGCTTGCGATAGCGCTCGTACTTGGCGCCGAAATGGCGCACCAAGTCACGTTCCTCGAGCAGCGCCGCGCCCCACATGTAGCCGGTCATCGTCACGGCGAACAGCAGGTGGCCGGCTGTCATGGTCGGGGTCGCCCAGAAGGCGAGCGTCCAGCCGTGGTACAGGGGGTGCCGCACGTGTCGATACGCCAGCGGCGCCCGGAACGGCAGGGCCGCGTACTCGCGCCCGCGGAAGTAGAGCCAAACCTGACGTGTCCCGAACAGATCGAAATGGTTGATGAGCAGACTGGCGACGGGGACCATCAGCCAACCCGCGGCGAAGAGCGCCCACGCCGCGGTCCGCAGCGTCGGTTGCTCGATCTTCCACACGACCGCATCGATCCCTTGCCAATGTCGCATGACCAGAATTGTGACGAGACAGGAGACGAGCACGTAGGTGCTGCGCTCGATCGGCGGCGGGACGAACCGGGTCCACGCCTGCTTGAATCCCGGGCGCGCCATGATCGAGTGCTGCAACCCGAACAGCGCCGCCAGTGCCAGATTGACGGCGACGGCTGCGCCCGCAGTGAGCGCGCTGGGGGAGTCGATCGTCTTGGGGAGGAGCAGATTCCCCACGAACGCGGCCATGCAGGCAAAGACCCCCAAGAACAACAGGTGGCAACAGACGCCGTAGATCAGGAACAACCAACGTTTCATCGATCGGAACTCCGGTGAACGGGGCGGCCGGCGACGACCGGCAGGGTCTAACATCGCTTGCAGGGCAATTATCGGAGCAGACCGTCGGGCGCGGAGTTGACTTGTGGTACACTCGGAGGTTGACTTGCGGTCAACCCCCCGGCGCCAGTCGAGAAAACCCGATGAAAACGCCGACTCGCCAACGTCTGGCCGAAGCCGCCCTGCGGCGGTTCTACCGCGAGGGGTTTCGCAACGTCGGCATCGACCAAGTGCTGGGCGAGGTGGGAATCAGCAAAACCGCTTTCTATAAGCACTATGAGAGCAAAGAGGAACTGATGCTCGCCGGGCTGGAGTTCCAGCATCGGCAACTTGCGGAGATGTTCGCCGCCATCGTCGTCGAACGAGGCGGCAACGACCCTGCGGCCCAACTGCGGGCGCTGGTGGACGTGGTCGAGCAACTGGTCGAGTCCGACGACTTCCACGGCTGCGTCTTCGTCAACGCCGCGATCGAGTTCCCCCTGCCCCACGACCCGGCACATGTCGCCGCGGCGGAAAGCAAGCAGGCTATCGAGAACTTCGTAGCGGATTTGGCTCGTCAGGCGGGGGCTCGCGACCCGCGGCTGTTGGCCCGCGAGTTGTGCCTGATCATGGAGGGGTGCTACGTGACGAGGCATGTTTCCGGCAAGCGGTGCGTCGTCGACGTGGCGCGGCGGGTGGCGGATCTCGTCATCGACGCGAGTCTGTCCGGGACCGCTCCGACGGAGTGACGGGCGTTTGCGCGGTGCGCGAGCCTTGGCATTGCGAACCCTCAGGGAAGCGACTCGGCGACGAGCCGCTCGATCGCCGGCTTGATCGCCTGGGCTGCGTCGTCGCGACCATGAACTTGGCGCAGGACGAGCGTCCCCTCGACCAGAGCGGTGTAGTGATCGGCGAAAGCTTCCGGTTCCGCGGCCCCGGCCTTGGCGGCCAGATCGCGAAAGTAGTCGCGGGTCTTCCGCTTATGACGCGCGGCGATCTGATGCACGGGATCGCGCGGGTCGGGAAATTCTGCTGCGGCGTTAATGAACTGACAGCCGCGAAACTCGGGCGCATTAAACCAGACGTCGAGCACGTCGAACATCGCCAGCAGTTGCGCCTTGGGGTCGTCGGCGGCAATCCGTTCCACCGCGGCAGTCCAGGCCTGCATTTCCCACTCGTCGCGCTGCTGGATCGCCGCGGCGAGCAGGTCGTCCTTGCCGTCGAAGTGTTTGTAAAAGGTGGTTTTCGTGACCCCCGCGGCGGCGACGATCTGATCGACGCCGATCGCCTGGAAGCCGTAGCTGTACACAAGTTCGATCGCAGCGTAGATTAGTCGTGTCCGGCCGGTCCGGGGGGCCGGGGGGACGCCGAACAGTTCGACGACCGGCTTGTGGGTGCAGTTGAAGGCCATGAGCGGGCGAACGCGACGGCAATGCGGCGATTGGCGACAAGCGAGCGAGCTTATTCCTCGATGCGGAGACCGATCTCGTAGATTTGCTCCAGGTCGAACACCTGATCGTTCGCCGTGAAGAGCTGCGCGATCGCCGCGCGGTGGATCTTCATCTTCGTGCCGCCGACTCCTAGGGCGCCATAGCAGAGGCGGTCGTGGCGTCGCTCGGCCTTGGCCTGCGGATTGATCCCGCCCAAGCCGACGGGGGGGACCGCGTTCAGGTCGATCGCCACTTCCAGCGTGGGATTCGCGGCGAGCGCCCTCTCGCTCAACAGTGAAACTCCCGGCGGGCCGCAGCTTACTACAACGTGCGCCCCTTCGAGCGTCGCGGCGAAGCCTGGCTCGTCCTCGGCGTGGAGCGGCAGCAGGTCGGCGCCCGGCACGCTGGCGGCGACCCGATCGCAGGTCCCTTCGGCGTGGGTCAGCTTGCGCGAAACGACGCGCACCTGGGCCCCCGAACTGGCCATAAGTCGGACGACGCGCGATCCGACCGAACCCGTGGCGGCCAACACCGTGACGGTCGCCCCGCGGAGCCCCACGTGTCGACGAGCGGCGATCACCGCAGCCGCGGCGGTCGTATTGGCGCCGTTCGAGTCGAGCATTGCCGAAACGCGCACGGGGCCGAAGAAGCTGTCGCACACCGCTTTGAGCACGCCCTCGCCGGCAGCGACGTCGGACCCGCCGACGAACACAGCCGTGTGTCGCAGGTCGTCCCCCCCCCGAGTGAACATAGCGCCGTAGACGAGATCACGCACGTCTGCGGGCCGCACGCCGCCGTAACGCAACAGGTGATCGACGCCGGCATCGACGGCCACGACTCCGTCGAACACCGAGGGGTGCGGATCGGTGTCGAGGCAGAGGAGGATCTTGGGGCGGGACATGGCTGGGGAAGACAAGGGGCTGGGGTTCGGAGGTCAGGGGCGCGTGCTGAGAGGACGAGCGGCAGATTTGCGCAAGGGGAACTTTCCTCAGTCTGACACGGCGACCGCAAACGATGCAAACAAAAAACCACGCGCCGCAGATTGCGACGCGTGGTGCGTGGACGACCTTGTCGGCAACCGCCTCGACGGTCGCCGACCGGACAGCCTTAGAACCCGCGGAACGGGTGGACGGCGTCTTTGCCGGCGATCATTTCGTCGGCTGTCGGCTTGCCGGTCATTGCGTTCTTGACCGCCATCTTCGTGGCCTCGTAGTTGTAGTCGTAGATCTTCTTGTCGTCGGCCGCCTCGGGGTGAATGAACACGCCGCAGACGCAAACCAAGTCCTCGGCATCGGACTTCTTGATGACCCCGTCGGCGACGCTGTCGGCGATCGCCTTGGCGACGGCGGCCTGAGCAGGGCCGAACATCTGCACGGCTTGCCGCATTCCCTTGATGGTCACTTTGGTGATCATGACGGTCGCCGGCTTGACCGCCAGATTGGGGGTCAGTACGGCAAGCAGGTTCGTGTGCCCTTCGCTTTGCCGGGCCAGGGCGTTGGCGAAGGCGATGCCGACAGGCCCGTCCTTGCTCCCCAGCAGCAGGTCAATATGAGCGATTTCATTGCCGTCGCCGGCAAGAGCTTCTCCAATGAACATCGACATTCGCGCAATCTCCAAAGACGCATGAGAGAATCTCGCAGCGCTCTGCGGCCGAGCGTCGACGAAGGTCAAGAGATCCTCCGCGATCGGACGCGGCGGCCGGGCGACGCGGCGGCATCAAAAATGCCGCACTCGGGCCGCTGCCCAGGCGTGTTAGGATACCGGCTCGGCAGGGACCCCGGCAAGGCGCCCGAAACGCTGCATAATGTTCGCCTTGCCGGTCCCGTCAGGAGCCGCGGCAAAGACATCTCGCGCCAAGCCGCCAGGCGCAAGGGAAGAGGTTGACGTTCCGTTCAGATCGAGCAAGCGTCTGTTTGGCGGATCTGTTAGCGTCTTCGCGCAATGTTCCGCACCAGTTTTCGACTCGCGAGCGACCATGATTCACTGGGACGACGGATTGTTTCTGACCCGGCCGCGATTGGCGCTGGACGTACGGCGACGGCAGGGGGCGGGGTTCGTGTCGCACGCCCATGCCGACCATATCGCCCCGCACGAACTTGCCTACGCAACCCCTGCGACGGGGCGGATCTACCAGCATCGATTGGGGCCGCGGCGACGGGTCGTGGAATTGCCCTATCGCACCCCCAGGGAGTTCGGCGAGGTCCGGCTCACCACTCACCCCGCCGGGCACTGCCTGGGATCGGCGATGCTGCTGATCGAATCCGAGGCGGGATCGGCGCTCTACACGGGGGACTACAAACTCGGCCCCTCGGCGACCGCCGAGCAGGCCGAACTGCCACGGGCCGACTTGCTGGTCATGGAATGCACGTTCGGCCAACCGCGATACGTCATGCCGCCCCGTGAGGAGGTCGTCGAACGCTTGCTTGAGATCGTCCGTAACGCGTTGGCCGACGGTTCGACGCCGGTCATCCATGCCTATCCGCTGGGAAAGTCGCAGGAGGCGACGCGGTTGCTTACTGCCGAGCGGATTCCCGTGCTGCAGCATCCGCAGATCTTCGCGATCAGCGAAATCTACCGCGCGTGCGGCGTCGATCTGGGGGACGTGCGACCGTACGCCAAAGAGCATCTCGCCGGAGCTGCGGTCGTCACGTTGCCGAAGAACTCAGGCTCCTATCGTCTGCCGGGGATCAAAGACATCGTCAGCATTGCGCTGACAGGCTGGGCCGTCGACCCCGGCACGCAACATCGGTGGAAGGTGACGCACGCGCTGCCGCTGTCGGACCACGCAGACTACTTGGAACTTCTGCAAACGGCCGAACGGGTCCAACCGCGGGAGATTCTGTGCACCCACGGCCCGGCCGACTTCGCCGGCCGACTGCAAGCCGCGGGATTCAACGCCCGGCACGTCACGCAGGCGTTTCAGACGCGGATGTTTTGACCTTGTCGCCGCTGCTCGGGTCTTGAACCGCATAGTCGCCACGAGCGCCACGGACGGAAGTCGTGGCGGAAATAGCCAATGCAATCCCTTGGCGACCCGGCGCCAAAGCGGCGTCACTTCTTGAACAGCGCGTCACCCCCCTCGATCATCGGAATGACGACGACCCCCTTTTCGGTGACTTCAAAGCCGCGGCGGCGGTCGGCGGCGTGGTCGACGCCGACCTGGGCTCCGTCGGGGATGCAAACGTTCTTGTCGATTATCGCCCGGCGGATGATCGCCCCCTTGCCGACGTGCACCCCGGCAAACAGGATCGACTCGGTCACCTCGGCCCGCTCCTCGACGCGGGTCTTGGGGCCCAGCACGCTGCGCGTGACGCGTCCGCCGCTGATGATCGTCCCCGCGGCGACGATGCTGTCGTGGGCCTCGCCGCGCCGGCCCGTGTCTTCGTCGAACACGAACTTCGGCGGCGGCAGGTTCGGTTGATCGGTCCGCACCGGCCAGTGGTAGTCGTACAAGTTCAAGAGCGGATCAACGGCGCACAGTTCGAGATTCGCCTCGTAGTACGCGTCGAGCGTCCCGACGTCGCGCCAGTAAGCGTCCTCCTTGCTGTTCTCGTCCTTGAACGGGAAGGCCATCACCCGGTGCGTATTGATGATCGACGGGATGATGTTCTTGCCGAAGTCATGCGAACTGTCCGGCAACGTTGCGTCCTGGCAGAGCTGATCGAACAGAAACGGCGCGTTGAACACGTAGATGCCCATCGACGCCAGACAGTGCTCGTCGTCGCCGGGGATCGTTTGAGGGTTCTTCGGTTTTTCCTGGAAGCCGACAATGCGGTTTTCGGCGTCGACCTGCATGACGCCGAACGCAGTCGCCTCGGCCTTCGGGACCCGCAGCGCGGCGATCGTCAGATCGGCTCCCGATTCGGTATGGAAAGCGACCATCTTGCCGTAGTTCATCTTGTAGATATGGTCGCCGGCCAAAATGACGACGTGCTCGGGCCGTTCCTGCTCGAGCGTGTAGATGTTCTGGTAGACCGCGTCGGCGGTTCCCTGATACCACTGCTCGTCGATCCGTTGCTGCGGGGGGACGACGTCGATAAACTCGCCCAGTTCACGGCACAGCAGGTGGCGCCAGCCGTTGGTCACGTGACGCGCCAGGCTCATCGCCTTGTACTGCGTCAGGACCAGAATCTTCCGGACGCCGCTGTTGAGGCAGTTGGAGAGCGTGAAGTCGATGATGCGATAGATGCCGCCGAAGGGAACCGCGGGCTTGGCCCGATCACGGGTGAGCGGCTCGAGCCGCGCCCCCTTCCCCCCAGCCAGAACGACGGCCAGAACATCCTTCATGAAAGCAACCTCCGTGGTGCGGCGCCCGTGTCCTGCTGATCGGGCCGGGCGAAGCCGCGACCCCCGCGCAGATTCTAGGCGATCGGAGCCGGGGGCGTAACGGGGCTTGCTGCGAATCCACCCCCGCGGGAGGGGCGCCGCCGCGGAGACGCCCCAGGAATTCAACGGGGGTGACGCGCCTCGTTCGCCCAGCCCCCGGTGTCGCCCTCGGCGAAGAAGCGGTAGTCTCGTGCTTTGTCAGCACGAGTCGCTTGGGTTGTGGACGACGCAACCTGCTGACCGAGACAGATGTTGCGCCGTCGCCAACCCAGATTATAGCCTGTGCCAACTCACCAGGCTGATCCGCCCCGCTCCCCTCCCGACGACTTCCGCCCCACAATCCGCGACCCTGGGCCGCTCTCATGCATCTCGCCCTCGTGCAACTCGACACAGTCTGGCTCGACAAGGAGGCCAACTATGCGAAGTGGCGCGCGCTGACGGCGCATGTATCCCCCGGGTCGCTGATTGTACTCCCCGAGATGGCCGACGTCGGTTTCACCATGCGGTCCCAGGCCGCCGGAGCCGGCGACTCGGCGGCGGCCGTCGTCGAGTTGGCCCGCCAGCGGGGGTGCTACGTCGCCGCGGGAATCGTCGTTCGCGACGGCTCAGTCTGCCGCAATACGTGCCTGACGGCCGGTCCCGACGGCGAGATCGCCCGCTACGCCAAGCGGCATCCGTTCGTGTTGGTGAAAGAGGGGCTGTCCTACGCACCGGGGACGGAAGTCGTGGTCGCAGATCTCGCGGGGACAATGTTGGGGCCGTCGATCTGCTTCGACCTTCGCCACCCTCATGTGCAGCGCGAGGCGGCGCTCGCCGGGGCCGAAGTCCTGGTGAACGTCGCCAATTGGCCCGAGGCGCGCATCAACCACTGGAAAGCGCTCTTGGTCGCCCGGGCCATCGAAAACCAAGCCTACATGATCGGCTGCAACCGCTGCGGGCGCGACCCGTACGTCGCCTACCCGGGGCAAAGCGTCGTCGTCGACCCGCTCGGCGAGATCGTCGCGGAGGCCGGCGAGGAGGAATCGGTGCTCGAAGCGGAAATCGACGTCGAGCGCGTGCGCCAACTGCGGCGCGACATGCCGTTCCTCCGCTCGTGAAGGGCGCCCCGAGCCGGGATGCGTCAGCTCCCGGAGTGAGTTCTCCTTCCTCCAGGAGCTGACGCTTCCCAGCTCGGTGAGGTGGCCCCCGAAATCCGGACAGCTTTGGCGGGGGAGCAGCGTCGAACGTGGGTTAGCGACGTCCGTACACTCAACCTTTTGGCCGCTACGCTTTTAATCCGCCGGCGCCGCGCTCGGCGCGGGCGAAGATTTCGCCCAAACGCACAGTAAAGCCCGGCAGAACGCCCGCGCCGTCGAGCATGCCGTCGGCGTCGATCGAACGCGCCGGCTCGCCAGGGCGATGAACGATGGCCGTCCGCGTCGTCGGTTCGATGTACCACACGAGTTGCACGCCGGCGTTAAGATACTCGGCGAGCTTGAGTTCCATCTCGCGCTTCGTGTTGCCCGGCGAGAGGATTTCCACGGCCAGATCAGGGGCGATGCGAAACGCCGCCTCCCGCGGCAACTTGCGGTCGGGAAAGCGCTCCCAACGAATGAAAGAAACATCTGGAATACGCATGCGATCTGGGAGGATCCGCAGCATGCCGGCCTCGCCGGCGACGAACCCCAGCGGCTGCTCATCGAGAAAATTGCGAATCAACTGAATCAACACCGCCGCGATCCCCGATTCCCAAACCCCCATCGCTTTGTCCACCAGGATGCCGTCGACCCATTCGCAGAGCGACTCCTTGGATTCGCACAGTCGGATCGCGTCGTCGATCGTCGCCGTGCCGAGCGGCGGATTGACGCGAATTCGTTCGGCCGGCACGTTCCCCAGCCGATCCTGCACCTGGGCGAGGGTCCAACCAGCCGGAAACACGAGCGGCGGCGCGGAATAGGGCGTGGGCGCGGTGCTCATACGCGTAAAACGCTTAGAAAAAGCGGGGAGTCACGCTCTCATTATGGACCGATCTCTGCAATCCTGCAAACTCAGGCGGACTAACGCAGACGGCCGACCCTTTTTGTAAACAATCCGTTGCCCGTTCGCGGCTCAAGCCGCGAACGGAGTGAGCGAATCGGCATGTCATATGAAATCGCGTCAACCCTCAGTGGATCGTGATCGTTGGGTCGCCAGTCGAACCGGCGACCCAACCTATTTTACTGCGGCGCGAACTGCCGTTCCTCCGCTCGTAGCTCACGTTGGTCCGGCTCCAGGTTCGCCCCGACTTGGGGGCAAGAACCCATCAGGCTGCAAGCTTGGCTACGCCTTCAGTACGCCGCGTTCCCCCAGCAGCTTCATCACCGCCTCAAGGCACCTGTCCAGCGGCGTCGTCGCGGTGTCGAGCACCAGATCGGGGTTCGTCGGCGGTTCGTACGGGGCGCTCACGCCGGGGAAGTTCGCGATCTCGCCGGCCTCGGCCTTGGCGTAGTGGCCTTCCTGATCGCGGGCCCGGCAAACTTCGACCGGTGCGTCGAGGTGGATCACCAGGAACCGCTCGGCGCCGACGACCTCGGCCGCCTTTTGACGGACCGCTTCTTCAGGAGCCAGGAACGCGGCCAGCACGATGAGCCCCGCTTCGTTAAGCAGCTTGGCCGCTTCGCTCGATCGGCGGAGGTTTTCGCTGCGGTCGGCGACCGTGAAACCCAAGTCGCGGCTGATACCGCGGCGCATGTTCTGGCCGTCGAGAACCGCGGCGGCTCGTCCCAAGTCGAACAGCCGCCGCTCAAGCGCGTAGGCGAGCGAGGTTTTCCCCGCCCCGGCCAGCCCCGTGAACAGGACCGTGCAGGGGGTTTGGCCGAACCGGGCCCGGCGTTCCTCGGCGCTGACGTTACTCTTCGTGGCGTGCAGGTTTGCGTCCGCCTCCTGCTCCCAATGGTCGTCCTTGTCGGCGGTCGTTCGGTCGAGGATCATCCCGGCGCCGACGGTGACGTTGGTCACGCGGTCGACGACGATGAACGAGCCGGTCCCCTTGTTCGCTTTGTATCCGTCGAAGGCGATCGGCTGGTTGAGCCGCACTCGGCAACGGCCGATTTCGTTGAGCGCCAACGCCGGAGCGTCCTGCCGGTGGAGCGTGTTGACGTCGATCCGATACCGCAGCCGGTCGATTGCGCCGGCCACCAGCTTGGTCCCCTGCTTGAACCAGTACTGCTTGCCAGGCACCAGCGGCTCGTCGTTCATCCAGACGATCGTCGAATCAAACAAGTCGGAGCTCTGCGGCACGTTGTCGGGCCGGACGAGCATGTCGCCGCGGCTGACGTCGATCTCGTCCTCCAGGGTGAGCGTGACCGATTGCGGCGCGAACGCCTCGTCGAGTTCGCCATCGAACGTGACGATCGACTTCACTCGGCTGGTCTTGCGCGAGGGGAGGGCCGTCACCTCGTCTCCCTTGCGAATGCGGCCCGAAGGGATCGTGCCGCAGAACCCGCGGAAGTTCAGGTTGGGCCGGTTGACGTACTGCACCGGAAACCGGAAATCGACCAAGTTGCGGTCCGATGCGATGTGGACGTTCTCCAAATGATGCATCAGGGTCGACCCCTCGTACCACGGCATGTTGGGGCTGTGGTCAATGAGGTTGTCCCCCTTGAGCGCGCTGATGGGGATGAAGTGCTGATCGACCATGTCAAGCTGCGCGGCAAAGTCGCGGTAGTCGTCGCGAATCCTAAGGAAGACCTCCTCGCTGAAGTCCATGAGGTCCATTTTGTTGATCGCGACTAAGACGTGCTTGATCCCCAGAAGCGACACGATGAACGAGTGCCGCCGGGTCTGGGTCATCACGCCGTGCCGGGCGTCGATGAGGATGATCGCCAGATCGCAGGTACTGGCCCCCGTGGCCATGTTACGGGTGTATTGCTCGTGCCCCGGGCAGTCGGCGATGATGAACTTCCGCTTGGCCGTGGAGAAATAGCGGTAGGCGACGTCGATCGTGATCCCCTGCTCCCGCTCGGCCTTGAGCCCGTCGGTGAGCAGGGCCGGATCGAAGTCGGTCCCCGTAGTCCCGTGGGTCAGCGAATCGCGCTGGATCGCGGCCAATTGATCCTCGTAGATCATCTTGGTCTCGTAAAGCAGCTTGCCGATGAGCGTACTCTTCCCGTCGTCGACGCTGCCGCAGGTAAGAAAGCGCAAGAGCTCCTTGTGCTCATGCTGCTTCAAGTAAGCGTCGATGTCGGTGGCGATTAAGTCGGACTGGTGGGACATGTCGTTTGACTGAAATCGATTGTTAGAGAGCTGGGAGGACGTCGACACGCAAGATGCGGCCTGAGTAGAACACGCACTCCGACTAAGTCAACTCACCCAATTGCGACGTCGACAGTCGCCAGAGCGGTTGCTAGTTCTCTCTCGTGGGTTGGCTTTGGGTTTCGTCGAGATGTTTTAGGCAGGTTCGCCGACGTACGCTGCACAAGCAAGCCGCCATAGCCAGACTAAGTGATTGAGGCTCCGGGATAGGCGGCGTCCAACCACTTGGGACGAACGCAATCTCCCAGGGGGAGAAAAACGTCGCTGACTTTGCTAGCGTCGGTCCGTTTCCGAACTTGTCCAGGTAATAGAGTCCGCTGCTCTCCGTTAGCCAGAGCCCGCCGTCTTCGTCCGGGGCAACATATCTAAACGCGGGAAACGGCGCCGCTAACGGAGTCACATTGCCGGTAACGGGATCGACTCTTTGCACGCTGCTTGAGGACGCAAACAAAGCAGTTGCAATTTGGCCGTCAGGCAAGACGTCGAGATCGGTGAATTCTCGTCGAGCTGCGAGTATCTCATGAATAATTCCGGATGCGAAATCGATCCGGACGAGACCGCGAAAGAACTCGCTAACGTAGATTTCGCCATTCACGCCGACCGCGACGTTGTTCGGCGAGAATTGGTCCGGCTTGGGAAACGCCGTGAGTTCGCCAGTTGCGCGCCGGTAATAGTACAGTCCCCCGTCAATGCCATTGAGCCACTCGCCGTTTTCGATGCTTGCAGTCGTAGCCGGTCGCGCGATGACGTAGTCGCCCTCGGGAGTAACCGCGATATCGGCCGCGCCGGGGATTGTCGGCAGACCAATTGGCGACGCGTTGCCCGTGACGGGATGGATACGGATGAGCGATCCGTTGGAGGGGCGTATAACCGTTCCGTCCAGGTCGAATGTGAACTTCCCGCCGAGAATTGAAAAAGGACGATCCGTCCAAGGCAGTGAAAAGAGCTGGCCCGTTGACGGCTCGAACTTAAGCCAGTCGTTGAAGAAATCAACAATGAGGACGTCGCCGGGCGCGATGCCCGAAGCGGTAGGCAATGACAGCGGTCCTGAAGCAACTATTCGGCCATGAAGGAGCGCAAGGATCGCAAAGACGGCGCTAGCGCAGAATAGCCCGACTTGACGGCAGTGAACGTTCATTAGGCGACAAGGGTGTTGAGGCTATGTGACCTTCGGGATTCAGTTCAGTCTATTCAAGATTGCTAGAAATACCCTTCCTTTTTCTTCTCCTCCATCGACCCGCTTTGGTCGTAGTCGATCACCCGGCCTTGCCGTTCGCTCGTCTTGGTGAGCAGCATTTCTTGGATGATTTCGGGGAGAGTCGTCGCGTTGGACTCGACCGCCCCCGTCAGCGGGTAGCAGCCGAGGGTGCGGAAGCGGACGCGTTTCATCACCGCTTGGTCCGCCTGCTCCTTCGGCATCCGGTCGTCGTCGACCATGATCAACGCCCCGTCAACGTCGACCACCGGCCGCTCGGCTGCGAAGTAGAGAGGCACGATCGGAATCTTTTCCAAATGGATGTACTGCCAGACGTCCAATTCAGTCCAGTTCGACAGCGGGAACACGCGAATGCTTTCCCCCTTGTGAACCTTGCCGTTGTACAGGTTCCACAATTCGGGCCGCTGGTTCTTGGGATCCCAGCGGTGGTGCTTGTCGCGAAAGCTGTAGACCCGCTCCTTGGCTCGCGACTTCTCCTCGTCGCGGCGGGCGCCGCCGAACGCGGCGTCGAACTTGTATTTGGTCAGGGCTTGCTTGAGCGACTGGGTCTTCATGATGTCGGTGTGCACCGCGCTGCCGTGCGTGTAGGGGCCGACCCCTTGCTTCACCCCGTCCTCGTTGATGTGGACCAACAGATCCCAACCGAGCTCTTTGCGGATCAGGTTCTCGCGGAACGAGATCATCTCGCGGAACTTCCACGTCGTGTCGACGTGCATCAGAGGAAACGGCGGCTTGCCGGGGTAGAACGCCTTTTCGGCGAGCCGCACCATGACCGAACTGTCCTTGCCGATCGAGTACAGCATGACCGGATTGTCAAACTCGGCGGCCACTTCGCGGATAATGTGGATGCTCTCGGCCTCAAGCTGTTTGAGGTGAGTCAGACGGTAGGAGCTCATGGCCAGTCTCGGTCGGGAAGTTCCGCGGATGCGGGTGCGGCTGGGGGGCGGACAGGTCAAGGTCGGCGCCCGGCGACGCCGGGCGATTCAGGTAAGCAGGATGATCTGCGGCAATCAAACGGGCCAGTTTAGCAGGGCGCCGGGCGAGGCGACAGACGCAAGGCGCCGGGGCGTAGCCTTCGGCGGCCACACTCGGCGGCATTGGTGAGACAGGCTTGAGGATCGAGGGGGCATGCTCCGGCCTGCTCCAACGGGGGGAAACCGTTTGCGAACTCCCCCCGTCGAGGAGGAGCCACCGGACGGTTGTACCGACGAGGCCGGTCGCACCGCGAGGATTGCGCCGCCTGGACCGGGAATGCGGAGAACCGCCCGCCGCACAGCCGATCAGGATCCCTCAAGGGGCCGCCGCTCGGCCCAAATCCTTGATCATTCATCATTTCCAGAGAACAATAGGGCTAGCGGGTGCCGAGCGGGGGCAATGCACGCCGCGACTCTCGTTGCTGCTGCGATGTCGCGTTGTACGCGCTTCCCGAAATGCCTCGTCTCGCCCCCTGTGCGCTCCGGCCGCGCCGTGACCCCGGTATTCCATCCCATGCCACTGAACGCGGCCACGCCTGCCTTTCCTCGCTTGTGCCGATTGCTCGCGCTCGCGGCATGTATGGCAGGGTGCTGGGCGTGCACCAGTTCCCAGGCGGCCGGCTTTCTGGCTTGGCAGACCGAAGTGCGGTATGACCTGTTGGCAACGAAGCTGGGGAGCGACGTTCCGACAGGGGCGGGCGTCTCCGTGTCGATCGTCGAAGCGGCGGCGATAACAGCCTTCTCGGTCAATTCGGGCGAGTCGCTCAATTATCAGTGGCATCCGTTCATGCCGAATCCGAACAATGCGGAATTTACGACCGGCGATCCGTTCGGTCAGACGACGGTCTTTAACGATGTGAACGGATTGGGCCCGGCGTACCTCCGCGACAGTTCCGGCGCGTTCGTCATCGTCGAAGGGCAAATGGTTCCTGTCTATTCCGGACATTCAACGACGACCGTCGCCGCCAATCTCGTCGGAAACGTCTCGGGGCTCGCCGCCGGAGTCAACACGGTCGACGTGTACGAGGCGAATAACTACCTGTCAGACGTCATCCGCTACTCTGGGAATCAGAATCCCGTAGCTCAGAACTACCGTGTGCAGAATCTGAGTTGGGTCGCCGGGCTTGCTCCTGGCGGGAGTTTCACGCTCGAAGACCCCAACAACGTTTCAGCGTTGCGGCGGTTCGACTATCTGATCGACGCCGCCAACAGCGACGAGGGGATGACTGCGGTCGTCGGTCTGGCAAACAACGTCAACCCCATCCCCTATCTCTGGGCGCACAGTTACAACGCGATCGTCGTGGGACGCAACGACGGAATTCATAGCGCCGGATTGACGTTGTCGCCAGGTTCAAACGCTTACGGTCCGGGCCGAAGCAAGCCGGATCTCGTTGCGCCCACGCTCGGGGCACAACCATTGCCCGCCGCCAGCGCATCCACCGCAATGGTCAGCTCGGCGGCGACAATCTTGCACGAAACGCTCGCATCGACGCTCGGTCGCAACGCCGAGGTCGTCAAGGCGATCATGCTCGCCGGAGCGGAGAAGAAGGCGTCGTTCAATTGGCAGTACGACGCATCGACCGTCCTGCCTAGCGGGGCGGTGCAAGTGACCAGACCGCTGCACGACGTCTACGGCGCCGGCGAGCTTGACGTCTGGAACAACTACCTCATCGCCGCCGCGGGGCGCAACGTCGGCAGCCAGAGCGAACCCGCAGCGCCCGCTAGCAACAACGGCTGGGACTATCAGGATCTCAAGAGCCAGCCCTCGGCCGGGTCGGTGTATTACACGCTCGAGGTGCCGCAGGGGACGACGGCCCAGGAACTGTCGATCGTGCTCAACTGGCACGTCAAGGTTACCGACTCGAATCCGTCTCCGTCGATCTTCTCTCCGACCCACTCGCTGCAGAACCTGGATTTGCGGCTGTACGACTCGACCAACGGATTCCTCGACACCCTGGTCGCCGAGAGCGTCAGCGCGGTCGACAACGTCGAGCATCTGTTCTTCAGCAACATCGACGGCAACGCCGCGAACAACATCGGCTCGGGGACCTACACCATCGAGGTGGCCGGCGCCGCGGGATGGGACTTCGGCATTGCATGGCGGATGTCGACGCTGTTCGACGTCCCCTCGGCCGACTTCGACGGCAACGGCGTCGTCGACGCGTTGGACTTTATGCTCTGGCAGCGCGGATTCGGCAAGCTGCAGGGAGCACTGGCTTCCGACGGCGACGCCGATGGCGACGGCGACGTCGATCACGACGATCTTCAATTCTTGCGAGACAACTACGGCACGGTCGTCAGTCCCCCGCCGCTGCAAGTCGCGGCTCTGGCGAGGGTCGTGCCCGAGCCGGCCGCGGCGTCGCTGGCGGCAATCGCCGCGACGGCCGGTGCTTGGACCGCGCGGCAACGACTCCGCAGGCGCCCGTGCAAGACGTGCTGACCGACGGCTGCTGCGACATTCGCTCAAGAACTATGATTCACGCGTTGGGCAGCCGGATGAGATCGCGCCGCACAAAGCTCGACCAGCGGCGTCTGCGTCGGGCGTTCAGCCTCGTCGAGCTCTTGGTCGCAATCGCAATCATCGGGGCCTTGGCTTCGCTGTTGCTTCCCGCGCTCGGTTCGGCCCGCGAGGCGGCTCGCCGAGCCCAGTGCATGAGCAATCTCAAGCAAATCGGCTTGGCAGTCGTCAACTACGAACAGCAGCGACGCCAGCTCCCCGCCGCAGGCGATTTCGAACCTGCCGCGAGCGCCATCGCGTTTAGCTCGAACCATTTTCGCGTCAACCTGCGCTCGGGGACGAATCACAGTTGGCTTGTGCGATTGCTGCCGTATCTAGAGCAGCAACCGTTGTTCGACCAGTTCGACCTGACGATGCACGTCTCGGAGAGCGACTCGGCGCCGCAGCAGGCCCAGCCGGCGGTTTTGCTCTGTCCCGCGGACGAGTCTCGAGGGCGTATGTACGACTTTTCGCCGACAGGCGCCGGGCGGCGCACGCAGTTCGCCAAGTCGAATTACGCCGGCTACACCAGCCCGTTCCACGTCGACGACGTCATCGCTCATGGGGCGCTCGCCCACTACGGGCAGGACTTGCGGCGCGTGACCGACGGGGCTTCGCGGACGATCCTGGCCTCGGAAGTCCGGACCCGCGAGCACCCGCTCGATCAACGCGGCGCATGGGCCCTCCCCTGGGCGGCGACTTCGCTCTTGGCCATGGACGTCCACCCGTTGTGGTACAGTACCGCGATGAAAGACAAGCGCGACGCGATCAACCCGTTCATCATCGATCCGATCAGCTTCGGCTTTACGCAAACGCCTAACGCGAAGACGGCCGACGTACTGTACGAGTGTCCCGATCTCGTGGGCGAGCAGCTTGATCGACTTCCTTGCGTCCCCGAGGCGATGTACTACATCTCGGCGGCGCCGCGGTCGAATCACCCAGGTTTGGCGCTGTTCGTGCGGCTCGACGGGGGCGTTTTCGCATTGACCGACGGCGTCGACGAGTCGACGATGGCCTATCTGATCGCCATCGACGACGGCGCGGCGAGCGACGGGCTCACGGCGCCGTAGCCGCCCGCAGCAAGCCCTGAGCTCTCCCACGCATGCCCTCCGCGCCTCGTTCTGGTCGACTCGTCGTTGCCCGCTTGTGCGCCGTCGGGGCGGCGGCGGGCGTCCTCGTTGCGGCGGGGGGACTCGCCTGGAACATGCTGGCGCCCAACTCGTGGGTCTGGTCCGACGAGCAGGCGCGGGACTACGCCGAGGCAACCGTCGCGATGCACCAAGCCCAACAGGCGACCGTCGACGCGTCGCGCCCCGACTTCGAAGCGGTTCGTCGCCAGGTCGAGGCCGCTCGGCAGCGGTACGAACGCTTGCATGCCGAACTCGGCTCGGCCCGCGAGACCCTGCAAGCACGCGGCTCGCGGCTCATTCAATGGGGCTGTATCCTGACGGCCGCCTGCGGCATCGGGTATGTTGTCCTCAATCAAGATCAGTCATGAAAGGACCCGTCGCGCCATGTCGCGACGCATGTCCAACGCTCAAGCGATTATTCCGCAAGCCGGTATCGCGAGGAGCGTCCGAGATACCCTGACAGGAGAATCGCCGTGCGCGAAAGCGTCTTACTCTCGCTGGTCGTCGTCGCCGTCTCGACCGCTTCGGTCGCCGCCCAGGAAAGCCTCCCCGCAGGGGCGGCCGCGCGGCCCGGCGCAGGGGCTGCGGCCCCGACGCCGACTCATCACAGTTACGCAATCGGCTACGATCTGGGGGCCAGCTTCCGCGGCGACGGGATTGAACTTGATGTCGAGGCCGTGATCGCCGGCATCCGCGATGCGCTGGCCGGCGCCCAACCGAAGTACGCGCCGGAGACCCTGGGGGCGGCGATGCAGGAGCTCAACGCCCGTCGGCTGGAAATCTTAAGGCGTCGTAATCTTGAGTTCCTGCAAAAGAATCAATCGCAGCCTGGAGTTCAAATTACCCGTAGCGGACTGCAGTACGCCGTGCTCAAAGCGGGCGACGGCCCCACGCCCGGCCCCGGCGATGCGGTGCGAGCCCACTATACGGGGCAACTGATCGACGGAACGGTATTCGATTCGACCCAGGGTCGCGAACCAGCGGTGTTTCCCGTCCAGCGGGTCATTCCGGGCTGGACCGAGGCGCTGCAAAAGATGAAAGTCGGCGACCATTGGCGGTTGTTCGTGCCGGCGAGTCTGGCCTACGGCGAGGAGGGTCGCGACGGCATTCCGCCCCACGCGACGCTGATTTTCGAGATTGAACTGGTGGAGATCGTCGATCAGGCGGCAATGCGAAGGCTGCAGGAGTAAGTCTTCGAAATCTCGCGCCCGGCGACGCATTCGGGCTGTGGTCTCGCGAGAGTTGATCCACGAGCGCAGAGGGGCGCCCGGCGAGTACGGCTTCTCCGCTCTGACCACGCAGCCGCGAATCGGTCGAGGCGCGCCACGTACCGAATTTGGACAGGCGCTGGAATATTGCCCTCAATCCGCAAATTCCCCCTCGCCAGCCTCTTTTATTCGGCGTATTTGCGGGTATCCTCATGGCAGAAGGGGCGGGTCGCCGCGGCGGCCGTTCTGTCGTTTCGGCTCGCCACGGCGAAAGGCCGGAACAACCCGCAAGAAAGCGGGTATTGGCTGCGGAATCCCCCTCCGCGCGGGTCTGAATCTGCTTGTGACCCGGCAGAACTAAACTAGAATTCGTGAAATGCCCATCCAGCGCATCTTATCGATGCGTCGGAATCGCTAGAGTTCGTTTTGATTCTCTTTTTTTGTTTCCCCAGCTTTTGATGGAGGGCGCGTGATGTATCAACGTTTCCTGTGCCTGACGGCAGCACTCGGCGTGCTGACGGCGGGCGTTACGGAGCAGGCCGACGCCGGCTTGTTCCGTAAGAAGTGCAAGACGGAGTCGTGTTGTGCTCCGGCTTGCGAGTCGAGTTGCGGCTGCGAATCGAGCTGCGACAGCGGTTGTGAAGCGGCCAGCGCGTGCGAGTCGTGCGCGTGTGCGGCGGCCAGCGGTTGCGGCGCCTGCGGCGCAGCGGCGGCGGCCTGCGGTTCGGCGGCGGCGGCCGATTGCGGTTGCGGCACGACCGTGGTCACCAAGACCGTCATGGTGCCGACCTACGTCACCGAGATGCGGACCGTGACGTCCACGGAGTACCAGAAGCAAGAGAAGACTCGGACCTACACCGTCTACAACCGGGTTCCGAAGACCGAGACCAAGACCGAGACCTACACGGTCATGGTCCCCTCGCAGCAGACCAAGACGGTGACCTACAACGTGTGCAAGCCGGTCGTCGAGACGAAGACTCGCGAGTACACGGTGCAAGTCCCCTACACCGAGCAGGTCGAGCAGGCCTACACGGTCATGGTCCCCAGCTATGAGGACAAGGTCGTCACCAGCACGGTGATGAAGCAGGTCGTCGAGCAGGTCGAGCAGGCCTACACGGTCATGGAACCGAGCTACAGCACCAAGACGGTCGATTACACCGTCAGCGTGCCGTACACCGAGCAGGTCGAGAAGTCCTACACGGTCATGGAGCCGAGCTACAGCACCAAGACGGTCGACTACACCGTCAGCGTGCCGTACACCGAGCAGGTCGAGAAGTCCTACACGGTCAACGTCCCCTACACCGAGCAGGTGACCGCCTCGCGGACCGTAACGAAGAAGGTCCCCGTGACGACGATGAAGACCGTGACGGTCAACACCGGTCATTGGGAAACCCAACAGGTCGCCGGGACCGACTCGTGCGGCTGCCCCACGACCTGCTGCAAGCGGGTGTGGGTCCCCGGCTGCGAAACCAAGGAAGTCCCCTGCACGACCTATCAGTGCGTCACCGAAGAGGTGCCGTACACCTACTGCGTGACCAAGTGCCGTCAAGAGACCAAGACCTGCATGGTCACGGTCAACAAGTGCCGGACCGAGACTCGCCAGCGCGAGGTCAAGGTCTGCACGATGGTCCCGGTCCAGAAGACCTGCACCGTGACGGTCAACAAGTGCCGGACCGAGACCCGCCAGCGCGAGGTCAAGGTCTGCACGATGGTCCCGGTCCAGAAGACTCGCACCGTCTGCGTGACCAAGTGCGTGCCCGAGACCGTCTCGACCACCGTCAAGGTGTGCAAGATGGTTCCCGAGCAGAAGACCCGCACCGTGTGCGTGCAGAAGTGCCGTACCGAGACCCGGACTCAAGAGTACCAGGTCACGAGCTACGTCACTGAGCAGGCCACGAAGGAAGTCCAGGTCTGCGTGATGGTGCCCGAGGAGAAGACTCGCACCTACGACGTCACCACCTATGAGTGCGTGCCGGAAGAAAAGACCGAGACCTACACCGTGTGCGTGCCGGTCCAGGTCGAAAAGCAGGTCGAGGTGAAGGTCTGCAAGATGGTCGCCCAGGAAGTCCAGGAAACTGTCTCGACCGGCGGCTGCGGCTGTGCGGCGAGCAGCGACTGCGGTTGCGCCGCTCCGGCGAGCAGCTGCGGTTGCGGCGAAGCGGCCCCCGCCGCTTGCGGCTGCAACTGAGCGTCCATGACGACTCGTTGAATGAAACCTGACGACGGGGCCGGGTTCCTACGGGAGCCCGGCCCCGATTTTTTTGCACTGCACTTAACCGCTCGCTTGCAGGCGAGGCGCCGTCTGCATCAAGCCGGCTGAGGATTCCCTCAGGTCAAGCGAGACCCGCCCCGATTCAGCGGGGCCCTATTGAGCGGGCCCGGTCGCGGCTCTGCCAGTCGATCCCCGACAAGTTCGCCAAAGCCAGCATGAGGGCGTGCGTGCCGCTGCGAGCGTGGCCTTGGGCTGCGACGGCTCGGTACAATTGCTCGCACAGCGCGAGCCCCGGCAGGGCGAGGTTCATCCGCCGGGCTTCCTCAAGCGCCAGCCCCATGTCCTTGAGGAAGTGCTCGACGTAGAACCCCGGGGCGAAGTCGCCGGCGATCATCCGGGGCCCGAGATTCGACAGCGACCAACTCCCCGCAGCCCCGGGGGCGACGGAACGGAGAACCGTCTCTAGATCGAGTCCGGCGCGGTAGGCGTAAAGCAGCGCCTCGCAAACGCCGACCATGTTGCCGCCGACGAGCGTCTGATTGACCAGCTTGGCATGCTGCCCGGCGCCGGGGCCCCCCTGGCGGATCCAGGTCTTGCCCATCGCGTTCCAGCAGGGGGCCAGGGCTTCGACGACCGCGGCGTCGCCGCCGATCATGATCGACAGGGCGCCGTTGCGGGCCCCCACGTCGCCGCCCGAGACGGGGGCGTCGATCGCCGTCGTCCCCCGGGCCGCGGCCTCCGCGGCGATCTCTTCGGCCAGGGCCGGCTGGCTGGTGGTCATATCGACCAGCACTCCCCCGGGCCGAAGCGTCGTCAGGACGCCGCCCGTTCCCAGATGGATTTCTCGCACGTCACGAGGGTAGCCGACGATCGAAAACACGACGTCGCTCGCCGCGGCAACGGCGGCCGGGGAATCGGCCCAACGGCCGCCCGCGGCCAAAAGCGGCTCAGCCTTGGCCCGGGTGCGCGTAAACACCGTTACGGCGAACCCGGCCTCGAGCAAACGCCCGCACATGCTGGCGCCCATGACGCCGGCGCCGATCCACCCCAGACGCGTCGTGGCGGGAGAAACTGGCGTCATCGAGGGGTACGATCCTGAAACGGAAAATTCATGCAGCAGGGGTCGGGACGACTTCGTCGCGCGGTCGCGAAGTGCATCGCAACGTCGACTTGTCACCAGTCTACCAACTGGCCGCCACGGCGGGGACCGGCGGCGAGGCCGTCAAAGCGATTGTCGGCGAACGGCAAGAGATGGCCTCCCGGCGGTATAGGCGTATGATTCTCGACGACGGCCGACAGCGGGTCGCGTCGTCCCCAGCGACTTGGAACGCGAGATCCGCCGACGATGAACCTTGCCCGGCTCTGCCTGAACCTGCTCGAAGCGGCGGCAACTCGATCACTGGAGGTTGCGCGGCGTCTGGCCGAAGACGTTCCCGTGGCGGTTGATTTCTCGCAGGCGAACCGCCGGATGCGCCGCGCCTGGACCCGCGAGCGGCACGCCCGGGGCGCCTATTTGACGCTGACCCATCAGCGGCGCCGGCTGCGGCGACGACGCGAGATTCGCGCCCTTGTCGAAGGACCGTCTCGGGAACGATATTGAGCCGCACGGCGGCAAATGCGAGGCGGTTTCGCGGTTACTTGGCCGCAGTCTCTTCGGGCAAATCGAACACGTAGTGATCGATGCAGGCCAGTCCCCCCAGCGCCAACGTCGACGCGACGAAGCACGCCGCGGCATAGCCGGCTTGGCCAAGCAGTTCCGTACTGGGGGCGTCGCTCCCCAGGCTCATGGCCCATTGGGCGAGCAGGTACCCGGCGTCAGCGAGAAAAACGATTCCCAGGATGAAGGCGACCCACGCCCCCAACTCAATCATGCGTTCAAACAACCATGCCATATGCGCGATCGCCCGTTGCAGTGTGGGTGGCCAAGAACGAGTTAGAGTACGACCCCGTGAGCAGTCGAATTAACGCAGCAGCCGCTGTCGGCAACGTGCCAGCGCCAAGGCGGCGGCTGCGGCCAGCATCGCACTGGTCGGTTCGGGAACGACTTGTCCGACGACCTGCAAAGTGAACCCCAAGTCTACCTGCGGCGGGGCTCCGGGCGCCAGCGGGATCGTCCCGGGGACGAGCGAGAACCGATCGATCCGCAATCGCAATTCCTCGATCGTCATGCCGCCGAAATCGGGCCAGCCGTTCATCCCGGCGAAGAATCCGCTTTCGGCGAAGCCGCGCTTTTCGGCCCGGCCGGTCGACTCCTCTGCGAAGACGACTCGCAAAATCTCGTCGATTCCGTCGGTGAGCCGCCCGATCGCGGCGTCGAACTCACCCCCCGCGCCGCCGGTCAAGGCGAACGCCGAGCCGACGTCGGCGGGGGTGATCGACACGTCGAACAACATCGCCCCCGCGCTCGTGGGCGCCAAGAACGACGGCGTGACGTCGAGCGAGAGCGTGAACCGCGTTGAAGCGAACACGTTGTTGCTGCGGTCAACAGCGAGCGACCGCTCGAACAAGACCGCCGCGGGGGCCGAAGTCGCCCCGAGGAGGACCAGCCCGCAGGCCCAGATTGCGACGCGGTTCATGAGCATGCCCTGTGTGC
The DNA here is from genome assembly GCA_019636345.1 of Pirellulales bacterium. Taxonomy (NCBI): domain Bacteria; kingdom Pseudomonadati; phylum Planctomycetota; class Planctomycetia; order Pirellulales; species Pirellulales bacterium. Next base: position 179,927 of record JAHBXQ010000004.1, on the reverse strand, counting down.
AAGGACGTATCGGGACGAGAAGCCGAGGCAGAACTCCGCGGTCCCCGGATCGCCCTCAGTATACTCTTGGAGGAGAAAAACGGCACGCAGCGAGCTCCGCGAGCCGGGATCGCTCCGGGCGACTGGCCGAGACGCCGCCGCAGGGGATATCATGCGTCCGGCTTTGCGACAAGGCGGCGGCCGGCGAGACGGGGTAGTCCCGGCAGGAACCGTCGCCGCAGCACTCTCTACAGACAGAATCGCCATGAGCGACGCCACGACCACAGTTGCCGAGTTGCGGGACGTCGTTCGCCAGTTCGTCGACGAACGCGACTGGCGACAGTTCCACGCTCCCAAGAATCTCTCGATGGCCCTGGCAATCGAGGCGGCCGAGTTGATGGAGCACTTCCAATGGATCGACGTCGAGACGTCTCGGCAGCTCCCCGACGACGCCGAGAAGCTGACCGCCGCGGCTGAAGAGTTGGCTGACGTTCTGGGGTACGGACTGGCGCTGGCGAATGAACTGGGAATTGACGTGTCGGAAACGATCCGGGCAAAGATGGCTAAAAACGCCCAAAAGTACCCCGCCGACGAGTTTCGCGGACGGACGAGCCGCGAAAACCAGTCGGAGTGACCGGCGTCAGACTTGCGGGCTAGGTCGCCGCTGATTTCGATCCACCTTGCCGCGTCGCCAAAGGGAAACCATGCCCGCGCCGAAAGTCGCCCTTGTCGGCGCGAGCGTGCGGGCGGCAGCTCAATCGGCGCTGCGGGCCGGGTTTTCGGCGGTCTCCGCGGATCTGTTCGCCGATGCCGATCTCGCCGCCGTTTGCCCGGCGAGCCGCATCGCCGACTATCCCGCGGGGCTCGTCGATTGGTTGGCCGAGATCGAGTGCGACGGTTGGCTCTACACGGGCGCTTTGGAGAATCAACCGGCGCTGGTGGACCAAATGGCCGCGCTCAAACCGCTATGGGGGAATGCCGGGCAGTCCCTGCGAGCGTGTCGCGACCCGTTGCGGTTGCAAGCGGTCTGCGGACGCCGGGAGATCCCTTTCCCAGAAACCAGGGTCGAGACTGCAAGCGTTCCCCGCGATGGCGCGTGGCTGGCCAAGTCCTACCAGGGCTCAAGCGGCTCGGGCGTATGGCGACTCGACGGCGAGGCCGCTGTCCAGCGGGCCGAGCGCGAGCGGGCCGTCGCGCAACGCTTCGTGGCAGGCACTCCCGCTGCGGCGATCTTTACGCTTGGCAACGAGTCCGCCGAGCTTTGGGGCGTCACGCGACAACTCCTCGGCGGCGATCCGGAGCGCCCCTGGCGCTACGCCGGATCAATCGGGCCGCTGCCGGGGAGTAAGAAGATCCTGTGCGGGTTGAATCAGCTCGGGCAGATGCTCCGGGAGGATTTCGGCCTCCGCGGAATTGTCGGCGCCGACTTAATCGTCGCGGAGGACGATTTTCACCTGCTGGAGGTGAATCCCCGCTACACCGCGTCGGTCGAGGTGCTGGAGCGAGCCCGGGGGCGGTCGGCAATCGCTGCGCATCTTGCCGCCTGCGGCGCCGAAGTCGAGGACCCCGAGGGCGGCTCTGGTCATGCCGATGCGTCGGACGACGCCATGCCCGAACCCGTTCACGGCAAGGCGATCCTATACGCCCCGGCCGAGGTGCGCGTGTTGCCGTCGTTTGCCGAGTTCGCGCTCGACGCGGCGCTGCACGATCCGCGGCGTCTGCTGGCCGACATCCCTCGCGCCGGGGAGTTGATCCGTCGCGGCGATCCGCTGCTGACGGCGTTCGCCGCGGGCAGGACCATCGAAGAGTGCGCCTCCCGGCTCGACGAGTTTACTGCGGAGATTCTCAGTCGCCCCTTCGGGTACAATGACGGGGCTTGGTCCGTACCGTAGGTCGATGTCTAGGGAATTCGGAATGCGTTTGGGAATCGTCAGCGACTCGCACGGACACGTCGACAAGACGGAGCGGGCCGTGCGCGCGCTGGAATCGTTTCAAGTCGAGCGGGTCCTCCATTGCGGCGACGTGGGGACCGCGGACGTCGTTGAACTGTTTTCCTCTTGGCCCACGGGGTTCGTCTACGGCAACTGCGACTACGATCGTCGAGCCCTGGCCGCGGCAATCGTCGGGGCCGGCCAAACCTGCTACGGGGAATTCGGCGAACTGGAACTTGTCGGCCGACGGATAGCGATCCTCCACGGCGACGACGCGCGGCGGTTCCGGGCGGCCCTGGCGGGAGGCGGGTTCGATCTGGTCCTCTATGGCCACACGCACGTCGCGGCAGTGGATTGGCACGGCTCAACGCTCGCGGTGAACCCCGGGGCCCTCTATCGGGCGAATCCCCCCAGTCTGGCGATTATCGATCTGCCCGCATTGCAGGCAGAAATCGTGCCCCTGTAGCTAGCGTCGGGCCGGAGATTCGCCTGCCGAGTCGGCAGGGGCGCCTGGGATATTGGCACGCACGGGGCCGATCTCGGCCGGTTGGCGGGGGTGCGCAATCGCGCAATGAGGCCGGTTTTGGCGGGCGTCGGGCGAACCGACCTTGTCCCGGCTTCGTCAAAACACTAGATGGGCATCCGATTTGCTCAAGCTTTTGGCCGATGACAGTGATGGCGGCGGCTGATTCGGCGCCCGTGACACGTGTCGTTCCCGCCGGCGCCGCGTCCGTGGCGCCACCCCATCCTGCCTTGGCGACAAGTTGAGCGATCAGCGCAGCGGCCTCCAAAGCCGCCGGGCGTGCGTCTCCTTGTCCGCATTACGAATTGGAGTGATTCAATGTCCCGCCCTACCCCCCCGGGCGACAAGCCCCAACCGCGCGAGGAGTTGCTCGACGCCGCGGAACAGCTCATTTGGTCGGTGATCGACGAAGAAAAAGTCGAAGACGCCCAGATTGCTCAGCTGGAATCGCTGCTGCTGGAGCACGAGGAGGTCCGCGACCGGTACCTTGATTGCGTGCAATTACACGTCGATTTGCATGAGCATTTCGCCTCGCCCGATCCGGGCGCGGGCGAGCCGAAGAAGAGCGTCACGGTGCTTGGCAGCCTGCTGTCCGGCGGATTTTCGGGCCCCTTGCCCGCCCCCGCGGAGTGACGACCCTGGCCGCCCTGCCGCGGCCGACAATTTGACCAGGGCTCCCTGACGCCGCCGGCTGCGATCGGGGGTTGCGCGACCACCCCACGCCTCCCATTCGCGCACACCCGATCGCGGCTTTTTTGTGCGCGCCGGCGAGGGTATGCTCGGGGAGCGGATTCAGTGCGCCGGGGCGAGGACGCTCCGGCTCGCTGTGTTGCGCTGAACTCCGGCCGGCTCCTTTTGATCCGCTCTCTTGCATTGGCCAAAAAGTCCGACAAGAAGTCAGCGTCGAAAGACGACGACAAGAACGAACGCCTGATCGCGCAGAACCGCAAGGCCCGTCACTCTTTCGAGGTGCTCGACACCCTGGAGTGCGGCATCCAATTGGTCGGCAGCGAGGTGAAGAGTCTGCGCGCCGGGCAGGTCTCGCTCGACGAAGCCTACGGGCGGATGGACAAGGGCGAGGTGTGGCTGGTGGGCTGCGACATCGCCGAGTACAAGAACAGCAACTGGCTTAACCACGAGCCGCGCCGCCGTCGCAAACTCTTGCTGCATCGCCGCGAGATCAACAAGTTCGCAGGCAAAGCGTACGAGAAGAACATCACGCTCGTGCCGCTGAAGATGTACTTTAAAAACGGCCGCGCGAAGCTGCTTCTCGGATTGTGCAAGGGAAAGAAGACCTACGACAAGCGCGAGTCGCTCAAGCAGAAGGACATGCAGCGCGACATCGATCGGGCGATGAGACGGTGAGCATGTTTGATGCGTGACGTTCGATTGTCGACGTAAGGACGACCCGTTCAAGAGCAACAATCACGCATCCAACATCACTGTGCTTCGACCGTCAGCGCGACGGCTTGGCCGGTGATGCGATGGCCGAGAGCCATGATCAGCGGGCTGCGGGGCGGGCGAGCCTGCGCCGCGACGTTCGCCGGGCACGCGGGGTCAGGGGTTTCGTAGTTAAGCGTCGCCGGAACCGTGCCGCAGCGGATCGAGGCCAACGCGGCGACCAATTCAATCGCGCCGCATCCCGCCCCGGCGTGGCCCAGGCGACTCTTCAGAGCCGTCACGGGGACGTCCCCCAGCGTGGCGGCGATCGCTTGGGCCTCGATCCGATCGTCGTTCTCGGTGCTGGCGCCAAACGCCGAGACGCATCCCACGTCGGCGGCGGTAGCGTCGGCCGTAGCCAGCGCAGCGGCGATCGCGCCGCGGATTGATCGTCCCGTCGGCCGATGCGACGCCGCGGCATCTTCGTGCCGGCGGCCGTAGCCGCGGACGGCCCCCAGGATTGACGCGCCGCGGGCGACGGCATGCTCGCGGGCTTCCAGGACGAGGATGGCCGCTCCTTCGCCGCCGACGATTCCGTCCCGCTTGGCGTCGAACGGCCGGCTGGCTCGCTCCGGTTCGGCGACGCTGCGAGACAGTCGGGCGCCGGCATGCCACATGACGTCCATCATGCCCAGCATCGAACTGGCGCCTCCGGTGAGCATGACGTCGGCGTGGTCGCGAGCAACGACGTCGGCCGCTTCGATCACCGCCAGCAACCCCGAGGTGTCGCCGGCGACGACGGAGTTGCTGGGACCGCGGGCGTCGTGGGCGATCCCCACATGGCAGGGGGCCATATTGGGCAGGTATTTCAGCAGCCACAGCGGAAACATCTCAGCCAGCCCGCGATCGCCCCAGCGGTCGAGATTGAACGCGCCGTCGCCGCTCTTGCAGGCATGGAACGCGGCGTCCAGTTCGACGACTTCGGGGCAGAACATGTTCGAGCCGACGGTCACGCCGAGCCGCTCGGGATCGACGCCGCAGCCCTCGAGCCGAGCCGCGTCCCAAGCCAATTCCGCAGCCGCGAAGGCGAGCTGAGTCTCCCGCGACATGACCTTGAGGGCCTTGCGCGGCTTGACGTAGGCCTTGGCGTCGAAATCGACGACGTCCCCCGCGATGGGAATCGGGTGGTTGGCGGCGGCCAACTCGGGAACGGTTCGCACGCCGCTGCGGCCGGTTTCCAGCGCCTTGAGGACGGCTTCCAGCCCGATTCCCAACGACGAAACAATGCCCATGCCGGTGATGACGACCTCGCGCATGACGAACGGCAATCTTGGAGGCGTGCGGGCGAGGTGCGGGGACGGGCAGGGTCGGCGGACGCCGCGGGCAGGAGCGGCTCCAAGTCGTCCGTCAGTCTAATCGGCCTGGAAATGGGCAACAAGCGCGGAGCAGGACGCACCCCAGTCGCCCTGCCGCAGCGAAGCCCCAGGAACTCAACTGGCTGGTCGGCCGTCTCCGCCGAAGATAAACTCTAGGGGATCGTCACAAGCCGCCGAACTTCCCGCTTCTCCCCCCAGGCGGCGGCGGTTGCCGCCCGTCGCCTGGGTTTGAATTCTCGCTGAGCGAACGGCCGTGTCTGCAGCTCCCGCCCTCGACTTCGATTCCGACCATCTCGACGAATCGTCCCCCCGGTTCTCGCTGGCCGAGGCAAGGCGGATCGTCGGCGACTTCTTTCGCCCCAATCCGTGGATCTACTGGACCGACCTGTTGGCAAGCTACGCCGTCGGCATGACCGCCTTCGCGCTGGTGTTGCATCCCGAGCGGTTGGTCGACAATCGGTTCTGGAAGGCTGAGGCCCTCGCCGCCTCGACCGGCTGGCACTGGCCGGCGACGATCGCGCTGTTCGTCGTGTCGGCGCTGCTCATCTACCGCTGCAGTTTGTTCATTCACGAGTTGGTCCACATCCCGGCGAACCAGTTCACGGCGTTCCGCTTCGTGTGGAACCTGCTGGTGGGGATTCCGTTTTTGATCCCGACGTTTGTGTACTACACGCACATCGATCACCATCGTCGGAAGATGTACGGCACGGAGCACGACGGCGAATACATCCCGCTGGCCAATCTGCCCGTCGGGCAATTGCTGTATTACCTGTCGCAGGTGCTGGTGATTCCCATTTTGGCGATCGTACGGTGGGGGTTGCTGACGCCGCTCACTTGGATCAGTCCGCGAATTCGCGACTGGGTGCATCAGCACGCCTCGTCGATGGTCATGGACCCCAAGTACCTGCGGCCGCTTCCCACGAAGCGCACCTTGCGGATTATCCGTCTGCAGGAACTGGGGTGCATGGCGGTGATCTGGTTCATCGTCGTGCGGATGGTTTACGCAGGGGGGATTCTGTTCGACGAGCGGCTCTCCCCCTGGTTCGTCGTGCAGGCGTATCTGACCGGCGTCTTCATCGTGGGGATCAACGCCCTGCGGACCCTGGGCGCCCATCGCTGGACGAACGACGGCTCGCAAATGAACTTCGTCGACCAATTGCTCGATTCGGTGAACTACCCCTATCACCCGATCACGGGGGGCTTGTGGGCGCCGATCGGGCTGCGATTCCACGCCTTGCACCACGTGTTTCCGTCGATGCCGTACCATGCCCTGCCCGAGGCTCATCGTCGGCTGATGCGCGATCTTCCGGCCGACAGCCCGTATCGCCGGTGCGAGGCCCGTTCGCTCCCTGAAGCCCTCGCAGAACTGTGGCGGCGTGCGAAGCGGAACTCCTCTCCCAAGCCGCAAGCGGCCTGACGGGCGGTTGCGAATCGCTGCTGCAATCCCTCCAACTTGCCAGCGTTGCCTGCGGCAAGCGTCGCCGTCGTCAAGAAAACTTCCCCTGCACTTCGCGGCGGTGAACGACTTTCTGTAGAATCCGTAAGCCGCCGCGTCGCCTTCACCTGACTCGCGCGCAGGAGCCATGCGTCGATGGGAGTTCTGGCCCGCCAAATCCGCCCCCCGGAGCGGCCGACCGAGGCCGTCGCTGACCGCCTCCCCCACGAGTGGCGCAGCACGCCCCTCGCCGGTCCCGTCAGCGAGTTGAGCTTCTGGCGGCAAGCGCTGCTGCTGGCCGAGTTGGCCGACGTCGCCTACTACATCGAGCCGATTGCCCGTCGGTTGGCCGAACAAATCGGACTGACCGAGTTGCAGTTCTTCGACGAAGACGGGGCGCAGGCGTATATGCTCTCGAACGAGCACGACGCGATCGTTGTCTGCCGCGGGACCGAGCCCCACGACTGGAACGACATCAAGGCCGACTGCAACGCCCTGTGGGCGGTGGCCGAGACCGTAGGGCGCGTCCACCGGGGGTTCAAGGAAGAGGTGGACCACCTGTGGCCCCAGCTCGAGGAATCGCTCGAGACAAACGCCAAGACGCTGTGGTTCACCGGCCACTCGCTGGGGGGCGCCATGGCGGCGATCTGCGCGGGACGGTGCAAGATCTCGTTCATCGAGTCGGAACCCGCCGGGGTCCATACCTTCGGCAGTCCCCGCGTGGGGGATCGGGCGTACGTGAATCACGTGCGGCTTCCCCACTTCCGCTGGGTCAACAACAACGACGTCGTCACCCGCGTCCCGCCGCCGTGGTTTGGTTATCGTCACGCCGGCAAGGAGATGTACTTCAACGCCCACGGCAAGCTGCGGCGGCTGTCGGGTTGGCAGCGGACCAAGGACCGGCTGCGCGGGTTCTGGCACGGGCTCAAGGAGCGGCGCATCGACCACTTCACCGATCATCTCCAGGTAAACTACGTCGCCTGCCTGCACGACCTGGTCCTGGCCGACGAAGCGGGCGAAGACGTCGCTCGCAAGACGAAGCGGCTGACGACGCGGATCAAAGAGCGGGCGAAGAAGCGATTGAAGCGACTACGATAGCGCCCGATCTCCCAGCGACTAGCTCATCTGCGTACGCCAGCGATCGCCCCTTAACTCAGACGCCTTATCCCGCGGCCTTCCCCTTGCCCGAGGACGGGTCGGGGGATTTTTCGCTCGATTTGACGATCGCCGGTTCGCCCACCTTGGGCAGCGCGCTCGAGGCGGCCAACGCGAGCAAGTCGCATTGGGCGCGGCGGTCCGGTTCGCCGTGCCACGCGGCGGCGCGGACGTAGCTGGCGTCGGGCATCAGGACCCGGGCCCGAGCGTTGTCCTGCAGGTACGCGGGGATGATTTCCTCAATGACCCGCTCGCGCAGGGCGGGCGCCTCGACCGGGAACATCACCTCGACCCGGCGCGTGAAGTTCCGCGGCATCCAGTCGGCGCTTCCCAGATAGACCTGCGCCTTGGCGCCCTCGCCGAACACCATGATGCGGCTGTGTTCGAGGAACCGGTCGACGATGCTGCGGACCTGGATCGTCTCGGACAATCCCGGCATGCCGGGCCGCAGGCAGCAAATGCCGCGGATCACCAGATCGATCGGAACCCCCGCTTGGCTGGCGCGGTACAGGGCCTCGATCGTCGGCGAGTCGACCAGCGAGTTGAGCTTGGCGAAGATCCGAGCCGGCTTCCCCGCGGCGGAGCGCTCGGCTTGTTCGTCAATGAGCTCGATCGTACGGCGGTGAAGGTCCGTGGGCGCCACGACCAGTTTCTTCCACTCGTGCCCTTGCGAGTACCCGGTGAGGAAGTTGAACAACGCCGTCGAGTCGTCGGCGATCTGCCGGTCGGCGGTGAACAGTCCCAGGTCGGTGTACAGTCGGGCGGTGGTCGGGTTGTAGTTGCCGGTCCCCAGGTGGACGTAGCGGCGGACCTTGCCCCCTTCCTGCCGGACGACCAGGGCAAGCTTGCAGTGGGTCTTAAGATCCATGAAGCCGTAGACGACGTGGACCCCCGAGCGTTCCATCTGCCGAGACCAGCTGATGTTGTTCGCCTCGTCGAAGCGGGCCTTGAGCTCGACCAGGGCCGTGACGTGCTTGCCGTTCTCGGCGGCCAAGCTGAGGGCTTTGACGATGGGGCTGTCGCCGCTGGTGCGATACAGGGTTTGCTTGATCGCCAGGACGTGCGGATCCTCGGCCGCGGTGCGGACGAATTCGACGACCGGGTCGAAGGAGTCGAACGGGTGGTGGAGCAGCACGTCGTGATCGGCGATCTGCGAGAAGATGTCGACCCCGCTGCGCAGCCCCGGAGGGCGCCGGGGGACGAACGGCGGGTCGCAGAGCGCGTCCTTGCCGGCCAGCCGGGTCAGCTCGCCGAGGCCCGTCATGTCGATCATGCCGTCGATGCGGTAGACTTCGGTGTAGAGCCCCCCCGCGACGTCGAGGTTCTCGCGGATCCCCTCTTCGTCGATGAGCATCGCGAGGAAGTCGCGTCCCATCTCGCGCGAGACTTCCAGCCGCACGGCCTCGGCCCGTTGGCGAGCGCGCAAGCGGCCTTCGATGGCCCGCAGCAAGTCGTCTCCCTCTTGATCCAACAGTTCGTAGTCCATGTCGCGCGTCATGCGGAACGACGCGCTGCGGGCGATCTCGTACCCGCCGAACAACTCGGGGAGCTTCGACGCGATGACGTCCTCGAGCATCACGAAGGCGTAGTCGCTCCCCTCGCCGACCGGGACAAGCCGCGGGAGGACCTGCGGGATCTGCACGACCGCGAACAGGGTCCGCGGGCCGAGACCGCTGATACGGTGCAACAGCGCGCCGAGGTAGAGCCCCCGATTGTGGAACCGCGGGCTGGGGTGGCTGGGATCGATCGCCATGGGGGTCAGCACGGGGAACGCCCGCTGGCGGAAGAACGCGGCGACCTCCTTGCGCTGCGGCTTGTCGAGTTCGTCCTCGCGGAGGATGCGGATCCCCTGCTCGGCGAGCGCGGGGCGGACGGCGTCGTTCCAGCACGCGTACTGTTGCTGCACCAGGGCGCGGACGCGTTCGGAGATGCGCTGCAACTGGGTCAGCGAGTCGAGCCCGTCGGCAGCCGTGTCTTGAGGAGCGGCGCCGCCGAAGGCCTGCTCGCGCAAGCCCGCCACTCGAACCATGAAGAACTCGTCGAGGTTCGAACTGAAGATCGACAGGAACTTGAGCCGCTCGAACAACGGGTTGGTGGCGTCCTGGGCCTCTTCCAGCACGCGGGCGTTGAAGTCGAGCCAACTGAGCTCGCGGTTGATGAAGTGGTCGGAGCTGAACACGGGCGCAGGGGGCATCGCTGAGACGCAAGCGGAGGCGGTAAGGGACCGGATCGCGCCGGCGGCGCGGGTTCCTCCAAGTATAGCGTACCCGGGCGTCGCGGCACGCTCGGACCGAGGCGTTCCGGCCCCCGGCGCACGGGGCTTCGGCCCCGTGAAAAAGCGGGCCGAACCGGCGCTGTGGCTCGGGGGCGGGAGGGATGGCCCGGTCAGGGGGGCGCCTCCCCCGCTCGTCGTCGCGGGCGTTATTCGCGGGCTAGCCGATGAGGGCGTCGAAGACGCGGACTTTGGCCCACGTCGGGGCGTTCTCGGCGATGAACTGTTTGTGCCGGGCCGAGACTTGATACCGCTCGTGGTCCGCCTCGGTCGCAAAGACGAGCGTGAGCGCCACGTCGAAATCCTGGTCGTTGACCGGCCGCTGATACTGCTCGCCCCGGATTCCGACGCTCATGTGAACGAGCCCCTCGTGCTCGGGGAGGTGCTTGTTGCACGCGGACACCAGCGCCGCGCACGCCGCGGGGCTGCGATCTTTGAGCGTGAAGTAGACGCCGTGCGAGAGTCCGTGGTGTCCGTCGGGCATAGCTGGGGCAAGGGGTTGAGAATCGCGTGATTAAGGTGGGATTAAGTCGCGGCATCGGCGACGACGGCTCGGGGGGCGTTCACCGAAGGGCCGATCAGTGCGGCGATTTCGTCGACGTCGAGCTCCTCGTCTTCCAACAGCGCTAGCGACAGTTTATCGAGTTTGTCGCGATGCTCGCCGAGCATGGCGACGGCCCGTTCGGCGCAGTCGTTGATGATCCGGGCGACCTCCTCGTCGATCATGCGGGCCGTGTGTTCGCTGAACTGCCGTTCTTCCTGCACGATTTCGCGACCGAGGAACGGATGCTCCTCGCTGTTGGCGTAGGCGATCGGCCCGACGCGTTCGCTCATCCCCCAGCGAGTCACCATACGGCGGGCGATTTGCGTGACCATCTTCAGATCGCTCTCGGCGCCGGCGCTGTATTCGTCGAACTGCAACTTCTCGGCGGTGCGGCCTCCCAGGCCCATCACGATCCGGGCTTCGAGCGACTGCTGCGAGATGTTGTGGCGGTCCTCTTCGGGAACCAGTTGCGTGACTCCCAGGGCCCGCCCGCGCGGAACGATCGTCACCTTGTGCACCAAGTCGCTGCCCGGCAGCAGCCAGGCGAGCACCGCGTGCCCCGCCTCGTGGTAGGCGGTGACCAGTTTTTCCTTCTCGTTGAGAACCTCTTCGCGTCGGCCCCCCATGATGACCTTGTCGCGGGCGTACTCGAAATCCTCGGAGCCGACGTGCTCCTTGTTCCGCCGCGTGGCCCAAAGGGCCGCTTCGTTGACGATGTTGCGGATGTCGGCCCCGGTGAGTCCGACGGTGGCGCGAGCCAAGCGATCGAAGTCGACCGATTCGTCAATCGGCACCTTGCGGGCGTGAAGCTCGAACAAGGCCTTGCGCCCCGCGACCGTGGGACGGTCGACGGTGATGTGTCGATCGAACCGCCCGGGACGCAGCAGGGCGGGATCAAGGACATCGGGCCGGTTGGTGGCGGCAACGACAATCACGGTGCTTGCGGGGGTGAAGCCGTCCATCTCGCTGAGGATCTGGTTGAGCGTCTGCTCGCGCTCGTCGTGACCGCCGCCGAGCCCGGCTCCGCGCTGCCGGCCGACCGCGTCAATCTCGTCGATGAACAGGATCGAGGGGGCGTTCTCCTTGGCGGTCTTGAACATGTCGCGGACCCGGCCGGCGCCGACCCCCACGAAAAGTTGGATGAACTCCGACCCGCTGATCGAAAAGAACGGCACGCCTGCCTCGCCGGCGACGGCGCGGGCCAGCAACGTCTTGCCGGTGCCGGGGGGGCCCATCAGCAGCACCCCTTTCGGGGGCTGGGCGCCAAGGCGCTGGAACTTCTCGGGCGACTTGAGAAAGTCGACCAATTCCTTGAGATCGCTTTTCACTCCTCCCAGTCCCGCGACGTCGTCGAACGTGACGCGCTGGGCCTGTTCGTCATACCGGCGGGCCGGGCTCTTGGTGACGCCGGACAGCATGCCGCCTCCCATCATCTGCTCGCGAGTACGACGCATCATCGACCACGCGGCGATGATCATCGCCACCAGCAGGGCGAAGGTCGCCAGCGCCAGGATGTCGCCGTAATTGGCCGGCTCCTCAGCGGCGACTTGCACCCCGGCGTCGCGCAGGGCTTGCAGAAACGCCTCGCCGGTTTGAGGCGGCAACGTGCAGACGAACACCTGCCCCGGCGCCGGTTTGTTCTCCGCCGCGGCCGGTTTGGCTGCTGACGCGGGTGCGTCGGACGTCGAGGGCGTCTCCTCGCCAGCCGTCGGGGCCGCCCCCGCAGCCGCTTCGACGGGAGGTTTGAACTCCCCTTTGACGTGGTCCCCGCCGACGAACGTCACCGAGGCGACGTTCCCCGCCTCGATCGCGTCGAGCAACTCGGTGTAAGCAAGGCTCTTGACCTCGCTCCACGAGCCGCTTATCGCCATCGCCACGGCGAACCCCAGAACCAACAGCAGCACGAGGGGGCCGAGATTGATTCGTTGAGCGCCAGAGGGTTTCTTGGGGGGCGGAGACGAATCGTCCATGGTCGTGACGCTCACAGGAGAAATGCGCGAAGTCGGCGGAAGCCCGATCCGCGGCAACCCGCGAGACGGGACGCCGCCGGGTCGCCTTCACCGGCGCTCGGCCCGGCGTAGGCCCGCGCGGGCGCGGCCGGATCGTCCCGGTTCGGGGGGATTGTATCAGAAATGCCCCCCGTCGGCCCGGGGTCGGCAGGGGACCGGCAATGTCGCAGCCGAGTTCCGGGCTGTGCAACAGGCAGCCGCCAAAATTGCCGACAGAGCTCTCGCCAACCTCGGAACAACGTCGATGATCGCAGCCCAACAATTCGCCGGCTCTGGTCACCAGCGATTTCGGCAGGCGGTTCCTATTGGCGCCAGTGGCGGATCACTCCATGACGGGCTTGTCGTCGCGGTAGTTCACAACGGTCGCCGTGCCGTCGGGCGCCCACTGGGTGAACTTCCCTTCGCGTTTGCCGGCCTTGAAGTTCGCCTCGGCGGTCTTGCGGCCGGAGGGGTCGTGCTCGACGACCATTCCGTCGAGCAGGCCATCGACGAAGTGCGACTCTTGATTCACCTTCCCGTTGGGGTGGAAGGTCCTCCGCTCGCCGGTGAGTTTGTTGTCCTTCCAGGACTGAACGATCTTCGGGGTCTTGCCGTCGTCGTAGTACGTGGTCCATGTGCCGGCGCGGAGCCCCTTGGCGTACCCTTTGTGGGCGGCGAGATTGCCCTTCTCGTCGAACACGTCCCATTCGCCGTCGGGCAGCCCGTCGACGAACGTCACGACCTTGCAAATCTGGCCGTTGGGATGCCAGAAGGTCCACGTGCCGTTGTGGATCCCCTGCTTAAAGGTCCCCTCAGCAAACTTCTGGCCGTCGTGGTAGTACTCGGTGAACAGTCCGTCATTGACGACCGTGTCGTCCGACATGCGGATCACTTCGCGCTCGACGCGGACCTTTCCGTCCTCGTACTTCTCAGGGATCTTCAGCTTGCCCATCGCCTTGGGCGGGGGCGGAGGAGTCGGTTCGTCGAGGTACGCCGTTTCGGCGGCGTAGGCTGAAGCCGTCGCTCCGAGAACGAGGGCGGCAACGCCGCAAGTCATGAAACTCGTAAACGAGAACTGCCGCATGGCTAGGTAGCTCCTGCAGGAAACTGTGCGTCGATCGACGCTGGCAAGCGATCGGACCGAGCCGCGAATTCGTGGTGAGATCAGTTCGTCCCCGGCGGCGGCAAGGTCGCGCGATCGCCGCGGGGGGACCCCCTCATTATGCCCGGGAGTCCGCTCGGCGACCATCGACCGGTCGGCTCCGGGCGGGCCGGCGCGGGAGTCGCGGGTGGGGTTGCGCGGACTGGCTGGGTTGGACACGTCGACTGACCGAGCCGCGCCCGAGCCCCAAATCGGCTAGCCTCGCCAGTTGGCGGGGAGAGCGGCGTCTTTCTCGACGACCAAAATCCCCTCGCTCACCATGCAGAAATCGCCCGCCTTTCCCTCGCCGATCCCGTCGTTGTTGACGACTTGGGCCCCGGGGCCGATGCGACAGTTCTTGTCGACGATCGCCCCCTCGATCGTCGCCCCCGCGCCGATCCCGATCGGCGGAAGTCCCGCCCCTTCCGACGCGGCCAGTCCGCGCGGCGACTCGTAGAAGTCGGCGCCCATCAGGACGCTGTTGCGGATCGTCACCCCTCGGCCGATCCGGCAGCGGACGCCGACGACGCTGTTCTCGATGACCGCCCCCGGCTCGATGACGCACCCGTCGGCGATGAGGCTTCCCGAGATCTTCGCCCCGTCGAACCGCGACGGGGGCAAAAACCGCGGCCGGGTGTAGATTGGCGCCACCGCGTCGGTGAGGTCGAACGGCGCATTCGGCTGGGCGAGCTGCAGGTTTGCGTCGAAAAACGACCGGATCGTTCCGATGTCCTCCCAGTAGCCGTCGAACAGGTGGACCTGCACCTTGCGGCGATCGATGGCGTGGGGGAACACTTCCTTGCCGAAATCCTGGTGGTTGTCTCCTTCCAGCAGTTCGCTGAGCACGCGGCTGGAGAAGATGTAGATTCCCATGCTCGCCAGACAGTCGCGCCCGCCGCTGACCACGCCGCGGGCGTCGAACCAGGCGGGATCCATGCGAACGCTGGCGAGCTGTTCCTCGGTCTTCGGTTTCTCGACGAAGCCGATCACCCGGCCCGAGTCGTCGATCCGCATCACGCCCAGGGCGTCGGCCTCGCTGCTGTGGAACGGCTTGGCGGCGATCGTGGCGTCGGCCCCCGAGTCGATGTGCGTTCTCAGCATCGCCGCAAAGTCCATGCGGTAGAGTTGATCCCCGGAGAGGATCACCACGTAATCGATCCCCGCCTGGGTCATGTAACGCAGGTTCTTCCGCACGGCGTCGGCGGTCCCCTGATACCAGTCGGTCCCCTCGGCCATGGTCTGCTGGGCGGCAAGAATCTCGACGAATCCGCCGCTGAAGTTGTCGAACCGGTACGTGCCGCGGATGTGCCGGTGGAGGCTCACCGACAAGAACTGCGTCAGCACGTAGATGCGGTTGAGCCCGCTGTTGAGGCAGTTCGAAATGGGGATGTCAATCAGCCGGTATTTGCCGGCCAGGGGCACGGCGGGCTTCGACCGATAGTTGGTAAGCGGCCTCAACCGGGATCCCTGTCCGCCACCGAGCACGACCGCGACAGCGTTACGCATAGCACCGAACCCTTAAGCTGCCTGTTCCAGAAAGAAAAGCGCCCGACCGCGGGCGTCGGTCACCGTTTTACCACAGAGATTGCAGAGGTCACAGAGTTGCCAGGAAGGAGTCGCGAAGCCACGGGCGCTCGCGGAAACGTCTCGGAAAGTCACTTGACCACGAAGTTGACCAGACGTCCCGGGACGTACACCTCTTTGACGATCTGTTTGCCTGCAAGCTGCTCGGCGATCTTGGCGTCGGCCTTGGCGGCGTCCAGGACTGCGGCCTGTGAGGCGTCGGCCGGGACATGGACCTTGCTGCGCACCTTGCCGTTGATCTGCACCGGGACCTCGATCGTCGCCTCGGCGAGCAGGGCCTCGTCGTACTGGGGCCAGGGCTCGTAGGCGAGCGAGTCGACGTGCCCCAGGATCGACCACAATTCCTCGCCCAGGTGGGGCGCAAACGGCGAAAGCAGCAGCACGAGCGTTTCCATACACGCCTTGGGACGCCGCTCGGCTTTGGTGAAATGGTTGGTGAACTCCATCATCCGGGCGATCGCCGTGTTGAACTGCAGCTTCGTCAGGTCGTCGGTCACCGCCTTCACCGTGCGGTGAACCACCCGCAACTCCTCCTCGTCGGGGTCCGCAGTCGTCATCGCAGGATGCAAGGCGATCTCGTCGGCCCGGTCGTCGACGATCAATCGCCACACTCGACCCAGGAAGTTGTAGACGCCGTTGACCCCCTCCATGCTCCAGGGCTTGGTCGCCTCGAGCGGACCCATGAACATCTCGTACAGCCGCAGGGCGTCGGCGCCGTACTCGCGCACCACTTCGTCGGGGTTGATGACGTTCCCCCGGCTCTTGGACATCTTCTCGTTGTTCTCGCCGAGAATCATCCCCTGGTTGACGAGCTTCTGGAACGGCTCGGGCGTGCTGACCACCCCCCGGTCGTAGAGCACCTTGTGCCAGAACCGCGAGTACAGCAGGTGGAGCACCGCATGCTCAGCCCCGCCGACATAGAGGTCGATCGGCATCCACGCCTTCTCGACCTCGGGGTCGATCGCCGCGTCGGCGTTACGCGGATCGAGGAACCGCAAGTAATACCAGCACGAACCGGCCCACTGGGGCATCGTATTCGTCTCGCGCTTGTAGCGCACACCGTCGACGACCGGGTAGAGCCACTCCGCCGGCGCCTTGTCGAGCGGGGGTTCGGGCCGGCCGTGAGGCTTGTAGTCGTCGAGGTGCGGCAGGTCGACCGGCAGTTGATCCTCGGGAACCGTACGCACGCGGCCGGTCGGCTGGCCGTCGGCGTCAAGCTCGTGGAGGATCGGGAACGGCTCGCCCCAAAACCGCTGCCGACTGAACAGCCAGTCGCGAAGCTTGTAGTTGACCGCCTCGCGCCCGAGCCCCCGCTCGGCGAGCCAAGCGGTGATCTGCTTTTTGAACTCGTCGGTCGTCAAGCCGTTGAACTTGCCCGAATTGATGGCGACGCCGGGCTCGGCGTAGACTTGCTCGCCGGCGAGGATCTTGGCCGCTTCTGCCGGCGGGACAGGGTCCCGCGGCTGGACGACGGCGCGCACGGGAATGTCGTACTGCTTAGCGAACTCGAAGTCGCGCTCGTCGTGCGCCGGGACGGCCATGATGGCGCCCGTGCCGTAGCTGATGAGCACGTAGTCGGCGACCCATACGGGGATCGGCTCGCCGTTGACGGGATTGATCGCATAGCTGCCGGTGAAGACGCCGGTTTTCTCCTTGGCGAGCTCGGTGCGGTCGAGATCGCTCTTGGTCGACGCAGCGTGGCAAAAGGCCTTCACCGCGTCGCGATGCTCGGGGGTCGTGAGGCGGTCGACGAGCGGATGCTCCGGCGCGATCACCATGTACGTGGCGCCGAACAGCGTGTCGGGGCGCGTCGTGTAGATGCGGAGCACGTCGTCGGCAGGTTTCTCGGGAAATGCGCGCTTCGCCGATTGAGCCCCCGGTGAATCACCGGGGGCTATTTGGAAATCCACCTCCGCGCCCGTGCTGCGTCCGATCCAGTTCCTTTGCAGCGCCTTGATTCCGTCGTGCCAGTCGAGCCCTTCCAGGTCGCGTTCCAACCGATCGGCATACGCCGTAATCCGCAGCATCCACTGCCGCAACGGCATGCGAACCACTGGGTGGTCGCCGCGCTCGCTCTTGCCGTCGATCACCTCCTCGTTCGCCAGCACGGTGCCCAGCGCCGGGCACCAATTCACGGGGGCGTGGCTCTGGTACGCCAAGCGGCGTTCATCCTGGTACGCGCGCACTGCGCCCTCGCCCTGCTTCTTCACCTCAGGGGGAATCGGCAATTCGCTGATCGGCCGGCCGCGCTGCGTCTCAACGTCGAACCAGGTGTCGTAGATCTGCAGGAAGATCCACTGCGTCCAGCGGACGTAGTCGAAGTCGGTCGTGGCCAGCTCGCGTCCCCAGTCGTAGCTGAAGCCGAGCATCTTCAGTTGCCGACGGAACGTGGCGATGTTCCGCTCGGTCTGCACGCGGGGGTGCTCGCCCGTCTTGATCGCATGTTCCTCGGCCGGCAACCCGAAGGCATCGAATCCCATCGGGTGGACGACGCTCCTGCCCTGCATGCGGGCCGCCCGGCAGACGATATCGGTGGCGGTGTACCCCTCGGGGTGCCCCACGTGCAGGCCGTCGCCGCTGGGGTAGGGGAACATGTCGAGCACGTAGAGCTTGGGCCCCAACGGCAGCCGCGGCGCCGCGAAAGTGGCGTGCTGCTCCCAAAAGGCTTGCCACTTGGGCTCGATCGTCGCAGGGTTATAGCGAGGCATCGCGGAGAGGTCAGAGTTGAGAGGCCAAGGGGGAGAGATCGGAGGTCAGGCGAGCAGCGACAATTCGAGCGAGCCGGGGCGTCCCCGCCCCCGGCGCCTTCGCCCGCCCGGAAAGTCCGCCGATTCTACTGCCCCCCCGTCGCGGCGCAAACCACGGCGCCGTTTGACGTTGCTCGAATTCGGCGAGTACGATAGCAGGCTTACGCACGGCCCGTCGCCGAGCGGATAGCAGGGGCGATGCGGCCGGGAGGAGTCAAACTCCGGTGCGGCCCTGGCGCAATGCATCGCAACGTGGTCCTCTGCCGCTGGGGGGCTGACAACCCCCGCTTGCTTGGGGTTCGCGTGCCGCAAAACGTCGCCTTTCACATCGCTTGTTCCGTACGGGTCGAGTCCGCCATGCAAAAAACCAAAGTCGGCATCATCGGCCTGGGAACCGTCGGCAGCGGGGTCGCCCGCATTCTGCTCGACCATGGCGACCGCACGGCCCGGCACGCGGGGCGGACCCTCTGGCTCGAAAAGGCGGTCGTCCGCGATCTGAAGAAGGCGCGTGACTGCGACCTTCCCGCGGGAGTGCTCACCGACAAGCTCGACGACGTCGTCTGCAACCCCGAGATCACGCTCGTGGCCCAACTCATGGGGGGGCTCGAACCGGCGCGGACCGTCATGCTGCGGCTGCTGGAAAACGGCAAAGACGTCGTCACCGCGAACAAGGCCCTGCTTGCCGAGCACGGGGCCGAGTTGTTCGACCGCGCCCGCGAACTGGGCCGATCGATCGCCTTTGAAGCGGCGGTGGCGGGGGGGATCCCCATCATCGCCAACATCAGCCAGTGCCTCTCCGCCAACCAAATCACCTCGCTTCACGGCATCCTCAACGGCACCAGCAACTATATCCTGTCGAAGATGCACGAGCCGGGCGGCGGCGACTACGCGGCCGCGGTGGCCGACGCTCAGCGGCTTGGCTACGCCGAGGCCGATCCGACGATGGACGTCGACGGCAGCGACGCGGCCCAGAAGCTGGCGATCCTCGCCCATCTGGCGTACGGCGCCCGGGTCCATTGGAAGGAGATCCCCCGCACGGGGATCGACACGGTCGACCCGCTCGACATCCGCTACGCGATGGAGATGGGCTACCGCATCAAGCTGCTGGCTGTCGCCGATCTGGTGGGCGAGAAGCTTGACCTCGAGGTCTCGCCCGCCTTGGTCCGCGCCGGCAGCCCGCTGGGCGAGGTGAGCGGGCCGTTCAACGCGATTCGAGTCGAAGGAGACTGCGTCGGGCCGCTGTTCTTTCACGGTCAAGGAGCGGGGCAGATGCCCACCGCCTCGGCTGTGGCCGCCGACCTGATCGACACGGCGGTCGGCCGCACCGCGATCACGTTCCGCACGCTGGAGCTCTGGTCGCAGCGCGAGGCCTTGGTCACCCCGGCCGACCATTCCGAGAGCGAGGCCCGATTTTATCTGCGGGCGATGGTCGACGACCACCCCGGGGTGCTCGCCCAGGTGACCGCGGCGCTGGGGAACGAGAACGTATCGATCGCCTCGGTCTTGCAGAAGGAACCGCTCGCCAAGGGCCAGCCCGTGCCGTTGGTGGTGATGACCCACGAAACGACCGAAGGCGCCGCCGCCCGTGCCACCGCCGCCATCGACAAGCTGCCCGCATGCCACGGCAGCACGGTGCGGATGTGGGTGCGAGACTGAGCATTGTCGCAAACTCCTTGAACGCCAACAACCGTCTATGAAATACGTCATCATCATCCCCGACGGGGCCGCTGACGAGCCGCAGGAGTCGCTCCTGGGGCTCACCCCCTTGGAGGCGGCCAGCACCCCGGCGATGGATGCGATCGTCGCCCAGGGAGTGATCGCCCGTGCCTGTCACACGCCGCGCGCACTGCCGGCGGGGTCCGAAGTGGGGAACATGAGCCTGCTCGGCTACGACCCGCTCACGAACTTCACCGGCCGGGCGCCTATCGAGGCGGCGGCTCAGGGGATCGAGTTGGGGCCCGACGATTGGGCGATTCGCTGCAATCTGGTCACGGTCGAAGACCAGGTGATGCGCGACTTCACCGCCGATCACATCAGCACCGAGGAAGGGACGGAATTGCTCGCCGCAGCGAACGAGGCGCTCGTCGGCGACGGGCTCGAGTTCGTCCCCGGGGTGAGCTATCGCAATTTGCTCATTTGGCGCGGGGCGAAGCACAAGGCTCCCTTCACGATGGACATGCGAGCGACCCCGCCGCACGACCTCACGGACAAGTCGATCAAGAACGACTTCCCCCGCGGCCCAGGGGCCGACGTGCTTCACGACCTCATGATCAAGAGCGTCGAGGTTTTCCGCGATCACCCGGTCAACACGCGGCGGCTTGCCGCGGGCAAGCTGCCGGCCACGAACGTCTGGCTGTGGGGAATCGGCAAGGCCCCGCGGCTGGCGCCCTTCGCCGAGGCCTACGGCCCGCAGGGATGCATGATCACGGCGGTCGACCTGCTGCGGGGGCTGGCCGCCTTGGTCGGCTGGCCGCGGATCGAGGTCCCGGGCGCCACGGGATATCTCGACACCGACTACGCCGCCAAAGGGCGTTACGCGATCGATGCGATCCAAACGCACGACTTGGTGTGCGTCCACGTCGAAGCCCCCGACGAGGCTTCTCACGAGGGGAACGCCGCGGAAAAGGTCAAGGCGATCGAGGAAATCGACCGCCATGTCGTCGCCCCGCTGGCCGAGGCCTTGGCGAAGCAGGGCGATTGGCGGATGATGATCAGCCCCGATCATCCCACGTTCCTGGCCACGAAGACCCACACCCACGGGTATGTCCCCGTGGCAATGGCCGGTACGGGAATCGCCCCCGACGAGTTCACCAGCTACGGCGACGCGAACGCGGCGAAATCGAAGCTCGCGTTCGACGAAGGCTGGCGGACGATGGGGCGGTTCGTGGGGAAAGCTGAAGGTTGAACCGCCAAGGACGCCAAGTGCGCCATGGGGGAGCCGAGTGGCTGAGCCGGGAGAACGAATCGAGCCCAGGCGCTCAACTGCCTCCGCGCCACGAAACTCCAGCCTGGGCACTTGTTGAACTTCAACGTCGAACAATAGCGCCACGGAATTGAGCGTATTGCGCTCACCCATAGTCAACCCTTTCGCCGCTCCTTGGCGCCCTTGCGTCCTTGGCGGTTCAGAACAAGCAGGCACTTAGAACTCGCACCATGTCGTTAATCGTGCAAAAATTCGGCGGCACCAGCGTCGCCACCCCTGAGAAGATCACCGAAGCCGCGCGGAAGGCAATTCGCGCTCAGGCCCAGGGCCATCAGGTGGTGATGGTGGTGAGCGCCATGGGAAAAAACACCGACGTGTTGGTGGACCTCGCCAACGCGGTGAGCAGCGCCCCCTCGGCCCGTGAAATGGACATGCTCCTCTCGACGGGCGAGCAGGTGAGCGTCGCTCTGGTCGCGATGGCGATTCACGAACTCGGCGGCAAAGCCACGAGCCTCACCGGCGGGCAGATCGGCATCAAGACCGACAGCAGCCACACCAAGGCCCGCATCCAGAACATTTCGACCGAGCGGATGAAGTCGCTCTTGGACGACGGCCATGTGGTCATCGCCGCGGGATTCCAGGGGACCGACGACGAAGGGAACATCACCACGCTGGGCCGCGGGGGGAGCGACACGACCGCCGTCGCTCTGGCCGCCGTGCTGGGCGCCGACGAGTGCCACATCTACACCGACGTCGACGGCGTGTTCACGACCGATCCCCGGCTGGTCGCCGAGGCCCGCAAGATGGATCGGGTCAGCCACAACGAGATGCTCGAACTGGCGAGCCTCGGCGCCGGCGTCATGCACAGCCGGTCGATCGAGTTCGGCAAGAAGTTCAACGTGCCGATTCACGTCCGCAACAGCGGCAGCTTCAACGACGATCCCGGCACCGTGATCGGCCCCGACTCGGAGAGCGCCGACCGGCCGGTCAGCGGCTGCGCCCTGACCAAGAACGAGGCCCGCGTCAGTATGCGGGGCGTCCCCGATCAGCCGGGGACGATGAATCGCATCTTCAGCGAACTGGGCCAGGCGCAGATTGCGGTCGACATGATCGTTCAGGACGTCGGCGCCGACGGCAAAGCGGACATCGCGTTCACCGTCATCGAGGGAGATTTCCCCGCCGCGCTCAAGGCGGTGAAGAAAGTCGCCGCGGAGTTCGGCGACGTCGATGTGCAGGTCGAGGAGGGGTTGTCCAAGGTCTCGGTCGTGGGACTGGGGATGGCCACCCAGACCGGCGTGGCCGATCGCATGTTTCGCGTTCTGGCCGACGACGACGTGAACATCAAAGCGATCACCACCAGCCAGATCAAGATCTCGGTGCTCGTCGACAAGGCTCACGGGCAGAAGGCCCTCCGGGCGGTCCATCGCGAGTTCGAACTTGACAAGCCCCCCGCACAGCGCAGCGCCTATGCCGAGGAGGCGAGCCAACTCGAGCAGGCGAGCCCCGCCGACATTGTCGCCCGGCTGCAGCGGATGGAAGACCTGACAATCGAGAACGTCTCGCTCGACCAGTCGCAAGGGCGGGTCACGCTGACCGCGATCCCCGACAAACCGGGGATCGCCGCCCAAATCTTCGAGGCGGTCGCGTCGGAGAATCTGCTCGTCGACATGATCGTCCAAGGGGCGGGGAGCGACGGGCTGGCCGATCTCAGTTTCACTGTCCCGCGCGACTCGGTCGCGCAAGCGGTCAAGGTCGTCGAAGAGACGGCCGCAGATCTCGACTGCGGCCCCGTCGAGAGCGACCCCGCGATCGCCATCCTCAGCGTGTTCGGCATCGGCATCCGAACGCACGTCGGGGTGGGGGTGCGAATGTTCGCCGCCCTGGCCGACGCGGGGATCAACGTCGAGATGATCAACACGAGCGAAATGCGCGTGAACGTCGTCGTCGACAGCGCCCAAGGGGACGCTGGGCTCGAAGCCCTGAAGGCGGCCTTCGCCGACGTCATGGGGTGATCTTGAACTCGGCGTCGCGTCGGGCAAGATAATCGCGCAGCCATCGCGTTTCGCCCCGCAGCAGCAGCGGACCGGCGAGGTTCACGAGACCCGACAGGACGATCAGGCCGTTGACTCCGAGCATCAGCAGCCGCGGGGCGCTCTGCCGCAGCGAGTCGCTCTCGGCGATCATCGCCGCGGGGAAAAGCAGCAGAAACATCGCGACGCCGCGCAAGCCGACGGCGCACTTGACCGGCCGCTCGGCGTCGGCGAACTTCAGCGGAGCGACCCCGAACCCCGCGCGGTCGGCCCGCCGGTGCTGCAGGATCTCGACGATCGTGCCTGCAATGCGCACCGCGGCCGTCACGGCGAGCCCGATCGCGACGCTCGGCACGGCGACGTCCGCCCAGCCCATGCCGGCGCTGCGCACCAGCAGGATCACGAGGAGGGCGGTCGACGCGCCTCCCAGAAAGAAATCGACGAACACCCCCGATTGCGGAGCCCACTTGGCCCGCAAGTGAGCCGGCGGCGCCCGATGCGTCCCGTCGCGGATCGCGCCGGCGACGATCCAGACGTGCCAGTCGTCGTAGCGGGACTGTGCGAAGGCTTCGGCCTGCGAGTTGAGGAAGCAGTACTTGGCAGCGTCGCACGCGATGCCGACCCACAGCCCGGCGATCAGGAAGGCGAACATCGCCTCGCCCGACCACTCCCACCGCAACATGCCGACGATCGGCAAGGCGCCGAAGAGAATCCGCTGCAGGGCGTCGACGGTTTCTTCCCAGGCGAACCCGGCGCCCCGTCGCGCGAGCGCCGCGGGGGCGTTCTTGTGGAAGCGGGCGTAGTCCGCCGAGGTCAGGGGGACGTCTTCAACGGCAGCGCGTGACACGGCAAGCTCAACGGAGACGTATTGCCGCGGCCGAACGGAGGTCAATCCACGCGCCAATCGGCAAGATGGATCTCGACGCTCGCTCGACCGCGATACCGGTTAATGACCGGGCGGAAGGCGATCGACAACTCGCCGTCGATCGCCGCAAGTTCCTCCTCCCAGTCGCCGCCGCCGAACGCAACCGCCCGCATCCGCACGCCGTGCTGGGCGACGGTCATCGACAGGTGCCGACCGGCGCCCCCCATGCGGCGCGGGGCTTCGGTCAGACGCACGTTGCTGGTGCACAGGACGGGCCGACTGTTGCCGTGGCCGAACGGGGCGAGGCTCTCGATTTGGGCGACCGTTTGATGGGTGAGCATCGACAGAACCGCCTCGGCGTCGACTCGCAGGTCAGGCACGGCGGCGCCCTCTCCCAACTCGCGGGCCGCGACTTCGCAGAACGCGCGGCGGAATACGGGCAAGCGCGCCTCGGCGACACGCAAACCCGCGGCAGCGGCGTGTCCGCCGTGCCCTTCCAGATGTTCGCTGCACTCGGTCAGCGCCGCGTGCAGGTCGAACCCCGGCACGCTCCGTGCCGAGCCGACCCCCGGTTTCACCCCCAGCTTGTCGGCGGCGACCAGGACGACCGGCTTGTGGTACTTTTCGGCGAGCCGTCCGGCGACGATTCCAATGATCCCCGGGTGCCACTCGTGGTCGGCGAGGACCAGGGCCGGGTCGCGCTGCGGGTCGAACCGCTCGCGGGCCTGCTTGTCCGCGGAGCGAAGCATGCTGCGTTCCAGCGTTTGCCGCTCGGCGTTGAGTTCATCGATGAACGCGGCCAGCTTCGCGGCCCGCTCGGGATCCTCGGTCGTCAGCAGTTCGACCCCCATCTCGGCTTGGCCAAGCCGACCCGTGGCGTTTAAGCGAGGGCCGATCGTGAAGCCGAGATCCTCGCCATCGAGCGCTTCCTTGTCGGCGAGATTGGTTTGCTTAAGGAGCGCAGCCACGCCGACGGTCGGCGAGTGGCGCAGCGCCTTGAGCCCTTCGCGTACGAGGATGCGGTTCTCGTCGACGAGCGGTACGACGTCGGCCACGGTGCCGATCGCGGCCAACCCGACCGCCTGCATCAGGAAGCGGCGCATCGGCTCGGTGACGCGTTTGGCGCCGGCCGCACGTTGGCACAAGGCCCACGCCAGCTTGAACGCGACCGCTGCGCCGCAGAGGCCGGGAAACGGGTAGGCGCAACCAGGGAGCGCAGGATGGACCAGCGCCGCAGCGGCGGGCAGCTCCGCGGCCATCTGGTGATGATCGGTGACGACCAGCGTGAGTCCCAGCTCTGCAGCGAGCGCCGCTTCCGCGACGCTGGCTATGCCGCAGTCGACGGTCACCACGACGTCGGCCCCGTCGGCCGCCAGCCGCCGCAATGCGTCGTCGTTCAGGCCGTATCCCTCGTCGATGCGGTGCGGGATGTAGGAGTCGACCTTCGCCCCAAGCAACCGGAAGCACCGCAGCAGAATTGCCGTCGCGGTCATGCCGTCGGCGTCGTAGTCGCCGTAGACGGTGATCCGTCGACCGGCGCGAAGGGCGTCGTAGATCAGGTCGGCTGCGGCCGCGGCGCCGGGGAGCTCGTCGGGATTGCGGAGCCCTGTGAGCTTCGGGTCGAGGAAGCTTCGCGCCTCTGCGGGGTCATGAATGCCGCGAGCGAGCAGAAGCTGAGCGACGACCGCGGGAACCCCGGCCGCCAGTTCGAGTTGGGCAACCCGCTCGCGATCGTAGGGGGCGATCCGCCAGCGTTTGGGCATGGGGACTTTCTCCCCGAGCTTACGCTCTGGGGCTCGGGCTTGCGCTCTGAGGATCGGAGCGCGCTTGCCGGCGAGCGCGGCTACTTCTTCTTCTCGACGTGCAGCGTGTGTTTCCGCAACCGCGGGCAATACTTCTTGAGCTTCAACTTCTCGCCGCCGGTCTTTCGGCGGAGCGTGTAGTTGTAGTCGCCGGTCTCGTCGCAGACGAGAAACACGGTTTCCACCTTCTTCTTCTTCTTGCCGCCGCTCTTGGCCATGGCAGGGACTCTCGCAAACAATTGAGGGGGTGGTCGGGGGGCGCGCCGGCAGGGTTTGGCTCCCCGCGGCAGCGGCTGACCCGGCATTTTAGGGCCGAAGGGCGAACCTTGCCAGGGCCGCCCGAGCAGTTCTCGGGGGCATTTTTTGCAGGACCGGGGTATACTTAAACTCGGCCCGCAGGGGGAGTTGCGGTCGCCAGAGTCACCGGAGCAGCCGCCAGGAGAGGCCATTGTCGGCGCCGTCGGTCCCTAATTCGCCCGTCGCGGTCCGGCCGCCGAGCTTTGTTTCGGTCGGCCCCGGCGAGGCTGCGCCGCCGGTCGGGGGTCTTGCGTCGGTTCCTCCTGAACCTGCCGAGGCGGACGCAACCGCCGAATCCTCTGGCCGGCGCCGCTGGTCAGTTGGCGCCGCGATCGACGAGGCGATTCGCGAGGGGCGGGCCTCGGCGTGGCTCGCCAGCGCCGCAATCCATGCGGCGATCGTGCTTTGCTTGTCGCTCTTGGTGTTCTCTCCCCGCGGCTTGGGCCCCGCCTTGCTCTTGGAGGGGTTCGTCGACACGACCCCCGACGACGAGGCCGAGTTGCAATTCGACACGTCGCTGGCCGGAGGCGTCGAGTCGGACCTGCCGACGACCAGCGAGCCGCTGGTGGGCAATCTCGACGCAGCGCCGACCAATGCGTCGACTCCGACCACGCCCGTACTCGTCGACCCGATCGCGACAATCGGCGAGATCGCATTCGAACCGTTCGCCGCCGACGCCGGCTCGCTGTCGACGCTGGGCGGGGGGCTCGAAGGACGACGGCTGGCGAATCGCCACGGTCGCGCCCTGGCCGGCGGGGGAAGCGACGCCAGCGAGGCGGCCGTCGAGGCGGGGCTCGCTTGGCTTGCCGCGCACCAGTATCCCGACGGCGCTTGGCGGTTCGATCTTGAACGCTGCCCGAACTGCGCCGGCTACTGCCGCAACTCGGGGACGAACGCTTCGAGCACTGCCGCGACGGGGCTCGCGCTGTTGTCGTTCCTGGGCGGCGGCTACACCCATCGCGACGGCAAATACGCCGAGACGGTGCAGCGAGGGGTGTACTACCTCACCGAGACGATGGCCGTCACCACCCATGGCGGCGACCTGCGCGACACGCGGGTCCGCGAAATCAGCAGGGAACGCGCCGGCGGGTCCGGGGCTCTGGCCAACGCCGTCGACCTGCTGCGGAACAAGGTGGACACGATGTACTCGCACGGGATCGCGACTTTGGCCTTGACCGAGGCGTACGCGATGACCGGCGACCGCGCGCTGCGCGAACCGGCCGAGCAGGCGGTCAAGTTCATCGTCAACGCCCAGTACCCCGACGGGGGGTGGCGCTACGCTCCCGCGTTCGAGACCCCCACAGCCGGCGACGTGACAGTCAGCGGTTGGCAGGCGATGGCCCTCAAGAGCGGCGCGATCGGCGGGATCCCCGTGCCCTATGAAACCTGGCGCAAGCTGAGCGGGTTCCTCGACACGAACGCCGTCAACGACGGCGCCGAATACGGCTACGTCCAGGGGCAGAGAGGCACGCGGGCCACGTCGGCAATTGGGTTGTTGTGCCGGATGTTCGAGGGTTGGCCGCGGAGCCATCGCCCGCTGCAAAAAGGGGTGGCGAATCTCGGCAGCCAGCGGCCCGAGGACAACCACATGTACTACAACTACTATGCGACGCTCGTGCTGCACCACGCGGGGGGGTCGGACTGGATCCGTTGGAATCCCAAGATGCGCGACTACTTGGTCAAATCGCAAAGCACTAGCGACCACGAACAAGGAAGCTGGTACTTTGAAGAGAGCTATTCCCGCGACGGGGGCCGGGTGTACACGACGGCCCTCAGCGTCCTGACCCTCGAAGTCTACTACCGTTACTTGCCGTTGTATCGCGAAGGGGGCGGGGAATGAGACGCCGGCGGACGATCCTTGCAGCGCTGGCGACGCTCGGCCTGCTGCTGACGGCGCGGCCTACCGCTGCGCTCGAGCGGGTGCTGCACACGGTCGAGCGCCAATTGGTTGAACACGCCGGCGAGATCGTGCTTGAAGACCGCGCCGGCGGAGTCGTGCTTCGCACTCCCAGCGACCAGTTGCACGTCATCCCCGCCGCACAGGTTCGCAATCGTTCGACCGACGATCGCCCGTTCGAACTGCTCGACGCGAAGGGACTGGCCGAGGAACTGCTCAAGGAACTTCCCGCGGATTTCCGCGTGCATCACTCGAAGAACTACGTCGTCTGCTACAACACGACCGCCGCGTACGCCAAGTGGTGCAGCTCGCTCTTGGAGCGGTTGCAAAAGGGGTTCGTCTCGTACTGGAAGAAACGGGGCTGCGAGGTCGACGTTCCGCAGCGCCCCCTGCCGGTGATCGTATTCTCCGACGAGGCGAGTTACTTGCAGCACGCCGTGCCGGAATTGGGCGCCAGTGCACGGAACGTCATCGGCTACTACAGCATGGCGACCAACCGGATCATCATGTACGACCTGACCGGCGCTCAGGCGGTCGTGCGAGGGTTCAGCAACTCCGGATCACGGGCGGACATCGTATCGCTGCTGACCCTGCCCGCAGCCGAGCCGCTGGTGGCCACCATCGTGCACGAGGCGACTCACCAGATCTCGTTCAACTGCGGGTTGCAGAAGCGATTCGCCGACAACCCCGTGTGGATGAGCGAGGGGCTCGCCGAGTTCTTCGAAACCCCCGATCTGCGCAGCACGCGCGGCTGGGCGGGGATCGGCGAAGTGAACTCTTCGCGGTGGGAACTGTATCAGGCGAACGAGGCCGCGGGCCGGTTGCTGCCGTTTGAGCGGATCGTGGGAGGCGACGACGTGTTCCGCAACCCGCAGACGGCGGTCGACGCCTACGCCCAAGCGTGGGCCCTGACGTACTTCCTCGTGAAGTGGCGCCAGCAAGAGTACGTCGCGTACCTGCAGGCGATCGCCGCGAAGCCCCAACTCGTCGAGGTCAAACCTGCGGCGCGACTCGAGGAGTTTCGCAAGCACTTCGGCGATCTCCAGCAGTTGGAGTCGGAATTCCAGCGGCAGATGAGTCGCATCCGGTGAACTGACGACATGCTCTGCTAGCTGCTGGCACTGGCGGCGGGCCATTCTCATCGCTTTGCCGCGAAGCTTTGCGGGCTGTGACGCCTGGGGGCTTCGCCAGCTTACGCGGTTAAGTCGGTGGTAGCGGATTTGCTGACACCGCAGCGTCGCGACGGTCGAAATCAGAACCGAGCGCAGGAGGATTCTGCGCCTGGAGCGTCGCGCGTTCGCGCCGTGCTCCGTCGAGCCAGGGAAGGCGCTATGCGGAAGCGGTATCGCCAATCGTCGTCGACGCCCGGATGGGTGTGGGTCGCGTGCGCGGCGACCCCGCTGGTCGCCTGGGCGTATCGCTACGCCGAGCCACCGGCGTCTCAGTTCGAGTCGCCGCCGACGGTCGTTACCGGCGGACCGGCTTGGTCGTTCGCTTCGCCGCCCCCCCCTGTGGAGCGCGAAGGACAATCCGCCCCGCAGCCGACGCTTCCGACTCCGGCTGATTCCACGCCGCTTGTTCCGACCTGGAAGGCCCCGATTGCGGACTTCGCGGCGCCCGACTCGGCGTCCTTGGGCGAAGCGTACGGCGTCGTTCCGACCCCCGCGCCAGGCCCCATGCTGATGCCGCCGACGGAACTCCCCCGCCCCGCGGACCCGCCTCAGGAGCAATCGCTCGCGTTCCCGTCAATTCCTGAGGCTGACGTTCCTGAGGCAGACGTCGCTCGGCAGTCTCCATCGGCCCCGTCGCCAAGCATTGCGACCGAACTGGCGGAATTACAGGGGCAAGTCCTTCCGACCGAGAGCGAGGTCGCGGAGGCCGGCCAACCGAACAATCGCCTCACGCTCTCGGGGTCGATGACAGGCCAGAAAATCGAAGACCGAGCACGCCGCCAAATCCGCGAAGGATATGAGCTGGCCCGCCGCGGCGCCTACTATGCCGCGGAAAAGAGATTCGTCGGCACGCTCAAGCTGATCGCCGAGGCGAAGGACGCGCGCACGGGCACGGTGCGCCGCAGCATGGCGTTGGCCGCGGGGTTGCGGGCGCTCGACGAGGCGAACGATTTCCTCGCCCTGCCCGCTCAGGCGGACGCGAAGGTCGAGATCGACGTGCTGGTCCGCTCGCATAAGACGCCGATCGGCAGAAGCGACCCGCGCGGCGGGGCTTCGCCCGTGGCGCTTGCCGACCGTTACTGCCAGTACGCCCAGTCCAAGCTCGCTGCCGCGGTGGCGGGCGAGGCGTCCGGGTCGATGGCCCTGCACGCCTTGGGCAAGCTTCACGGCCAGATGCACTCCCCCGGTGCGACCGACTACCCGCAGGCAGTGCGCAGGGCGGTCGCCTTTCAGCAGGCGGCGCTGCTCGCGCGGGACGACAACTACCTCGCTGCGCATGAGTTGGGCGTGCTGCTGGCCGAAACCGGGCACTACGCCGAGGCGGGAAGCCTGTTGCGTCAAGTTGCTGCCGAGCAACCCGACCCCACGGTGCTGAAGAACCTGGCACGCGTCGAGCGGTCGCTGGGGAATCTCGAAGGCGCCGAGCAAGCCAATCGGTATGCGGCCCAACTCGCGGCGCGCATCCCCGACCCGCGTGTGGCGTGGCTTCCGCCGCAGCAATTCGCGCAGGTCGCGCCCCCCGACGGCGCCGCGTACGGCGCGCTCGCTGTTCCCGGTTCGCAATCGGCGCCCGGCGGATGGCCCGCGCAAACCGCTCGCAATCCTGTCGGGCCGCAGTCGATGGCGATTCCTGACGCGGCGCGGTTCATGCGATGACCAAGCCGTTCCCCGAACGATTGAACCTCTGCTCGCCGATTGACGTTATGCGCACCCCGCTTGCGACCGCCTGCCTGATCGGAGCCAGTCTTGCCGCGACCGCGGCGGCGCTGCGGGCGCCGATGCCGCGGACCGAGTGGCCCGGCCCAGCGGCGACGACCTCTCGGTGCGTCCCCTGGGACCAAGTGCGACTGTGCCAGGCGCTTGGGCCCGCGGCGCCTCACCCGATCTGGGGCGTCGACGGAACGGCCGGCGCCGGTCGGGGCGAACCGGGCTGGGAGTCTCGCGGCCATGTCAACTGGCAGGCCTATGCCCAAGGCGAGTACGTGGGGCACGCCCGTACTGCTCACGTCCCCGAGTACCGCATTCGCGTCGATGACAAGGTGTCGTTCGTTTTCCGTCTGACGCGCGAGTCGCACGACGGGCCGTATGCGCTGCAGGTGGGCGATACGATCCGCGTCGAGTCGCTCACCGGCGACGCGGCCGGCGGCGGCAGCGCCGACGGGGGGCAGGACAACATCCGCCGGGAACTGATCATCCAGCCCGACGGCACGATCAGCCTGCCGCTGCTGGGACAAGTGCGGGCGGCTCATCTGACGGTCGATGCGCTGCGACTGCAGCTCGAAGAGCGCTACAAGAAGTTCTACAAGGTCCCCGCGATCACGGTGACGCCGATCCTGTTCAACACGCGGCTGCAAGATCTGATCGACTCGGTCGACGCTCGGCAGGGCGCCAGCGGCGGGTTGCGGCTCGAGACGACGATCAACCCCGACGGACGGATCTATCTCCCCGCGCTGGGGGCGGTGTGCGCCCAAGGGCTCACCCTGGACGAGCTGCAAATGGAACTGAACGCTCGGTATCGGGCGATGATCCCCGGCGTCGAGATCACGCCCGTGCTGACCCAGCGGGCGCCGCGAAACGTCTTCGTCCTGGGCGAGGTGCGGACCGCGGGACGGTACTCGCTCGACGGGCCGACGAGTCTCATGGGGGCGATCAGCATGGCCGGCGGATGGATCCCCGGGGCGAACCTCCGGCAGGTGGTCGTGTTCCGTCGCGGCGACGACTGGCGGCTGATGGCGACGATGCTCGACATCCAGGGCGCCCTCTACGCCCGCCGCCCGGCGCCGGCCGACGAAATCTGGCTCAACGACGGCGACATCGTCGTCGTCCCCAAGGCGCCGATCCTGGTCGTCAACGAGTTTATCAACCAGTTCTTTACGAACGGTCTCTACGCGATGTTCCCGCAGTTCTCGTTCGGGAATTTCAACTTCAACAACTTCCGCTCGATCAGCAATTAGCGATCGTCGCCCCCGCCAGTGCGGTTACGCCAACCGATCGTATACGCCTTCCAGCGTGCGGGCGTAGCGGTCCCAACCGAAGAGGTCGGCTGTGCGCTCCCGGCCGGCGGCGCCCATGCGGCTGGCCAGCGACGGGTCTTCCAAGAGCGTCGTGATCGCCTCGGCGAGGGTTTCGCTGTCGTGCGGCGGGACGAGGAGGCCCGTCTCGCCGTCGGCGACCGCTTCGACCGCGCCCCCCGCGCGACACGCCACCGACGGTTTGCCGAGGGTCGCGGCTTCGATGTAGACCAGCCCGAACGGCTCGCGGTGCGAGGGGAGGGCGAGCACGTCGATTGCGTTCATCAGGTCTGCCGCGTCGCGACGGAATCCCGTGAACCTGACATGGCGGGCGAACCCGCCGCGCTCGGCGACTTGTTGCAGTTCCGCGGTCAGGACGCCTTGGCCGACGATCCAAAACTGCGCGTTCGGCACACGGGCGACCACGCGGGGAATTGCTGCGAACAGTTCGCGATGCCCCTTTTTCTCGCCGAGGTGGGCGAACGTCCCGACGACGGGGGTCGTCGCGTCGGCCCCCAGTTCGGTGCGTACGGCGAGCGGGTCGCGCTGCGGGCGAAACTCGGCCGGATCGATCGCGTTCGGCAGCACCGTAATCCGCTGCGGCTCGATTCCTTGAGCGACGAGGTCGTCCTTGACGGATTGCGACACGGCCAGCAGGTGTCGCTGCCGACGGTGCCACGCGGCCGAGGTGAACCCGTGGACGTGCCCAAGCGAGGGGGGACCGCCAAGGGACTCAAGCCACCCGCACCACCAACTGGCGGTCGAGAGAGCGGATTGGACGATCTCGGCTTCGAGGCGTCGGGCCGCGCGGCCGATCACCAGCGGGGCGAACAGGTTCGCCTTGCCGCCGATTCGCCCGGTGGCGGGGTCGATTCCGCGGCGTCGCATCTCGGCGGGGACGTCGCCGCCGTGCTTGACGAGCACCGGCAGGAAGTGCCCCCGCTGCTCCATCCGCTGCACCATCCGCACAAGCTGGGTTTCAGCCCCCGACATGTGCGAGGGGGTGATAACCTGCAGCACGCGAAACGTCCGGCGGGCGCCGACGAGTGCGGCGCTCGGCGAAACGCGGCAATCGGCGGCGAGGGAGGGCATGAGAGGGCGTGGCGATTGGCGATGGGAGGAGGCGAAAGCAAATTGACGGCGATCATGGTTGCTGCCGGGCGCCGAGCGCACTCTGCGAGCGCTGCTTCAATCGCCGTTCACCAGGCTCGCTACGCCACTTGCTGCTGCCCGCGTCCGTACAGGTACGGATTCAGCGACGGGTCGTTGTACATTTTCATCTGCCGATAGACCTTGAGCATCTTTCGGCCGGCGAAGACGTCTTCCAGGAGTTCGGTCAGCGAGCAGGCCAAGTCGGTTCGCTGGAGCCGGCAGCGGTCGAGGCGTTCCTTCACTTTTTGCAGATGGGCGGCGTCGACGTCGGTCCGGGCCCGCTGTTCCTTCAGGTGATAGATCCGCAGGGACATGATCGACAGCCGGTCGATGGCGCTCCCTGGCGTTTCGGTGTTCAGCGTCGCGTCGCGGCGGGGCATGATGCTCTGCTGGAACAACTGGTCGATGAGCCCCTCGTCGATCCGCTCGATCCAGTCGTTGCGCTGCTGGTTGTAGCCGTCGATGGCGCGCTTCACCATCGCGATCCGCGCATCGCTGACGTCGGGACTGCGGGCGACGTCTTCCTCGTGCCACAGCAAGAAGTTGTATTGATGCTGCTGACAGACAATCGCCAGCAGGTCCTGACAGGGATTGTCCGGCTCCTCGGCGTGCCAGCGGACGACCGCATCGCGGTGGAGCTTCAGAACCGAGTCGACGAATTTGCGGGGGTGAAAGGACATGCCTGTCATCCTGGGATCGGGGCGGGGGGCGCGTCCGGCGACTGGAAGCCGGGGCTCACGCGGGGGCGGGAGTCTAGGGAACGCTGCGAACGTCGCCAAGGCGGGTTCTCCGCGGCAGCGGGAGACAAGCAGCGGGAACGTCGCTCGTCCCGGAGTCGACGGGCGACTAGAATGCTAGCCGACGAGCCCTCTTTCCCGCCGACGCCCCGCGCACCCGCACGGAAAAATCATGCCGCAACTGAAGCAGGGCGTTTTCCGGCGTCGACGGATCGTGGTCGCCACGAGCTTGGCGGCGCTGCTGGCAGTGCTATCGCCTACGCCGGGCCGTGCGGACGAAGCGCCGGCCGACTTCGACGGTCAGCGGGCGTTCGGCCAACTCGTAGAACTGTGCAACCTGGGGCCCCGTTACAGCGGCTCGCCGGGGATGGCCGAACAGCAGCAGCTGCTCGAACGACATTTCGCGTCGCTGGGGCTGAAGGTCGAGCGACAGGAGTTTCGTTCCACGCGAGATCGGTTCCAGGGGGGAGCGCTCCCGATGGCCAACCTGATCGTGCCGCTCAACCCCGCGGCGACCCAGCGGATCATCCTTTGCGCCCACTACGACACCCGCCCCTTGCCCGATCGCGATCCCGAGGAGCGGCAGCGGCGCCGCGGCACGTTCGTCGGCGCCAACGACGGCGCCAGCGGCACGGCCGCGCTGATGGAATTGGCCCGGCACTTGCGCGGCCTCGGCGGGACGCGCGGCGTCGATCTCGTGCTGTTCGACGGCGAGGAGTACGTCATCGCCGAACGGGGCGAGTACTTCCTAGGGAGCACCCATTTCGCCCGGAAATATCGCGACAAGCCGCCGAATCATCGCTACGTGGCGGCGGTGCTGTTGGACATGATCGCCGACAAGCAGCTCGGGATCCGCTACGACGGTTCCAGCAACCGCTGGGAAGACTCAAAGTGGCTGGTCGACGAATTGTGGGAAACGGCTCGCCAGTTGGGCGTGTGGGAGTTTCAGCGCACTGAGTGGCCTAACCTGATCCAGGACGATCATATCCCGCTCCACAACATCGCCCGCATCCCCGCGTGCGACATTATCGATTTCAACTATCCTGATCCGCTCAACAGCTACTGGCACACGACCGCCGACGTGCCGGAGAACTGCTCGGCCGAGTCGCTCGGCAAGGTCGGACGGGTCGTGCTCGCTTGGGCTCGCGGTTGGCTCGCCGAGGCGACGCCGGAGGATCCCCGGTGAGCGCGGCTGATTGGGCGGGAGGCGCGGTCGTCGCCATCGCTGCGGCGCTGCTGGCGACTCACTATCGCAGTTGGCAGGAGCTCCGCCGGGCAACCGCGAAGGGGGGGACCTCGGGAATCCCGTCTCAGCTCCGAATGTTGCGACGCCGCACGTGCGCAAGCAGCCTGATGGCGTTGATCGGCGCGGCGATCATGCTGAACGGCGTCGTACCCGTTCACCCGGGGGCCGTCACGGCCTATCTGTTCGGGTTGCTCGCGGCGGTCGTCGCATTGGCCGTCCTGGGCGTGGTCGATTACCGCGACCTGCGCAATCAACATCGCCGCGAAGCCCTGGCCGCCTTGCGTCAGGAATTGGCCGATTCCCTGAAGCGGCGGCAAAACACGCTCGCCGATTCCCGCGGGTCGGAGAACTAGCGAAGCAAGCCGCACCGGGCGCCGGCGGCGTCGCTTCCGTCAAGGCGCCGGGGAAAGTAGCATGGGGCTCGCTCGCCCCAGGATCTCTCTCCCGACAACTCGGCTCCCTGAACCCTTCGTCGCCCCGGTGATGCTTCCCGACCCGCTCCGTTTGGCCCTCGCGCTGATCCCCGTGGGGGCGTATTTCGTCCTCATCGGGCTGCTCAATGTGCGACGGCGGCCCTTCGTCACCTCGGGGGGGAGCGATCTGGCTGCGCTCGGGGCCGCGGCATCGGGCTTGGTGCTCGTGGGGCCGATCGAGTTGTTTCGCCCCGAGGCGGCCTCCATCGAGTTCGGCAACTACGTCTGGCTGTTCCTGTTGGTCTTCTACTGGCTGTGGGTGTGGTTGGCCGTGCTGTTGGGGCGCCCCCGGCTGGTGATCTACAACATCAGCGGCGAGGAATTGAGGCCGCTCGTGGCCGAGGCGGCCCGCGAAATCGATCCCCAATCGCGCTGGGCGGGCGACAGCCTCGCCTTGCCGACCCTCGGCGTGCAGCTTCACCTGGAGACCTGGGACGTCATGCGGCACGCCTCGCTTGTTTCGAGCGGCAACCGCCAGAGCATCGACGGTTGGCGGCAACTCAGCGCGGCGCTCCGCGACCGGCTTGGCCAACTCCAGGTCGGGCGCAATCCGCGCGCCATGGGACTGCTGTCAGTCGCCGCGGCGCTCATCGGAGTCAGCATCGTCCACATGCTGTACCACCCACAGCAGGTCGCGCAGGCGATGCAGGAGATGTTTAATCTGTAGTGACTGGCGCCGAGTCGTACTCCGCCGATCGCCAGTCACGATTCGCCGGCAGCCACCTGAAACGTCACCCGAAACGCCTTGTAGCCTGCTGCGAGTTTCTCTCCGTAGATCGTCTGGAGCTCGGTCCGCAAGGCTTCGGCGGTCGGGAAGCCGTCGGGAACGGCGTCGGCGTCGGTGAGCCCCTCGACGGCGACCTCCTCGACTCCGTCGATGCGGATTGGCCCGACCCCCGGGACGTAGCTGCGCTGCCCAGGGCGCATCATGCGGTGCTTCCACAGCCGGATGGTCTGGGTTTTGGCGCCGGCGCGAATCGCCGGGAGGAACTTCTTCTTGAACAGCAGCATGGTCCCCTCGCTGTCGGCCGAGCGGCCGAGGCCGCGGTCGGAGACCAGCCTATCGGATCGCGCCGCGTCAAGCGAGCAGAAGGATAGCCCCCGCTTGGCAGGCGGAGTCAGGCGGACGCGGGCGCCTGCGGCTTGGCCCCGGTCCGACGAGCCCGCCGGGGGCCGGTCGTCCCCCTTGCGTACCCCCCCGGCGCTCCTATAATTGCGGGACTGGACGGCTCGCCGGCGTCTCGCCGGTCCCTGTGGTCGCCGGCCGCATGTCCTTCCCGTCGGGTTTCCCGAGGGGGAGAATGGGATCGCGGTTCGTTGCGGCGTCAGGCCGGTCCCGACAGCGCGGGTGTAGCTCAGTTGGTAGAGCACAACGTTGCCAACGTTGTTGTCGTGGGTTCGAATCCCATCACCCGCTCTTTAGGTTGGAATTGATTCAGCCCGCACTTTCTGGTTCAGAGGGTTGCGGGCTGGTTTGTTTCGCAAGGATTGTTTTTCCGGACCCGTTGCGGCCTTCGCCGCTCGCCCGGCCCGACGCGTCGTTCGACAAGCAGTTGTTCGGCGAGTCGTTCGGCGGGGCGATGCTGAGGGTCCGACTCCGCTCACTCCCTATCGTGGGACCCCGCGCCGATGTCTGCTGATGACGCCCCCGAAGTCGAAGATTCCGCAACCGCCGTTGAGGAGAAGCCGCAACGGCTCACCCTCGACGTGAAGGTCGACGCCCCCAGCGCCTGCGAGCGGCACGTCACCGTGCAGGTGTCGCGCGACGATATCGAGCGGTACCTCGACGAGGCCTACTCGGGCATGATGGCCACGGCCGCCGTGCCCGGATTTCGCGTCGGCCGGGCGCCGCGCAAGCTCGTCGAAGGGAAGTTCAAGGACGAGGTCGTCCAGCAGATCAAGGGCTCGCTGCTCATGGACAGCCTGAGCCAGATCAGCGAGGACAGCATTTTCACGGCCATTAGCGAACCAGAGTTGAACCTCGAGGGGGTCGACGTCCCCGACGAAGGGCCGATGACCTTCGAGTTCGACATCGAAGTTCGTCCCGAGTTCGAGATGCCCAAGTGGAAGGGCCTCACGATCGAACGCCCGGTCCGCGAATTCACCGACGCCGACGTCGCCGTGCAGCTTGAGCAGATGCTGTCGCGTTACGGCCAGCTCGTGCCGTTCGACGGGGCGGCCGAAGCGGGCGACTACGTCGTGGCGAATATCGTCGCCCGGCACGACGGGGCCGAGGTCGCTCGGGAAGAGGAAGCGGTCCTGCGAATCCGCGAAAAGTTGAGCTTCCTCGACGGCAGCCTCGAAGGCTTCGACAAGCTGATGGTCGGCGCCAAGGCGGGCGACAAGCGCGCCGGCACGGTGAAGCTGACCTCCGACGCCCCGAACGAGGAGCTTCGCGAAAAGGAGATCGAGATCGAGTTTGACGTGCTCGAGATCAAGACGCTCAAGCTCCCAGAACTGTCCGAAGATTTCCTGGCCGAAATCGGCAATTTCGAGTCGGAAGAGAAGCTGCGCGAGGCGATCAAGGCGAATCTCGTCCGGCAGCTCGAGTACGAGCAGCAGAAGATCGCCCGCAAGCAGATTGCCGCGGAACTGACCAAGAAGGCCGACTGGGACCTGCCGCCGGGCCTGCTCAAGCGGCAAACGGCCCGCGAACTGGAACGGGCCGTCATGGAGTTGCGTCGGGCGGGGTTCAGCGAAGCCCAGATCCGCGCCCACGAAAACAATCTCCGGCAGAACAGCGGCGCCTCGACCGCCAAAGCGCTTAAGGAGCATTTCGTGCTCGAGCGGATCGCCGAGGAAGAGAAGATCGAGGCCGAGGAGGGAGATTTCGACAAGGAAATTTTCCTGATCGCCATGCAAAGCGGCGAGTCGCCTCGCCGAGTCCGGGCCCAAATCGAGAAGCGGGGCCTGATGGACGTGTTGCAGAACCAGATCGTCGAGCGCAAAGTTCTCGAACGGGTCCAGGCCGAAGCGAAGTTCAAAGACCAACCGTACGAGCCGGCCAAACTGACCGAGGAAGCGATCAACATGGCCGCCGGCGGCGCCGGGGCCAACGCGATCCCCGAAGCCAAGGACGAAGCCGAGACGGCCGAAGAGGCGTAGATTCGCCCGCGGCGGAACGAGGAGACCCGACATGCATCGGATGCGGTTGGCGACGGTCCTGGTCGCGCTCGGTTGTGCTCGCAGCGCGCCGACCTTCACCCTCGTCGGCGACGGAATCGCCGTTCCGACCGAACGCGTGACCGCGTACAGTCAGTCGCATGGCGTGACTCGAGACGAAGCAAGGAAGGCGCTGCTCGCCGAGATCGACGCCGCCAACCAACGCGAGAGAAGCAGGGCCGAGGCTTCGGCCGCAAACAGAAACTAATCGAGCGAAGCCGGCGGCACTGCCTCCGGCAAGGTCGCTTGGCGCACGAGTATTAAGGAGATTGCCCCGTGAACCACGGCTCGCCATTCGATGCGCCGCATCGCGACCCGCTGCTCGCCGCCGCGATGCGCGACTATCAGCGGCAGCGGCAGATGACCTTGGGCGACCTGCTCTTGGAAAACCGCGTCATCTTTCTCCAGGGGGAGATCTACGACGGCAACGCCAACGAGCTGGTGATGAAGCTCCTGTATCTGCAGAGCGACAATCGCCGCAAGGACATCCATTTCTACATCAATTCGCCGGGAGGAAGCGTCACCGCGACCCTGGCGATCTACGACACGATGCAGATGATCTCGCCCACTGTGGCGACCTATTGCGTCGGGCTCGCCGCCAGCGGCGGGGCGGTGCTCTTGGCCGGCGGCGCCAAGGGGAAGCGGTTTGCGCTGCCCCACTCGAAGGTGATGATCCACCAGCCGCACGGCGGGGTCGGGGGGCAGGTCTCGGACATCGAAATCCAGGCCCGCGAAATCATCAAGACCCGCGAGGTCCTCAACCAGATCCTCGCCGGCCACACCGGCAAGACGGTCGAGGACATCCACAAGGCGTGCGATCGCGACTACTACATGTCGGCCCAAGAGGCGAAGGACTTCGGCGTCGTCGACGACATCCTCGACAAGCAAACTGTTGCGGCCGAGGACGAATAGTCGGCTGCCCGCCGGGCGCAGCGACATGGAATCCTCCACCGAGCGCACAGGGGTCGCGGAGGACTGCCAGGGACGAGCCTAGCTTGATTGCATTCAGGCAGGTCCCCTTGCGTCTTGGCGTTTGCCCTGCCCTCCGTGGCGAAAGAAACCGATCACAACCAGCAGAGTCAATCGAGGCCCGTCATGCCGCTCATTCCCTACGTCATTGAAAAGTCCGGCCGCGACGAGCGGGCCATGGACATCTACAGCCGACTGCTGGTCGACCGAATCGTGTTCCTCGGCTCGGGGGTGAACGACGAGGTGGCCAACGCGATCGTCGCGCAGATGCTGTTCCTGCAGTCCGACGATCCCAAGGCCGACATCCACCTCTACATCAACTCGCCGGGCGGCAGCGTGACGGCCGGGATGGCGATCTACGACACGATGCAGTTCGTCACCTGCGACGTCGCCACCTACTGCCTGGGACAGGCCGCGTCGATGGGCGCCGTCCTGCTGGCCGCCGGCGCCGCGGGCAAGCGCCACGCCCTGCCCAACTCGCGGATTATGATCCATCAACCCTCCGCCGGGGCCGAGGGAACCGCCGAGGACATCATGATCCACGCGGCCGAGTATCTGAAGACCAAGCAAAAGCTCAACCGGATCCTGATGGAGCACACCGGCCAGACGATGGAGCAACTCGAGAAAGACACTGACCGCGACAAATTCATGTCGGCCGAGGAAGCGCTCGAGTACCGGATCATCGACAAGGTCGTCAGCCGAATGGGGGCGTAAGGGGAGCCTCAGCGGCTTTCTTGCCGGGCGGGGAATGTTACGTTGCGCCGCGTGGGCGCAGTCCTTCCCGCGCGCCCTTCAGGCTTCAGGGACCGTTATTCTGGCCCCCGCCGCTGTCCAAAAATCGTGAGCGATCGCACTATCGTTCTCCCCGCGACCGGCGGCGAACCTCCGCCCACTCGAGTTCCAGCGGCTCCAGCGGCTTGGCGGCGAGGCCGTCGACCTGCTGGTCGACGGCGGCGATCCGGGCGTCATGGTCGGGGTGGGTGCTGATCCATTCCAGGGCCTTGGGAACTCGGCCTTGGCCCTCCGCCTTCAATCTCGCGAAGAACCGCGACAGCCCGCGCGGATCGAGCCCTGCGGCGTGCATCATCCGCACCCCCTCGGCGTCGGCCGAGGCTTCCTGTTCACGGCTGTACTTGTTCTGCGTGGCGAATCGCAGCAACTCGACCCCGGCGGTGGCGATCCCTTCGACGTTGCCCAATACCAGATTGACCGCCAGCGCAAGCCCCATCGATTGGCCGATTCGTTCGATGCCGTGCCGCAGCGTCACGTGGGCCATCTCGTGCGCGATCACGCCGGCCAGTTCGTTCGGGTCGTCGCATGCCGCGATCAGGCCGGTAAAGACGACGATTTGCCCCCCCGGCAGAGCGAAGGCGTTGAGCACGTCGGCCTGGATCACGTGGACGCGAAAATCGAACGCCGCGTCCCCTTGCCGCCCCGCGTTGGCGTGCTTGCCGAGCCGCTCGACGATCGTCTCGATCGCGTCGACGACCACGGGGTCGCGAAGCTCGGGCCCTTCCTTCTCCATGGCCGTGAAGGCGTGATCGCCGAGCGTGCGATCGACGCTGGGAGGCAGGGCCTTGAGCGCTGCCCGCGCCCCGGCCATC
Organism: Pirellulales bacterium; assembly: GCA_019636345.1. NCBI lineage: Bacteria > Pseudomonadati > Planctomycetota > Planctomycetia > Pirellulales > Pirellulales bacterium. Next base: position 138,532 of record JAHBXQ010000004.1, on the reverse strand, counting down.
ACGCCGTAGTAACCGCCGACCAACAGCAGCCCCAGCGCGACCAACCCCAACGTAAGGAGCCCGCGCCCTTGGCGTCCCCGGGCTTGACGCAGCACGAGCATCTGCTCGACCTGCTCGTTGAGCCCCGAGCCGCGGGCCTGCGCGAGCGCCTGCGGGAACCGCTTGTCCTCGCAGAAAATCGTGAGCGAGCGATCCGCATTGCGGCAGAAAACCATTCGCCCGCTGGCGCCCCCCATTTCCAGCTGGCAGTCGCCCCAGCGGACGGTGAATCGCTGGCCGTCGGAGGCGAACGCGACGATCCCCTCGGGAGCGAGCGTGATCGTCGCGCCGGCTCGACCCCCGTCGATCCGCTCCGAGAACACGCCGCCAGTGAAGTCGGACATGAGAGGAGGGTGCGGGGGAAAAGTGGATGCGGAAGGGCGGGGGACCGAGACTTATCGACGGCGACAGCGCGTGAGCGTCCGGCGCAGGCGACGCGAAGTCACCCCCAGCAGCCTTCCTCACGCTTCAGGACTCGCCTACCACTTCAGCCCGAACATCTCGCCGCCTCCGGCGCCGGCGCGGCCTCCCTTGAGGTGCTCGGCCTCGCGGCGACGGCGCTCGCGGCGCTTCTCGGCCTCGGGATCGGGCTGTTCGGGGGCGTGGCGAGCTTCTTCGCGGGGGGGCTTCTCGGGCTTGGGCAACAGGGCCTTCAGCGACAGGCCGATCCGCTGGGCGTCGACATCGACGCTTTGCACCTTGGCCTCGACGTCTTGTCCTTCGCTCAGCACGTCGGAGACGCGCTGCACCCGGCCATGGCCGAGTTCGGAAATATGAATCAGCCCCTCGACCCCGGCCTCCAGCCGCACGAAGGCGCCAAATTGCATCAGCTTGGTGACCGTCCCCTTGGCCGTTGTCCCGACAGGGTAGCGCTCGGGGACCTTGGCCCAGGGGTTCTCGCCGACCTCGCGGTAGGAGAGAGCGATCTTGCCGGTCTCTTTGTTGATCTTCTCGACCTTGACCTTCACCTGCTGGCCGACGGTGAGGACTTCGTTGGGATGGCCGACGCGTTCCCAGCTAAGCTGGCTCACGTGAATCAACCCGTCGGCGCCCCCCAGGTCGATGAACGCGCCGAAGTCCTGCAGGCTGCGGACGATCCCCTCGCGAATTTGCCCCGGGGCGATCTCGGCGAGCAACTCCTCGCGCTTTTCCTTCCGCTCGCGCTCCATGAGGGCGCGGTGGCTGAGGACCAGGTTCTTGCGTTTGCGGTTCGCCTCGGTGATGACGCATGCCAACCGCTGGCCGACGTACTCCTCGGCGTTCTCGACGCGGAACATCGAGATCTGCCCCATCGGGATGAAGCCGCGAATGTTCGCCACGGTGCATTCGAGCCCCCCCTTGTTGGCGCCCGAGACGGTCACCTCGACGACCTGACCCTCGTGGACCTCGTCCCAGTTGCCGACGTCGACCGCGGCCGCGGGGAGGGTCGCTTCGTACATCCCCTGATCTTCGTTGAAGCGCGTGACGAGGATGTTCAATTCGGCCCCGATCTCAGGAGGCGTTTCAAATTGCTTCGCGGGGATGACGCCTTGATACTGCACGCCCAGATCGAGAAACACGTCTTCGTCGTGGAGACTCGCCACGCGGGCGGTCATCTTCGTCGAGGGAGCGATCGTCGATTGCTTGGCGGCTTCGACGGATTGCTCGAGGAGCGACTCAACGGAACCTTCCCCGACCGCCGCGTCAAACTCGGCCTGCAACTCGGGCGGCAACTGACCGCGAATATTCGGCGGGGGATACTTCTTGGACGCCGCGGGGGGCGCAGCCGCTGGAGCAGGCGACGACGCGGCGATGGGGAGCGCCGCGGGCTTCGGCGATTCGACGGTCCCTTCGCGTTGCGAGCCGATCTGAATCCGATCGCTGGGCCGCTCCGCTTCGCCAGGAGCGGGAACGGGGACCGGCGCCGCGGCGGCCGGTTCGTCGCCGACGGCAGAAGCCGGCGGCGCCGAGACTGACTCCCGCGCAGCATCCGGGGAAGCAGGGGTCGACTCCTCGGGGCGAGGCGCGTCGTCGGATTCAACAGTCATCGCGGTATGGGTCCTGACGAGTCGGTTTCCGCACAAGCCATCGACGCGATTGACGGCCGGTCGCAGGGCGACGGCGAGCGCGCGAGCAAGACGCGCCGCATGGCGACGTCATAAGGCCGCCTGGAAACCTCAGCAAACGTAGAAGTTACGGCCGGCTCCCGTCGTCCGGCCAAGCGCCAAGTGTACCAGCGGGGCGGAGCAGGGTGCAACTAGCGGAGACCGCTGGCGGAAGGATTCGGATTCAGGGGACCGCGAGACGATGGGGCCATGGGATTTTCGGATCATCGGACGATGGGACGCACTGCCGCTCCAGTCTTGTCCTCCGATCGGGCCGCTGTCCCTGAGCCCCGCCCCCGTTTCGCTATCTCCCCCGATTCGCCTTCGCCAGTCGCTCGGCGACTGCCGGGATGAGCCGGGCCGCGTTCTCCGCATAGACGCGACGCAGCACCTCGTCAGGGAGCCCCAGGCCGTAAATGTTCCACAGCCCCTGCGGCGGGTACTGGTCTTCGGCGTAAGGAAAATACTCGTCGCGGGTTTCGAGCAGCCGCCAGTGGGGTCGCAGTCGGGCGAGATTGCGCGGACCGTCGGTGCCGAACAGGATGCGATCGGAATACTTCAGAAAGAACTCCCGGGCGGTATAAGGTTGCCGGCCCAGTTCGGCGATGCGGGCCGCCAGTTCGACATGGAGGTTCGGATACGTGTCGAGGGCATGCCCCAGCGCCGCGAGGTCCTCGGGATCGCCCCCCAGGTGGGCCCCGATGAAGGCGGTGCGCGGATGCCGGGCGACGACGCGATGAAACGCCGCCAGAAGCTCCGCGTGCGTCGGAAACTCGGGCCCGGCGAAACTCCACTCGGGATGCCGCGACAACTCCTCCCACCGCTCGTTGAAGCGATCGACCGGATCGAAAAACGCCCGCGGGTCGGCCACGTGAATCAGCACCGGCAACTGGAGCTGGCCGCAGGCGGTCCAGATTGGGTCCCATCGCGGGTCGTCGATCGTCGCCAGCGTGCCGTCGGCGTTGCGATATCCGAGCCCCAGTTGTTTGAAGACCTTGAGCCCTGCAGCCCCGGCGGCCTTGGCCTCGGCCAGCGCAACAGCCGTGCGACGGCCGAAATCGGGCCGCTGGCAATCCCAGGTCGCCGGATCGTCCTCCCGCCCGGAGCCCTGCCAGTCGATGTTCGCAAACACGACGAACCGATCGCGATGCGGGGCGAGAAACGCCAGATGTTCGACAAGTCGATCGCCCAGTTCCCCGTCCAAGCTGACGCAAACCGCGATCCGTTGGTCGTCCATCAACCGGACGAACTCGTCAAGCGCCGCGGGAGACTGCATCAACTTGTGCCGGCAGTGGACGTGGACGTCGACCACCGGAAACTTCGCCCGAGCCGGCCTGTGCTCGGCGAGCACAAGCTGCGACCGGGGGCGAAACTGTTCAATCGCCAACGGCCGCCCCTCCGCCCCGTCAAGCGGCTCGGCGGCGCCGGCAGGTCGAAACTCGCACAGAGACGCTAAGCCGCACAGCAAGACCAAGACTTGCCGGCGCCGGCCGAGCGGCGCAACGCTTCGCGCTGATGCGACGTTACGCGGGGTCATGCCAGAACCTCGCGCAATCGGAAGTGAAACTTGCCAAGTTTGCCGCCGTAGTTGCCGGCGGAGACGGCGGGGACTCCTTCGCCCGCGGCGGCTTTGATCGCGGCCCGCATCGCGGCGGCGACGGCCGGCTCGTCGACGCCGTTGATCACGATCTCGTAGGCAGCCGCGGCGTCGGCGACGAGCTCCGACACGACGCGTCCGCGGAGCGCGGGGCAAAACGACTCGTTCGTCGAGGCGACGAGCCCCGTGTACCGCGAGCCGACCTTGCTGCCGCTGCGAACGACGCCGCCCGGAAAGGGCGCGATCACCCCGGGCATGGCGGCGATCGCCTCGACGCCGCGCCGCGCCGCCGCGAGCGCCGTCGTCGAGGTCGTTCCCTGCACAATCAGGTTGCCTCCGGCGATCCCCTTGGCGACGCCGACGGTCTCCTCGACGAGAAACTCGCCGTCCATGACGGGGATCCGCCAGAAACGCCGGTCGCCGACGACCTTGCTCTTTTGGAACCCGTCGCCGAAGAACCGCAGCCGATTTCCCAGGGGGACTTGCTCCTCGGCGTCGGCCAAACCGTTATACGCCGCGGTCGTCGGGCAGGTCATCAGGCACTGCCCCGCGCGGTTGGGGACGGCCTTGGCGAGCCCCTCGGTCGAGAACCCGAAAGCGAGCACCGCCGCCCCCGGCCGACCGTCGGGCGTTTCCGCCGGGGCGAGCAACCGCTCGATCCCGACCTCGGCGTCGCACCCGATCACCGAGCACCCGTAGCCGCAAAACGCCCGCAGCGCTGCGTCGAGCCAATCCGAATCGGCCGCTGTGACGACCAGCCGAGCGAAGCGCATGCGGAACGCCTCGGCAAAGGTGTCGACGACAAGCGTAGGACCGAGGTGCATGGCGCGTGGCGGCGAAGCGAGGGGATCAATCGACGGGCAAGAAGCGGCGACGCAAGCAACAGGGTTATCATCATCGTTGTCCCGGGCGGAGACAAGTTGTCGTCTTCCGCTCGCCCGAGCAGGTTCCGGCTCCGGGGGGCATGACCAGGGCCGACCTTGTGCGGACGGCGTTCGCCTGGCAGACGGCCGCCGATTGCATCGCTAGAATCCTCCGCCGCGTCGCCCGCGACCCGCCGAGCGTTCCGCCGCGGGGCCGTCGACCAAACCAAGCTGATCAAGCGCCTGCTCGACTTGCCCGATCACCGCGGCCGTGTGGCGCACGAAGACGCGATCGCCGACGACGTGAAGAAACGACTCGTCGGAGCCGGCGGAGACGTTGTCCCACGGGACGGAACGCCGCAAAGCGTCCGCAATCGTCGACCGGGCGCCCTCGACCGCAACGAGGTCCGGCGAACTGAGCTTGAAGCCGCGAGTCGACATCGAAAAGGGATTTTCGTCCTCAACCTGCCCCACGTCGAGCAAACGTCCGCGAGCCAGCCGGATCTGGGCCAACAGATCCTCGACGAGGTCGTGGACGCGGGCCGTCTGCGTAATGACGAGCATCCCCGGCGCGAGCGGCTCGATTTGCCCCTCGCCCGTGCCGTTTCTCGCCCAACTGTCGATCATGACGGTCGCCGTAACGACGTGGACAAATTCCGTAAAATTCGGCTTCGCAGGGCCGTGCGATCTGCCGGACGACGCGCCTGCGACGAGATCGGCAACAGGATAAACGCGGGTGAACAACCGTTGATCGGCTTCATCAACCGTCGTGACGAGCAACACTTCCTTGTCGACGACGTAGGCAAGATCCTCGACCTCGGCCAACAGCAGTTCAAGAGCCGAGCGAAGCGACACGCCGGAGACGGCGACCGAGACTTCGACCTCGGGCGAGACGGCCAAAGCGTCGAGCGCCGGGCGATCGAACACGATCGGCAGCTCGTACTCCTCAGCCAGGACGGCCGTCACCTGATTGAGAGGCGTCTCCGAGAATTGCAGCGGTTGTCGCAGCGGTTGATCGAGAATCGCGTTGATCCGCTCCGCAGCGACGGCGCGCATTCGCTGGGAGGCCGGTCGGTCGAGCGCCTCGGCTTGGGCCGGCCCTGCCATGCCGAACTCGCCGCCGCCGTACCCGCCCATGCCTTCGTCCATCCTAGCCGGATCCGCACCCAGACGCCCGCCGTACTCCCCACCGCGACCGCCGAATTGGGCGACGGCCGGACCGACAATCAACAGTGCGGCCATTGCGGTCAGCGCGCAGCATGACCCCTCAAGAGCGACTCGCATGACATGCCTCCTCGGTTGATGCGCAGCGGTTCCGGCGCCACGCCAGCACAGAGAGAAAACCCCACGCCGAGGGCGGTTCCGGGCGCCGCTCGGCACATGGCGGGAAAATAAGCGAGAAGAGACCTCGCCGTCAAGAAAACGGAGAAATGCTGGGAACGAGTCGCGTTGGAAAGCGGCGTCAGCCGGCGAGCTGAGCGTCAGCCCGCTGCCGATGCAGCGTAAACTTGCGACGTCACGGAACTCCCCCGCTGGCTTAGAGAAACGAAAAAACGAAGACGCACGGCGCGCGAGCGCCGTGCGTCTCCTTTCCGTTGGAGCTATTCCCTGCGCAGAATCTGCGCAAATCGGCTTAGCCTGTCGACGACCTCAACCGCGGTTGCGGCGGACGGCCGTGACTGCGATCAACCCGATCATGGCGAGCCCGATCGTGGTCGGCTCGGGGACGACGCCCATGAAGGTCTGGCTGAAGTCGGTCAGCACGACGCGCGTCGGACCGTCGCCATTGCCGCCGTAGATCTGGATGTCTTTCGAGATCTGCAGCTTGTTGGCGGGGGTGACGATCGGCTTGCTGTCGACGAGTTGAGTGAAGCCGGGATCCGAGAACACGCCCAGCGTGTAAGGCGCTTGCGTGCTGTTGGGATCCATCGGAACCACTTTCTCAACGATCGTCGCATACGGGTTGCCCGACAAGTCGCCGAACAGGACCGGACCGAACGAGAGTCCATGCTCCATGAAGGCGTATCCCTGCGGCGCCATCGCAGTGAAGTCAAGGACGAATTCGCTGAACTCGCCTTCCTTCCACACGCCGGGGAACTGGAACTTCAGTTCCACTTTGTTGTTGGGCAGCGCGATCGCCGTCACCGAGAAGTTCTCGGGCGGAATCGGAGTGTGATTGACTGACGCGGTCGGCGTCAGCTTGAAGTCGGTGAACGTGTAGCCGTTGACGCCGATCGACATGCCGGGCGTCAATTGGTCGATCGTCGCCGACGCGCCCAGGAATGCCGCCGAAGCGACGCCCGGAAGCGTCAGCAGACAGATCGCGGCGAACAGCGTTCGTCGCAGGTTGCTAGCCAGTGATTTCATTGTACTGTCGTCTCAAAGGTTTCAGTGTTGGGAAAGACAACGGATGATGTCTACGTGCGCTGCCACGTACGGCTCTCGAAGGCCGGCAGCGCGGCGGCGAGTCCCGGAGGACCGCGCCGCTTGGTCAATTCGAGTAGTTGCGGCGACTTCTTCGTCGCCCGGCTGTCAGCGTCATGCTGGCGGCTTTCAACTCTTTTAGCTTCCTGCCATGCCAGCCGTCCGTCTCGCGTCGGTCGGCTAGGCCCTCGGCAATCCTTCGTCGTTCCTTCTGTCGGTCGTTCCGTCGCGCGTCGTTCGGCGGTCGGTCAGGTCCGCCGGTTGCGTCGCTGGTGAATTCCTCCGGCGGCGGCATTAGTCCGACGTTTGGTTCGCTTGGCCGGCAGCCTTCGCACGGCTTGTCGTTGGGGCGCCGAGCGCCCCGTCGGTTCGTCGAAGGAATCGACCCCAATCTCCGCGACTCGTTTACTGCTCATGGCGCCCTCTGGTGAACTCGCGATTCTCGTCGTGCGTTGACAAACCGACGACGAGAATCTGCCTTGCGTGTCGAAGTGTCGCCTGCTTCTCCTGTTCCGTTGGCCGCGATGCCCCGTGGGACGAACTCTTGCGGGCGGCCCGCTCATGGCGAGCAAGTCTGCCCGGCGCTGCACGGCTAACTGCCGCGCCAAGTCGCCGACTCCAATTCGTCTCGACGAGCGTTCAAGCGGCGAATCGCGTTGCGAACGTCGCTGAACACCGAGGTCAGTTGCAGGGGCGTCCTCGCCTCGGGCAAATAGGCCCAAGCTCCCAACGAGCGAGCCCACGTCTCTTCACTGCCGCTGGCGTCGCTGCCGCTCACCACGAGCAAGCCGGGGCAAATCGCCAGAACGCTCTCCACGGCTTGTTCCAGGTTCAGTCGGCTTTCGTCGGCCGAGCAGGGATTCTCGGGGAGGTCGATCCACAAGAGGTCGGCGCGAAACAGAAACGCTTGGCGGACGAGCGCCGATCCGTCGGCGACGACGACAGGCAGCCAGTCGGCATCGAGGGCCGCCAGTTCGATCAAACGACGCCGCTGCTCCAGCAGCGACACGGCCAAGCAGCGGTAAAGCTGCGGCGGCGCTTGCAGAGCCTCTGGAACGGAACAACGTTCCTGCGGCGCGGTTGAAAGGTTTGTCGTCATACTCAAGTTGACCATCGACGAGAGCTAACTCGACTCGCGCAGGATTTCCGTCAAGGCGCCTGCATCGTCTCGCGCCCAGCAGGCCTCGCCTCTCAACGGGAACGGCCTTGGGCATCGCCGCGAAAGGATCGCATGGCAGGTTCGCACGTTTCTTGACCGTTTCCGGAAGCAACCGCCTCGCCCGCGACGACCGATTCAAACGAAGGCTCCGGCCTGCAAGGCCCGCCCAGGATGAATCGCACGCGCGCAAACGCTCTCGCGTCCTCACGCCGGCGTATCATGGGCGTGCACAAACGTCTCGGGCGCGGTCCGGGCCGACGGGACCTCCGTCTGTCGGACCGGCCTGAACAACCGACGCGAGCGCACTACCAAGCGATCTTCCGACGACGGCGACGATGAATGCCGTTGACCGACTGAGGGGCCTTGCCCCGCTTGCGGCCATGCACCGGCCGGCGTTCGCGGCCGTTCGCCGCCTTGCCGTCGCGACGGAAGCCGTCGCTGACGCCGCCCTGGTAGTTCATGTCATCCGATTCGTAGAGATGGGTGTGACTCATTTGCTTTTCTCCTTAGCGTCGCTCGGCAGCGGAGGACGGCGACCCCGTGTCGCGGCTCTCTCGCTTGCCGACATTGCCCGTCATGGGGGCGAACGCACCTACAAATGCGACGCTCGCATCATCCCGCACGACCGGTCTGCGACCTGCGTGCGTACTCCGAGCGTCGAGATACGTCTATGCGAGTCTCGTGCCAATGTCCTGTGCTGCGAGGAGATTTGCGGCTTTCCCCGGCGTTTGATGCAGCCTGCGTCATGTCGGTCGCCCGAGAAAGCCTGAGGCGAACTCACCAAGATTGTGAGAGGGCCGCGTGATCGACGGAGCCTCGCTCGGCAATTGCAGGGAATTAGCATGAAATCACTAAAGCAGTGAATGCTCACTAATATGGTGAGGCAGGCGTTCCGCCGGCGATGTTCGAGTAGGTTGCAGGTCGTTGCAGCAAAGCTGGCATTGCCGAAGCGGCTGCGCAGCATCAGCGCATCCGTAGCCGGATTTGCGATGGCGAAGCGAGAAGAAGCGGTGCGTCAGCCGCTGGGGAGGCGGGCCGTCGGCGACGTGTCGTTGCGCGACGGAACGAGCAGGCGGGACGAGAGTCGAGGCTCGCCGGTCGTCGTCAGGACGATGGCGAGCAAGACGAGGGGGGCGTGCGGGCAGCAGAGCTACTCCGCGGTTTGATCCTCCGAACCGAGTTGGGCCAACAAGCGAGTCATCGTGTTTGGGTGAATCCCCAACAACCGAGCCGCCTGCGACTTATGGCCGCCGGTGGTCTTCAGCGCCTGTTCGACTGCGGCTCGCCGCAGCTTGGAAAGGTCCGTGTACGGCAGCGAGGAATTGCCGTCCTGACCAGGCCGGGATCCCGGGAGCGTCGGCTCGCATTCCAGCACGTAGCTTTGCTCGATCACAAACCCAAGCTGGCGAATATTGCCGGGCCAAGCGTAACTGCAGAATTCGGCGAGTCGATCGGGCGAAGGGCGCCAAACAGGACGCTGGTATCTCGCGGCAAACCGACGCGAGAAATGATCGATGAACATCGGGATGTCGGCGGGACGTTCGCGGAGTGCGGGCATTCGCAACTCGACCAAGTTCAGCCGGTAGTACAGGTCCTCGCGGAACCGGCCCGCGGCGACCTCGTCCTCCAGGTTCTTGTTTGTGGCGGCGATGATCTGCACGTCGACCCGCAGCGGATGAGCGGCGCCCACGGGCGTCACCTCCCCCTCCTGCAGCACGCGTAGCAATTTGGGCTGCAATTCGAGGGGCATGTCGCCAACTTCATCGAGGAAAACGATCCCCCCCTCGGCGGCGCGAAACACGCCCAGACTGGCCCCCGCGGCGCCGGTGAACGCCCCCCGTTCGTGGCCGAACAACTGGCTCTCGGCCAGAGTGGGGGTCAATGCGGCGCAATTGACCGGCAGAAACGACCTTCCTTGGCGAGGGCCGATCCGGTGAAGCATGCGCGCCCAGACCTCTTTGCCCGTGCCGGTTTCTCCGGTAAGCAAAACGGTGCACTCCACCTGAGCGGCACGCTCGGCGTGATGGGCAATTCGGGTGACTGCGGCGTCGGTTCCGATGACGACGCGAGCTGGATCATCAGGCGGGAGATTGGTAAAGCGATCCAGCGAAGGGGTAGCAATTACTGCCATCTGTTCACTGCTCCGGGGCAAGTCCAAGATAAGTGACTTGCCGAGTTCTTGCCGTGCCACGTCCGTCAACGCTGACAGAAGTTATCACGGCGCATCATTTCACTAGCGGCCCAGCCATAGTGCCAAAAAAAGGGGGGTAAGACGGCAAGTTGCCGTCCCGCGACCGGCGCAAGAAAGTCCGGTTGGCCAACCCTAATGCCCCTGTCGAGCTAGCCTCTGCTGCCCTGATTCTAATCAGATCTTCAGGACTGCTCAAACAATTGCGCAAGCGCCGGCGAAGAAATCCAGGGAATCAGGACCGGATGAATCGGTTCTGCCGGCCCCGTTGGACGCAGTGGACCTGCCTGCATGAATAATCGCAAGTTGTTTTGCGACAACGTGTTGCGTTGCCTTAAGCCGCTTTTGGCCGATTGAGCAGGGTGACGGTCTGGCTGCCGGGGACGGCCAGCACGCTGATCCGAAGCTCGTCGGCGATCCGATGGAAGTCGGCCGCATCGAGCAGAATTGTCCGGTCCGCCTCGACGGCCAGGACATGCCCCCCCGCCGCGGCTATGGACTGCAAGGTCTTCACCCCGACGGTGGGAACGTCGAACCGCATGTCCTGGCGGGGCTTGGCGACTTTGACGACCGTGAACCCCCGGCCGCCGCAGAGTTCGCCCGCCCGGCGGATGCAGGCGTCGGTCCCCTCGATGGCCTCGACCGCCAGGGGGGCCTGATCCATGACGCAAACCGTCTGGCCAATGTCGAGGTCCCCCATCCGCTTGGCCAGTTCCCAGCCGAACTCCACGTCCCGCCGCTGTCGTGCCGAGAGAGGTCGCCCGGCAATTTGCCCTGCGCCCACAAGCAGTTCGGGGGCGAAGTCGGTGGCCGGCTCGAACACGATTCCTCCCTTGGCGAACGCCTCGACCACCAGATTCAGCAGCGTATCGTCTTTGCGGTCGCTCGCGCCGTAGAGCAATTGACGCGAGAAGGTTCGCAAGCAAGTCCAGTCGGGCCGATGCGTAAGCCACCAACCAGGTTGAAACAACTGGGCCTTATGAACCTTCCCGGCCATCGTCGCGCGGCGAACTCCCCAGCGCCGGAATTGGCGGATGGCTCGCCCCAGGCTCCCCAGCCCGATCCAAGCGAACTCGTCGCACAGTTCCATGAGGGCGGGATCGGCGTGCTTGCGGATCCCCAGTGCAGCGACGCGATGCCCCTGTCGCCGGAGCGCCGCGGCGACGACCAGGGGATAGTCGCCCCAACCGGCCAACAGGCCGATCGGCGGGGCGGTCATGGCGAGCGAAGTCTTCATCGCGGCGTCGGGGGCTGGCAAGTGCGGAGATTAGGCGGCTTGGTCGGCGGGAGGCGACTGCTCAGACCCGGAAAGCCCGAGGCGGCGCTGCAGCTCTTCCAATTCGCTCTGCAGGGCGCGGAAATCACGTCGCATCTCGGGCAACTTCGACACGGCGGCGAACTGCAGCTTTTGCCGGCGGATCGGGGTGGCCGGGCACCCGAGGTACTCGGCGCCTTCGGGGACGTCGTTGCTGACCCCGGCTTTGGAACCCACCACGGCCCGCGAGCCGATGTGGACATGGTCGCGCACTCCCACTTGGCCGGCCATGACGACGTAATCGCCGGTCGAGGTGCTGCCCGCGATGCCGACCTGAGAGCAAATGAGATTGTGCTTTCCCAAGCGGCAGTTATGGCCGATCATCACTTGGTTGTCGATTTTGGTCCCCTCGCCGACCAGTGTGGGCCCGTAGGTGCCCCGATCGATCGTCGTCCCGGCGCCAATCTCGACTTCGGCGCCGACGTCGACGTAACCGAGCTGAGCGGACAAAACGTGCCGACCGTCGCGTTGGCGGTAGCCGAAGCCGTAGGCTCCCAGTACGGCGCCGGCGTGAATGATCACGCGATCGCCGACGCGGGTCTCCTCGTACAGTACGGCGTTCGGGAAGATTGTGACTCCTGCGCCGATCACGCAGCCAGCGAGCAGCCTCGCTCCGGAGTGAATGGTCGAGCCGGGGCCGATCGACACGTCGTCCCCGACAAAGGCGCCGGGGTGAATGTCAACGTCCGCGGCGACCCGGGCGGTCGGGCACACGAACGCCGCGGGGCTGATCCCCAGTCGGCGACGGATGCGACTGGGGCGGAAATGCTCGATTGCCACGGCAAATGCGGCATGAACGTCGTCGACCACGATCGTCGGCTTGTCGGCGACGGCGACCATCGGGGAGACGATCGCGGCGGCGGCGGGGCTCTTGGCCAGGGCGGCGGCCCGGTCGGGGTGGTCGGCCAGCGTCAATTCACCCGGCTGGGCGACTTCAATCGTCGCGGCGCCTACGAGCAGCGTCTCGCCGGAACCTTGGAGTCGCCCCCCCACTAGTCGGGCCATTTCGACCAAGGTGATCGCCATACGGGAGTCCTTTCCCAGGGTTTCGCACAGCCGGCGATGACGACGCTTCCTTGCGTCGGAGGGCTGCGAATCGTACCTCCGGTCAGTCCGCCGGGGAAGATCACTCCCGCCTCAATCGCTCGAAATTGCCGCCACGGTCCCCTTTCCGCTGGCCGGAAACCGTGCTATTCTGCGGGACTTGCCGTTCTCCTCGGGAGCCGGCCTGCGGGTCGCAAGCTCGCCAGACACGCCCCACAACATGGCCGGCGCGGGCGAATTGGCCCGTGCGGCGGTACCAAGCCATAACGACTGCTAGCGACGGAACCACTGTCATGCCCAAGCAAAAGACCCACAAAGGGACCAAGAAGCGGTTCCGCCTGTCGGCCACCGGCAAGGCGATGCATCGCTCGGCAGGCACCAGCCACTTGGCCGCCCGGATGAGCCAAAAGCGCAAGCGTCAACTCCGCGGCACGAGCGCCGCTTCGGTCGTGACGTCGAAGACGATCGCGCAGGCCCTCAACGGCCACAGCTATTAAGGCCAGTTCGTCAGGCGTTCGGCCTGTCGCCGAGGCCGGTCGACCAGTCAAGCTGGATCGACCTGTCAGGAGAAAAGCCTGACCCACACAGTCAACCACGCCGGGCAAACAACGCCTGCCGACGCAAGCAGGGGCCTGGGCGCGAGAATCGTTTGAGCAAGGGGTTCGCCTCGCATGCGTACCACCAAGGGCAGCGCCCGCAATCGGGCGAAGAATCGCCTCTTCAAAAAGGTCAAAGGCTACACCGGCGGGCGGGGCTCGCTGCTGCGGACCGCCAAGGAAACGCTCGTCCGGGCCGAGGCGTTTGCGTTCCGGGACCGTCGGGTGCGGAAACGCGAGTTCCGCAAGTTGTGGATCATCCGCATCAACGCTGCGGCCCGCGAGCGCGGCTTGCGCTACAGCGAGCTGATCGCCGGGCTGAAAAAGGCCGCGCTCGAACTCGACCGCAAGACGCTCGCCGAGATGGCCGTCAACGATACCGCCGCCTTTGACGCGGTGGTGGAAAAGGCTCGCGAAGCCCTCTCGGCCTAACGCGCCAGCGGGGGTGCAGCACCGTGGCCCTGGCCGAATTTCTTGCCGATCTCGATTCGCTCGGCGCCGCCGCAGCGGGCGCCTTCGCTAGCGCCGGTGACGCCGCTGCGCTCGAAGCGGCGCGCGTGGAGTTCCTGGGGGCCAAGTCGGGCCGACTCAAGGACGTCCAGGCTGGACTGGGCAAGGTCGACAAGGCCGACAAGCCCGCGGCTGGCAAACGCTTCAACGAAGTCAAGCAGGCAATCGAGGCGGCGTTCGCCGCGGCTCAAGAGCGACAACAGTCGGGCGGCGCTTCGGCCGCCCGCGAGGCCTTCGACGTCACCCTTCCCGGCCGGGCGGTGCGATTGGGGCGTTTGCACCCCGTCACGCAGACGATCGCCGAGATGAAGGACATCATGGGCCGGCTCGGCTTCACGGCGGTCGAGGGGCCCGAGATCGAAGACGACTGGCACAACTTCGAGGCGCTCAACATCCCGCGCTCGCACCCGGCGCGCGACCCGCTCGACAATTTCTACTTAGTCTCCGGCGAATCGCCGGGGGCAAAGCGGGGGGGCGCAATACCGCTGCTGTTGCGTTCCCAGACCTCGACCGTGCAAATCCGCGTGATGGAGAGCACGCCTCCGCCCGTGCGGATTATCTCGCTGGGGCGCGTCTATCGACCCGATACGGCCGACGCGACGCATTACCCCATGTTTCACCAGATCGAGGGGTTGTTGGTCGATCGCGGCGTCACGATGGCCGATTTGAAAAGCGTGCTGCGGCTTTTTTGCCAAAGCTACTTCGGCAGCGGCGCGTCGGGGGGACAGGACGTGCATGTGCGGTTCCGGCCGTCGTTCTTCCCGTTCACCGAGCCGAGCGTCGAGGTCGACATGAGCTGGACCAACGCCGCCGGCGAGCAGGGTTGGCTCGAAATGGGGGGCGCCGGCATGGTCGACCCCAACGTGTTGCGGGCCGTCGGCTACGACCCCGAGGAGGTCACCGGCTTCGCTTTCGGCCTGGGGGTCGAACGGATCTGCATGCGCCAACACGGCATCACCGACATCCGCGCCCTCTACGAAAACGACGTGCGGTTCTTGGAGCAGTTTTGAAATCTGGCGCCAAGTCGCAAAGACGCCAAGTGCTCGCAGTCGTCTTGCGAATGGGACTTGGCGAACTCGCTTTGCGACTTAGCGCCTTTGCGCGAGTCTACCCATGATCGTTTCGCTCGAGTGGCTCAAAGAGTACGTCGCGCTCCCGATGTCGGTCGACGATTTGACCGAACGGCTGATGTTCGCGGGGCTCAATCTCGAGTCGGTGTCGCCGATCGGCGACGACACGGCGGTCGACCTCGAAGTCACCAGCAACCGCCCCGATTGTCTAGGGCATATTGGGATCGCCCGCGAGACCGCGGTGTTGTTTGGCAAAGGTCTAAGCATACCCGCGGCTGTTCCGCAAGCGAACGGCAAGCCCGTTTCGCAGATCGCGTCGGTCACGATTGATGCGCCGGAGTTGTGCGGCCAGTACACGGCCCGCGTGCTTCGCGGGGTGAAGATCGGCCCCAGTCCTGCATGGCTCGCCGACCGCTTGCGCACCCTCGGCATAGCGGTCATCAACAATGTCGTCGACGTCACGAATTACGTGATGATGGAATGCGGCCAGCCGCTCCACGCGTTCGACTTCGCTAAGCTTGCCGGCGGCAAGATCATCGTCCGCGCCTCGCGGCCGGGCGAAAAGTTCCTGGCGATCAACCATCAGGAATACGAACTCCCCGCCGGAACGTGCGTCATCGCCGACGGCGCACGGGCGATCGCCCTTGCCGGCGTGATGGGGGGAGCCGAGACCGAGGTTTCCGAATCGACGGTCGACGTGTTGATCGAGTCGGGCGACTTCGAGTGCATGAGCGTCCGCGGCACGGCTCGGGCGCTCAATCTCCACAGTCCGTCGTCCTATCGGTTCGAGCGCGGCGTCGACCCGGCTGGCGTCGACTGGGCCAGTCGCCGGGCATGCGAACTCATCCTGGAACTTGCCGGCGGCGAACTGTGCGAAGGCGTGATCGACGTCGGCGCCAAGCGGCCCGAGCGGCCCGTCGTCAAACTGCGATTCGAGCAAATTCCTCGCGTCCTTGGCATCGACGTGCCTGCCGAGGAAGTGCAGAGGATTCTCGTTGCGCTCGGGTGCGAGGAAACCCATGCGTGCGGCCATTGCGTCAAGGTCGTCCCGCCGAGTTGGCGCGCCGACCTGACGCGCGAGATCGATCTCATCGAAGAAGTCGCGCGGATTCACGGCTACGACAAGATCCCGGAGGACGCCGGGGTGAAAATGGCCGCGTCGACCCGCACTCGCGTCGACCGCGTGCTCGACAAAGTGCGCGGGGTGATGGTCGCAGCGGGATTCAACGAGGCGTATACGCTGAGCGCGGTCGACGCCGCTTGGTCCGGCGCGTTTCGCCCCTGGTCGACGGCCGAACCGCTGGCGGCGTCGACGCCCGTGCTGCGGCGGGCGGATCGGCTCCGGCAAACGCTTGTGCCAAGCCTGCTGGCCGCTCGTCGACACAACGAGAAACTGTCGAACCCGGTCATCGAACTGTTCGAGATCGCCAAGGCGTACCTGCCCCAGCCCGGCGCCCTGCCCCGCGAACTCCGAATGCTCAGCGTGACGACCGGGGGAGACTTTCTCGCCGCCAAGGGGATCGTCGAGGCCGTCGTTCACGCGGTCGCCCCGAATATGGAGTTCGCCATTGAACCGGCCGCGCTGCCGCTGCTCGATCCGGTCCGGCAATGCCTCGTCGTCAGCGACAGCGAGCCGCTGGGCGTCATCGGCGAGGTCAGCGCCGCGGGACGTCAGCAGTTCGAGCTCCGCAATCCCGCGACCGTGTTCGAGCTGAATCTGGAAGCGTTAATCGCGGCGGCTCAGCTTCGCGCGACGACGACGCCGCTCTCCCCGTATCCCCCCGTGGGGCGGGACCTGAATATCGTCGTCGATGAAGCGGTTCGCTGGTCGGCAGTGGAAGCGATCACCCGCGCAGTCGGCGGCGAGTTCGTCGAGACGATCGCCTACCAGGAAACCTACCGCGACGAAAAACGTCTCGGACCCGGCAAGAAAAGCCTGCTGTTCCGCGTGCAGCTTCGCTCCTCCAGCGGCACGCTCACCAACGAGGAAGCCGACGGGGTGCGCGACTGGATCGTCGCGGCGCTGGGCCGGCAGGTCGGCGGGGCCCTGCGGGCGTAGTTCGGCGGGAGTTCCCGCGGCGGTCTGCAGCGATCAACTCCGCTGTGCGATCACGACACATCCGCCGCGAGCGGTTCGCCGCTCGTGGCTTCTTCGGCCGGCGCCTGCGGACCGCGTGGCCGGGGTCATGGCGCAGAAAAGCCCCCAGATTGGGATTTGGCGACTCGTCGCTCGGCAAGCCAAGCCGACGACGACGCCAACGATGTTCCCAGCGCTTCGCAAGCGCGGATTGGTCCGGCGTTTGCACCCTGGACACTCGTCGGGCGCTCCGTGACGAGTTGTCCGGCGGCCCTCGTCGAGGAGCTTGTCATGCCCTACGAACAAGTCGGAACGGTGCTGGCGAACGTCCGGCTATTTCACCAGCGCGAATCGGAACTCTTCCACAGACTCGCTGAGCGAATGACGCAACCGCGGGCCAAGCTTGTGCTCGATGCGATGAGCCAGCACGAGCGGAGGCTCGCCGAAGCCCTCGGCGAATACCTCGCCGCGGCTCCGAACCAAGTGCTGGGGACGTGGGTGCAGTTGCGCTCCGGCTCCGGCGATTCGTTGACGCTGCCCGAGCCGCAGCTCGCCCCCGATTCGGCCGTCGAAGATCTGCTGCAACTGGGGATCGAACTTGACGAGCAACTCGCAACCGTACTGCAGGACTGCGCGGATTGCTGCGAACCGGAACGAGTCCGGCAAATTCTGCAGTCGTTCGTCGACCAGCAAAAACAGGAGGAACGGCTCCTCGCCCGCCAAACGATGCGCAGCTTCGACTTGTAGCGGGATGTTGTCACAGGGACTGGCGCGCGGACGAACCGCAGTCGCCCGCCGCAAGCGGCGTTCCCTAGTCACGCCCGTCCCCGCTTCACCGGTGATCGCGGACGAGCGTCGCTCAGCATAATTCAATCTGCGAGCTTCGCCCGTTGGCGGTCACGACCAACTTCCCCTCGCGGGCCAGCCAGCCCACCGCCGCCATCGTCAAATCCGCCGAACACCCGCTCGCCTTCTTGAGCGCGGCCACGCTCAGCCCCCCGTTTGCATCGAGCGCTTGCCAAACGGCCCCCGCGGCGTGCCCGATCTCCTCGATCGACAAGGCCGGCGCCTTCTCAGCGGTCGCGGCGGACGAAGCGGAAGTGGTCGCAACGGGCTTCTTGGTCGCGACGGGTTTCTTGGTCGCGACGGGCTTGGCGATCGCTTTCGGCGAGGGGGGCGCCGCGTCAGCGGCGGCTTTCTTCTTGGCCATGGCTGGTGAATCTCCTGCTATCGCTGGGGGAAGCACGATCGTGGGCATCGCTCGCCGCCGCGAAGGCCGATGATACCCGAATCGCCGGCCCCGATCCAATCGACCCCGCCGGCGCGACGCAAACTCGCTAATTCGGCCGAAATCGGCTCATTTCCCGCCCGCGAGGCGCCGGATATAATGCCATGCTGCGCATCGCCCGGGTACGCGTCCTCACCGGCGCCGGCCCGAGCGATCGTCGCTCCCGGGGGCGAACAGGTTTCGACCGGATAGGCGAAGCGTAAGCGGCGTGCCGTGGTTGATCAGTGGGCCACGTTAAAAGCTGATCACAACCTTCAATTGCCGAAGGTTCCTACGCTTTGGCTGCCTAGTTAAATAGGCATCCCGGGCCAGGGGCTGATGTTGGATCGGCCCGGACGCCCGTCACCAATTCCAACTAGTCGTCGGTCACCGCCAGGTACGCCGACGGCGAATCAAAGTTCCCGGCTAGTTCGCGACGAGCCCTGTCGGCGAGGCGCGTCGCGAGCGAAACCAAATCTCGCCGAACACGCACGTAGAAGTTTACGCGGAGATATCTCGGCACGCGGGTTCGATTCCCGCCGCCTCCACTAACCAGGCGAGTCAAACCGCCTCAACGCCTTTTGGGCCCGCCGGCACATGCCAGCGGGCCCATTGCGTTTCGCCCCGGTGTGGCGGGGTTTTCGCTGTGTGGCGCCGAGTGCGTCGCGGAGATCGCGTGATACACCTCTCCGCCCGGGAGTCCCCAAGAGTCTCAAAACGCCCCGAAAGTCTCAAATCGACGTGATACGCCCCCTGTGTATCCCGCCGCCGCAACCGCAGCGATTGCAAGACGTTACGCGATCGTCGCGAAACGGGAGTTTTACCGGGGATCACTTGTCTTTGAGCAGGTGCAATACGTCTCCCACGCGTCAAAGGGACTTCACTGGGGGATTCGATGCGGCGCGCGCCCGGCCCGCAACAGCTGAAGCGTTGCGGGCGCGCAGTTGTTTCGAGCGGCCCGAACCTTCTCAGCGACTCAGTCCGCCGCCACTTTGCCCGCGGTGATGTTCACCGACGCAGCTTCGAGCCTCGGCAAATAGACGGCGGCTGGGCACGCCGACGCTGCGGAGGAAAGTGCGAAACTGCACGAGGTGTGTCATTGAAAGGGACACCTCTGTGAGTTGGCATCGGACGCAACTCAACGCAGGTGGTCCAACCGCTGCAGCGAGGAGATGCGTCGAATTGCAGGCGGTAGTGCGACCGCAGCGATTTTACTCTGCCAAACCTTGCTCGATTCCGGCTGGGCCACTTGGTTTTTTCGGCTCTCTTGCGTCTTCACGCGACCGGTTCTCCCTGTGGACCGAGTAGCACAGCGAGGGTACTCGACGCAGTACGATTCCTTGAACGTTGCAGAATCTGCCGCTGCGAGTGAGAATAGTACAGTGAATGTTCTACTCCAGCTTCGCCGTCAACGCCGCGATCAATGCTCGATGTGAAGTCGCCGGCAAAGAATCTATTGACTCGGACCAAAACATGCATCGCCTTCGACTTTTACAGAATGGAAGCGACTGGCGGTATACTGCGTTGCCTATCATCGTCGCCGTGATGCTCGCCCCGCGGGTCCCGGCCGCCGCCGTTATCTCCGGCGACATCGTGCCGTCGTTACCTTGGGACGCGACTACAACCGCCAGAATCGGGGCTTCCGGCGACGGAACGCTAACCGTTGACGGAGGTAGTCAGCTCGTATCCAAGTCAGGCACACTCGGTTCTAGCGTCGGTTCGACGGGTACAGCGACAATTACTGGTACTGGTGCCACGTGGACCAACAATTCAGAGCTCCGTGTCGGTCTTTCTGGGCAAGGAGCACTCCAAGTAGAAGCGGGGGGGCTCGTCAGTGACACATATGGCTTCCTGGGATACGATTCAGGCTCGTTAGGTACGGCGACGATCACCGGCACCGGGTCCGAGTGGACGAGTAGTTCCGCCCTTTTCGTTGGCTACCTTGGAAGTGGCATGCTAACGGTCGAGAACGGAGGGCACGTCACTGCCGGCACTCTCTACGCATCGCTGAGCGATCTTCACGGCAATGGTACGATTGCAGCCACCACTGGTGCGATCCTCGACGCCTACTTGCAGTTTGACGCCGCGCAGGCAGTCGTTGAGTTTGGCTCAGGAGGCACGCTGACGGTGACGGGAGCAGGTGGCGGCTTGGGTGCGGGTTACAAAGGCATCGGAAGTTTGTCAATTCTCAACGGAGTGTCGGTCGTCGGTTCGAGCGGCTACTTGGGTTTCTACACTGGTTCGACGGGCACGGCGACGATCTCTGGAGCTGGTTCCGAGTGGACCAGCAGTTCAGAGCTCCGTGTCGGTCTTTCTGGGCAAGGAGCACTGCAGGTAGAAGCCGGAGGGCAAGTTAGCGACACCGGAGGCTACCTAGGTTACAACGCTGGTTCGACGGGCATTGCGACCGTCACAGGCGCGGGGGCGAAGTGGAACAGCAGTTCATATCTCACTGTGGGACGTTCTGGCAGTGGTACGCTCCACGTCGAGTCGGGGGGGCAAGTTAATAGCTACTCTGGCAAAGTAGGCTTCCAGTCCGGCTCGAACGGTACTGCGACTATCACGGGAGCCGGCTCTTCGTGGAACAACGATATTTGGCTCTATATTGGCGATGCCGGCAGTGGCGAGCTAAACGTGGAAGCGGGAGGGCTAGTCACAAATGTCGCTGGCTTTTTGGGCAACGCGTCGAATTCGATAGGCACGGCGAAGATCACCGGCGTCGGGTCTAGCTGGGCCAACGATGGAGATCTCTACGTTGGACGGTTCGGCAGCGGCGAGCTGCGCGTCGAATTGGGTGCATTGGTCAGCGTGCGGGGGACGCTCACGATCGATTTTAACGGCGACGGAGACAGCTCCGTCAATTTATCAACGGGAGGAATGCTCGCTCTCTGGGGGGACGCCGACGACTCGCCCTTGCAGTTCCTCGATTTGGTCGCCGGCACGGATTTGATTCGCTACTGGGACGCGGACCTCGTCGAATGGGTGCCGCTGACCGCCGGCACTCTCGGCATTGACTACCACTTACAATATCAAGACATCGGCGACCTGGCCGGTTTCACGCTGCTTACCGTCGGAACGCTGCCGCACCCTGGCGACTTCAATTTCGACGGCGATGTCGATGGTGCTGATTTTTTGGCTTGGCAACGCGGGAGTTCGCCGACACCGAACAGCCCCGAGGACCTCGCGTTGTGGCGGGCGAACTTTGGCGTCGACTCGGCGACACCTGGTACGGCGGCTGTCCCCGAGCCTGGTACGATAGCCTTGGCGGGTCTCGTGTTAACAACCCTGCTGCTGCAGTGCCTGATCAACCGCAGATGTTCGACGATCCATTAGCCTTCCGCCGTGAGGTACAAATATTCGCGCTGCCAAGACCCACCGAGAATCCCAGGCTGAAATCACCCTCAACCACCCCGAAACAGCCCTTCCAATGTCGCTGCCCAACTACTAATGACACCGCCGAAGCCAGCCCTGAAGAGAGAAGCGAGCGATGCGCGCAGCTGGGCCGTTCGCTCGCGGCTTGGCAAGCGTCAACAAGATAGCGAATCGAGCGCGCCCTCAAGCCGCGCGTCGCTCGTACCGTTTGAGCACTCCGCCGAGTTCTTCGAAGCAGACGATCTCTTCGCCAGGGGCGAGCGGGTCGTCGATCTCGGGCCAACTGCCGGTGAGAGGCCGGTTGCCGATGCTGGATCCTTGGTGCGGACGGAATCCGTTGTAATGGCTCAAATAGGAAGAGACCAAGAAGTCGAAGTGCTTCTTGCCGAATACGATAAAGTGATTGAGACACTCATCGCCAATCGACCTCACCCACCGCTCGATGAAGGCGTTCTGATTCGGCGCCTGCGGCGCCGTCCGGATGACGCGGCACTGGGCGTCCTTAAAGACCTGGTCAAACTCCTTGACGTACATCCCGTCGCGGTCGCGGATGAGGTAGCGCATCTCCAACCCCGCTTCCCGGGCCTGCTCGACGGCGGCGTGGGCCTGACCGACCATCCACTTCCCGCCGGGCGCGAAGCTGCAGGGCGAACAGAACACCCGCCGCGTCCCGACGTGCAGGAACGACAGCACAAACGCCTGCCGCAGGCCCGTCGGCGTCCAGATCATCTTGTTGAAGAAGTCGACCTGCCAGAGCGAGTCGACGTGGGCCTTGAGAAACTCATTCCAGGTCCCGCTGCCCGGCCCGCGGTTCGGCCCCGGCTTCACTCCCGCTTCCTTGAGGATGTTCTTCACGGTCCCGACCGAGACGGAGCGGATGGTGAGTTTTCGCAACTCGCCGACAATCCGAGCGTAGCCCCAGGAAGTCTCCTTGGCGATCCGGATGATGATCTCCTTCACAGATTCTACCGTCTTGGGGCGGCCCATCTTCCGAGCGGGCCTGCCGAGGTTCTTCTCGCGAATCCATCGCTGGTAGGTCCGCTGGTGAACGACCGTCACGAGCTTCGAAGCGCCGGGGCCGATGGCCGTGCCGAGTTTCACGAGCAAGTCCCGCTCTTCCTTGGCCAGGAAGATCCGCTTCTTGGGGACCCGCTTTCTGAGAATCTCATTCTCGGCCTTGAGCAGCTCCACCTGCCGGCGCAGCTCGTTCTCAGTGCAGCGTGCCAAGTAGAAAATGAACGGTGCAAACCAGCCGGTCATCGGTTACAAAGCCTGGACAAACGGGAAGAATCGGGGGCGACAATCTTTTTGCACCCCTGCTGTGTGCGGGGGAAATCCTGCCATCCTAATTCCCGCCATCTCGACATCAACTTGGACAGGAGATCGACCTCGCACCCCGCCCGTCTGGCAGCCCTCTGAGATCGCGGCCGCGCGTCCAAAGGGCGAGAGACCCTGGAAAACCAGGGCTTTTCTCACAGAGACCCAAGTGAGACCAGTTGCGAGTCCATCCCGCCGCCTCCACTGACGGAGTTTTCGAACCCGTCTCAAAGCAACACAGGCCCGCCGATCACATCGGCGGGCCTGTGGCGTTTTCACTCTGCATATGCAGGATTTTCGGTGCCGGACTTCGACCTGTGGCACCTGAAGAAGGTCAATCCGCAGTCGATGGTTCACCTCACCGAAAAGCCGGTTGAGCTGGCCGTGCGCGCCATTCAGTACTCGGCCGTGCTCCAGCGGACGGGCGAATCGCCGATCCCGATGAAGCCGCGCGAGGAGCAGATGCGATGAACATGCTCAGCATCTCAGCACGCCGGGAAGAACAATCAGGGCGCGTCAGCGAAGTCGCGTGACGTGTCGGATGTGCTTCGCCAGCGGCGTCGAGGCCAACGCATTGAAGAACCGGTCGTCGGCGGTGATCAAGCGGCAATGGCGCTCCAGGGCGAGCGCCAAGTAGGTGCAGTCGTAAACGGTGCGATCGGTGGCGATCGCCAGTTCCAGGGCGGAGGCGAGCAGCGGTTGGACGTCCGCAACCTGCAGCGGCATCCGTCCGAGGTCGCTGGACAACTCGATGGCCTCGTCGGCGGCGAGTTCCCCGCGTCGCACCCGCTTCCAGATCATGTTGCCGACTTCGCACCAGAGCAGCGACGGAACGACGAGCTCATACCGCGAGGAGAGGAAGCGTCTCGCCTCGGCTGCATGGACTTCCGGGAAGAACCACTTGGCGACGACGCTGGCGTCGACCACGAGCGTCGTCATCGCTGGCGGTCCTCGCGGATCAGTTCCACGCTGTCGGTGAACGGACGATCGGCCAGACGGCGCTGCCAGCCGCCGATAACGCGGCGCGCGTCCTCGACGGAAAACCCGGCGGCGGTCTCCAGGATGGATCGCGCCTCGCTCTCCAGGGAGCGTCCGTGCGATGCGGCGCGATCTTTCAATCGCGTCACGACGTCGTCTTCAAGTCCGCGAACGAGAATCTGGCCCACGGCGGAACTCCTTATGCCGTATGCGTGCAGGGGAAAGTGATATCACAATGTTAGCATCTCGCGACGCCCGCGGCAACGTCGCCCGCCGTGGGGTGCAAATAGTCGCGTCGCCGGAAACCTCCGCCAATCCCAGCCTGAAATCCCCCTCAAGCACCCCGGAACGGCCCTCTCAATTGTCGCCGCCCAAGCCCCAATGACTTCGCCGAAGGCACTGCAAACGAGAAAGCCGAGAGATGCGCGCAGCGTCGCCGTTTGCTCATGGCATGGCGAGCGTGGCCAAGAAGGCGAGTCGAGCACGACCTCACGCCGCGCGTCGCTCATACCGTTTAAGGACCCCGCCAAGCGATACGATGCAAACGACCTGCTCGCCGGCGGCGAGCGGCTCGTCGATCTTGGACCACTTTCCGGCGAGCGGTTTGTTGTCGATGCCCTCGCCCTGGTGCGGCCTGAATCCGTTGTAATGGCTCAAGTAGGAAGAGACCAAGAAGTCGAAATGCTTCTTGCCGAAGACAAGAAAGTGGTTGAGGCACTCGTCGCCGATCGACCTCACCCACCGCTCGATGAACGCATTTTGATTGGGCGCCTGGGGCGCCGTCCGGATGACCCGGCACCGTCTGGGCAGCGCAGCCCAGACGGTGTGCGCACCAGGGGGCAAACCGACCATTTCTGACGACTTGAACCCTTCGACGCCGTGGAGCGCGATGCGCACAAAAAGCCAGAAACCCTTGTCGCCACAAGAGTTTCTGGCTTCAACGCGAGGTAGCGGAGGAGGGATTCGAACCCCCGACACGCGGATTATGATTCCGCTGCTCTAACCGACTGAGCTACTCCGCCGCGGGATGTCGCACGGTCCCGTGCACTTGCGGGGGCGACCGAGCGTGGTGCGAGGTTGCGAACGGGCCGTCCGCCGGTCCTGTCTCCAGGCGGCTAGAAGGCCTCGTTCGGCGGGCCTTCGATCTTACGAGCGAGCCCGATAGGTGTCAATCGAGCGCCGCTCGCGGGAGAATTGGCTCGCCATGCAGACTTTCGGCGGGAACGATTGCCGGGGCTGCTGGTACGCTTTACGCTGGATTTCAGGGGAAGATCCGTCGGGCCGCGGAGGCGTTCGTCGGGGCGAGCGGCGAGACGGTCGTCGGTTCGACCGCCTTGGCGGCCATGTCGTGGGAAGCGAACGCATGTCGAGCAGCCGGCAAGTCAGTTCTCTCCGCCGGAGGGGCGCGGCGGTCGTTTGGGGCGCAGCCCTGGCGACGATGGTTGCGGCTGCTCGGGGGGACGAAGTCGCCGGGCCGTCGGCAGTCCCGTCCGCTGCCCCCGAGCCCGACGATCGCGGTTCGAGACCTGTGCGACTGAACACCGTGGGCTACTTGCCCGACGCCGCGAAGCTAGCCAGCTTCCCCGGCGAGGCGGCCCCGTTTCGGGTCGTCCGCACGACCGACGAGCGAACGGTGCTCGCGGGACAGTCGAGCGTCGCGGTGCTCAACAACGACACCGGCGAGCGGCTCTCCACGGTCAATTTCTCGGAACTTGCCGAAAGCGGCGTCTATCGCGTTCACGTCGAGGGGATCGGCGCCTCGCCGGAGTTTTGCATCGACCGGTCGGCGTATAACGCGCCGTTCTACACGGTGATGCGAGGCATGACCTTGTGGCGGTGCGGTGCGGCCGTGTCGGGTCGCCATCGGGGCGAGACGTTCGCCCATGCCGCGTGCCATCAGCAAGATGCGAAGGCCGAGGTTGCCGGCCAAGCCGGCGTCGTGAAGGACGGCGCCGGCGGCTGGCACGACGCGGGGGACTACAACAAGTACGTCGTCAACGCCGGAGTGACGGTCGGGATGATGCTTCAGGCGTGGGATCATTTCGGCGATCGGCTGGCGGGGCTCGCGCTCGACGTCCCCGAGTCGGGCGACGAGGTCCCCGATTATCTCGACGAGATTCGCTGGGAGCTGGACTGGGTGCTCACATGCCAACAGGCGGACGGCAGCGTACTGCACAAGCTGTCGACAAAGGCGTTCGGCCCGTTCATTCCGCCCGAGGAGGAGACCACGCCGCGGTTCTTCGCCCCGTGTAGCAGTGCGGCGACGGCCGATCTGGCGGCGCTTGGGGCGTGGGCCAGTCGGGCGTTCGCCCCGTACGACGCCGAGTTCGCCGCCCGATGCCTTGCTGCGGCGCGCGCGAGTCACCGGTTTCTCGCTCGCAGCCCCGAGAACCGCCCGGCGGATCTCACGGGCTTCTCGACGGGCACGTATCAGACCGACGACGCCGACGACCGCCTGTGGGCCGCGGTCGAACTGTGGCGCACGACTGGCGAGGAGGCGTACCTGCGGGAAGCGGAGGAGCGGATTGGCGCCCTGGCCGACCGCGCCGGGCCGGAGGGCTCGGTCGTCGATTTTGACTGGGACTGGAGCAACGTCCGCAACCTGGGGCTCTACGGTTACGCTCTGTCGGACCGACCCGAACGAGACCCGCGGCTGGTCGAGCGCGTGCGGCGGGACGTGGTGCGAACGGCCGACGAATTGGCGGCCCGCAGTCTCGCCCACGGTTACGGGCGTCCCCTGGGCGAGCGTTACTACTGGGGCTGCAACGGCGGCGTCGCCCGCACGGCGCTGACGCTGGAAGCGGCCCGTCGCATTGCTCCCGACCCCCGTTACCGCGCGGCGCAGTTGCGGTCGCTCGACTATCTGTTCGGCCGCAATTACTATGGGCGCTGCTTCGTCACGGGGTTGGGGTTCGACCCGCCGCGCCGCCCGCACGACCGTCGCAACAGCATCGGCGGCGCCAATCGCCCCTGGCCCGGGTATCTCGTCGGCGGCGGCTGGCCGAAGGCGACCGATTGGCGGGACGAGGAAGCGAACTATCGGACGAACGAGATTGCGATCAACTGGAACGGAGCGCTTGTCTACGCATTGGCTCCGCTGGTCGAGCCCGACACGTTCGACCTCGCGCGAGCGAACAAGTAGCGGATCGCCTCGGCCGCGACTCCTCGGGAACGCCCGCTCTCATCGGCGCCGCATCAGGCTATGAAGCTCCACTGGGTCGACCTCGCGGTGCTGATCGCCTATCTGACGACGATGGTCGTCGTGGGGCTGGTCGTCAAACGCCGGGCCCGACTGGGAATGAGCCACTACTTCCTCGGCGCCAACAAGCTGCCGTGGTGGGCCTTGAGCATGTCGAACGCCGCGTCGATGTTCGACATCTCGGGGACGATGTGGCTGGTCTATTTGCTGTTCGCCTACGGCCTGAAAAGCGTGTTCATGCCCTGGCTGTGGCCGGTGTTCAACCAGGTGTTCCTGATGGTCTACCTGTCGGCATGGCTGCGGCGTTCGGGGGCGCTCACCGGCGGCGATTGGATCACCCTCCGCTTCGGCTCCGACCTGGGGGCCGAGGCGTCGCGGATCAGCGTCGTGCTGTTCGCCCTGGTCAGCGTCGTCGGCTTCACCGGGTACGCATTCGTCGGGCTGTCGAAATTCGCGGCCGAGTTTCTCCCTGCCGGCATTCCTCCCGACAGCTACGCGCTGATGCTGATCGCCGTGACCACGCTGTACACGTCGCTCGGAGGGCTGTACAGCGTGGTGATTACCGATCTCATCCAATTCACCATCATGGTTTGCTGCAGCTTGGCCTTGGCGTGGCTGGCCGTCACGCAGGTCGCCCCCGACCAACTCGCCGCGGCGACCCCGGCGGGCTGGGACGAGATCGCCTTCTCCTGGCAACTCGACCTGCGCTGGTCCGACCTGCTGCCGGCGGTGCAGGACCGCATCGACGACGACGGCTTCGAGATGTTCGGCGCCTTCTTCCTGATGATGGTCTTTAAGGGAGTGTTGGTCAGCGCCGCGGGGCCGGCGCCCAATTACGACATGCAGCGGATCCTCGCTGCGCGGTCGCCCCGCGAAGCCTCCTTGGTCAGCGGCATGGTGTCGGTCGTTTTGTTCATCCCCCGGTACCTGATGATCGCCGGCATCACGGTGCTGGCCTTGGTGCGATTGGGGCCGCAAGTCACCGCCGGCGACAAGCTCGACTTGGAAGCCGTGTTGCCGATCGTGATCCGCGACTTCGTTCCGATTGGCCTGACCGGCCTGATGATCGCCGGATTGATCGCCGCGTTCATGTCCACGTTCGCCGGCACGGTGAACTCCGCGGCCGCATACCTGGTCAACGACGTCTACCGCCGGTACTGGAACCCCGGCGGGACCGAGCGGCAGTACATTCGCGCCAGCTACGTCGCGTCGCTCGCGTTGGTGGTCGTCGGCTGCGCGGCCGGACGCCTGACCCCGTCGGTCAGCAAGGCGACCGAGTGGATCGTCGCCGCCTTGTGGGGCGGTTATGCGGCGCCGAACGTCCTGAAGTGGTACTGGTGGCGGATGAACGGTCACGGATACTTCTGGGGGATGACGACCGGACTGGCCGGCGCCGTGACGCTGTTGGCGTTCCCGGCCGTCAAGCCGCTGCAGGCGTTTCCGCTGCTGCTGGCGATCTCCGCCGCCGGTTCCGTCGCAGGCAGTCTGGCCACCCATCGGCAAACGCCCGCCGTACTCCACGAGTTCTACCGCCGCACTCGTCCATGGGGCCTGTGGAAGCCGGTCGCACAGGCCACGATCGCCGCCGATCCTTCGTTCGTCCCCAACCGCGCGCTGCCGCGCGACCTGTTCAACGTGGCGGTCGGCATCGTTTGGCAAACGTCGCTGATCGCGATGCCGATCTACGCGGTCATTCAACAGTGGCATCACGCAGCGATCGCGCTGGCCGTGACCGTCGGCGCCACGGCGATTCTCAAGCGAACATGGTACGACCGCCTCAGCGAGCGGGAATTCCAGTCGGCCGAGCCCGTGCTCGACGCGATCGAAACAGGGGCGTCATAGTACGCATCGCGTCTACTTGAGCTGGACGCGGCGGCGAAGACTCAAAGGTCGAGCCTGAAGAGCATGCCGAAGGACGCCCGACCGCGGATCCGGAAAATTGTCAACGAACTGAATCAGATAGACCGCCTCCCGGTCGCTGATCGTGAGCATGCAACGCGCTGTTGCGTCGTGGAATCTCGCGCAACAAAGTCTGTCGAAGCAAGAACGATCGCGCTGTCCCCGTTTGCCGACGGTGTGCGCCGGCCCTCGGATCGCACGCTGGCATGGGCCGCAATCGCACAGCCAGGTTCGTGACGTCTCCGCAGGCGGATCCCGCGCTGAATCAATGATCGCCTTGAGCGAAGCGGGACGATACTATCCGCAATCGACTCCGTCGCGAGCAGGATTGCCGGACGGAAGGAAAGTTCCCTGCTCCGTTCATGGCGCGGCCGGCGAACAGCCTCGACAGGTCCCTCATGACGACCATCATGGTCATCGCGTTGACGGTTGCTTTGCTGGAGACGTTCCTGCTGGGGTGTCAGGCGTGGGAGCACCGGCGTCGCGCTCGGCGACGGTTGGCGTCTCCGCCCTGCGCCCCCCCGGCGGGACAAATCGCCCTGATCGCCCCTTGCAAGGGTTGCGATCTCGAGCTCCGCGAGAATCTGCAGTCGCTGTTCGCGCAGCGCAACGTTGATTACCAGATCGCGTTCGTCGTCGAAGACGTTCGCGATCAAGCGGTCCCCGTCATCGACGATCTGATCCGCCGGCATCGCGGCGTGGAAGCGACGATCGTTTTCGCCGGCCGGTCGCGCGGGGCTTGTCAAAAGGTTCACAACCTGTTGGCCGGCGTGGCGAACCTCCCGCCTGCGGTGACGACGCTGGCGTTCGTCGATTCCGACGCTCGTCCCGGGGCCGATTGGCTCCGTTCCCTCGTCCAACGACTTGCGCAGCCCGGCGTCGGGGCGGCGACCGGCTATCGCTGGTTCCTGCCGCGCCGACCGACGCTCGCGAATTACCTGCTTTACAGCATCAACGCGACTGCCGCTTCGCTCTACACGCCCAAGTCGTTTCAGCCGATCTGGGGAGGGAGTTGGGCGATGCGCCGCGATCTGTTCGAACAGCTCGACGTCGCAGCGGCGTGGCGCGACAAGCTCACCGACGACTTGGTCGTCACCAATGTCGTCCAGTCGGCCGGCCTGCATGTCGAATTCGAGCCCGCCTGCATGATCGCCTCGCCGGTCGACATGACGCCGCGGGAGACGTTCGCCTTTCTCCGCCGGCAGTATCTCATCGGCCGGCATTACGTCCGCCGGTGGTGGACGCTTGCGCTTGTGGCTGGCGTCATGTCGGTCGCGGCGTTCTGGGGATCCTTGGCGATCGGCTTGGTCGCGCTCGCGACGGGAAACGCCTGGGGGGGAGCCACGGTGGGCGTCGCCGCAGCTTGGTACGCCATCAACGCCGCGAAGGCAGCGCTGCGAACCGATCTGGCCGCGATGTATTTTCCCCGCCGGTTCGACGAGATGAGCGGCGCGACCCGCTGCGATCCGTGGCTTGCGCCGCTGTCCGCCCTCGTGAATTGGCTGGCGATCGTCAGCACGATCGGCGCTCGCCGTACGACTTGGCGGGGGATTGCCTATCAGTTGCTCCCCGCGGGACGCACGGCAATCCTGGCGCGGGACGACGAGACGCCTGTCGTCCTCGCGTTGCAACCGGCAGGCGCGCACGCGGCAACTTGCGACGAGTCCGCCGAGAGCGCCGTCCGACCGAACGCAGGGACTGGCCGCCCCCGGCGCGCCGCCTGACACGACGCTGACAAGGAGGGGACCATGAAAGTCGTACTCTGGGACTCGCACTCGCGCCACGTCACCAAGGATTTCGGCGGCGGATTCGGCATGGGGGCCTACCACGGCCTGGGAGGCTTCCGCGGCCGGTGGCTGCGGCGGCGGTATCTGCGTGATCGCCGACCGGTTGCGCTGGCGTACGCCTGCCTGGCGGCGATCTTTGCGAGGCTCGGGCACTCCGTCGAGTACGTCGTCGACGCCGTCCCCGCGGGGGCCGACGCCTATCTGTTTCACCCCGCGTTGGCGACGCTCGATCTGGAATTGCAGGCCATGGCGGCGATCCGGGCCGCCGAGCCCCGCGCGACGCTCGTCGTCACAGGGCCGGTGGCCTACGCCATGCCCGAGCAGTTCGCGGTCGTCGGGGCGACCGTCGTCCGCGGCGAGCCGGAGCAACTCCTGTGGCGGTGGGACGAAGTCGTCGCCCACGGCCCGGGGCCGGTCGATCTCGGCATGATCGCCGATTTGGACGCCCTCCCGTTTCCCGACTGGTCGCCGTTTCGACCGCGGGGATTTCGCATCGGGTACGACTTCACCCGCTTTCCGACCGCACTGATCCAGCGGAGTCGCGGCTGCGTCTTCACCTGCAATTACTGCCCGTACATTCTCATGGAGAATCGTACGCGGTTCCGCTCCGCCGAGGCGGTCGTCGAGGAAATCCGCTACGGGATGAAGACGTGGGGCTTTCGATCGTTCAAATTTCGCGATCCGCTGTTCGGGCTCAATTGGCGCGACGTGACGGGGCTAATCGAGGGGATCGCCCGACTGCCGCAGAAGATCCAATTCTCGATCGAGACGCGAATCGATCTCATGCGACGGACTCGGCTCCGCGACTTGCGCGACGTGGGGCTGACGAGCGTCACGGTCGGGGTGGAGACCCCCAGCGAAACGACCCTCCGCAATTACAAGCGAAAGCCGATCGCCGACGACCGTCAGCACCAATTCCTCGAGACCTGCCGCCAACTCGGCGTGCGGACTGCGGCGGGGTTTATGATCGGGTTCCCCAGCGATACGCGAGAGTCGATCTTGAGCGTTCTGCGGTACGCGAAACGGCTCAACCCGACCTATGCGAACTTCAACATCGTCACCCCCTATCCCGGCACTCCGTTTTACGACGAGTCGTCTGCAGCCCGCACGTCGGCGCCGTGGCGCCGTTACGACATGTACACCCCAGTGCTGGCTTACGAGCATCTGACGGCCGACGAGGTGCACCAGCTGCACGCCAAATGCTTCACCAGCTACTACACGCGCTGGCCGTATCTGTTCGCCAACGCCCACCTGCTGTGGCCGAAGCTGCAATGGCTCGGGGTCGGACGAAGCTACCGGCGAGCGGCGGTCGCTTGGTACGACGAACAAGAACCGTCTTGCACCCCTGCGACCGAGCAGACTCTACGCCACGTCGCTTAGCAGTGAACGTTGCATCCGGGGCGGCTTACGGTCGATGGCAGGTTGGAGGCGTTCGACTTTCATCATTCAACGGTGCAGGGGGAAGCTGGGGCAAGCGGCCTGAGAAATGTGCGACTTGAGGCGAGGAATTGGCAGGGCGACTATTTGGACGACGTCACTCCGCATTCACTGTCGCGGCGGGCGAACCGCCTGAACCCTCGCAATCGTTCAAGACCTCTCGCACCCTGGCGGCCCGGCGTCGGCAGGGTGCGTTTGCGTCATGCCTTTCTGTTTCCCGACCCGCGGGGTTCCCGTCGCCGCCGACTTGGCGGCGAACCTCCTCGCCGAGGAACTGCCCCCCTGTGAGGCCGGGGGCAGTTCTTGGCTATCGGAGAGACGCAACCGTACTGCAGTCGGACTTGCCTGTTGTCGGGAACGGGACGCGATCCGGGGCGCCCTCGACCAACTCGTTCCCGCTGCCGCAGCCTCGAAGAGACCGGCGCATGCGATTGACGCCAGGACGACTGCAGCCGGCGACAATCCCAAAGCACCGCGGAAACCCATGAGGCGACGCGGGGAGGCTTGGTTTCATGCCCTCATCCGACTCGCGCTGGGCGATTTCTGCGCCGGAGGGGGCACTTTTCGAATGCCATTCCCAGGCGAGGCGAATTGTTTTTCTCACGGCCTTGACCCGAAAAATCTGACTGATCGGCCCTGGTAATCGGCCGTAAGTTCTTGCGAGCGCGGCGAATCCCGCCTAGAATGCAGCCACAGTCTACTGGCATCTCAGTTAGACGCTACCTCTTCCCGGCCAATTCTCTTCCGTCACTTGGTATGCCAATCACTCGACGAACGGCGCTCGTCCACGGTCTAGCCGCCACCTGTTTGGCTGGGTGCGGCAACCCGCTCAAGGGATCGAGCGAATCGACGATCGGGCTTTCCTTCGAGACGCTGCAGACCGAGTACTGGGAGACGAGTTTTCGGATCTTTCTTCAGGAATTGAGGAAGCAGGGGCAGGCTGCCCTGGAAGCCGTGGCGGACGGGGACGCCAGTCGGCAACTCGACCAAGTGCTGGCTTTCATCCGCCGCGGAGCGAGCGGGATTATTGTGGCGCCGAAAGACTCCACCACGGCCGTGCCGCTGGTCAAGCATGCGAATCGTGCGGGGGTTCCCATTGTTTTTTACAACCGGCCGCCAGCTGAAAATGCGGGACGGTACACGGCGGTATTGGCCGACAACGCGGCGATCGCCGAGACCACCGTGACTCACATGGCCGAACTCGCCCGCGCGCGCGGAATCCGAACGCAAGCGATGATCCTGCTGGGAGATTTGGGCGACATGAACGCCGTGGGGCGTCGCGACGGATTCGACGCGGCGCTGAAGCCACACGCCGATGCGATCGAAGTCGTCGCCCGCGTGCCGACGGATTGGAATCAAGAGAAGGCCCAAGCAGGCGCAACCGCTGCGCTGGCGGCGAATCCGGGAATCAACTTCATTTTCAGTTCGTCGGACTTCTTGTTCCCGTCGCTTGTTTCGGCCCTGCGTTCAGTCGGCAAATACCACAGGATCGGCCATCCCGAGCATGTCATCTTGGGAGGGTTCGACGGCGACTCGACCGCGTACCGAATGCTCGTCGACGGGTACCTCGATGCGGACGGCGTGCAAGATCTGTATTTCGAGTGCGCCGAGTCGGTGGCGGCGATCTTGAACTTCGACTCTGATCGCGACGCGGCCACGCTCATTCGCGACGAGGGTTTCGTAGCCCACCAGCGCAACCTCGACCAACTCAAAACGAGGATGTGGGGGGCCAGTTCAGCCTGATCGACGACCCGCCGTCTCTCAGGGGGTTCCATCCATGCTCCATGCGTCAGCCAAAGCGTACGTTCGGCGACAGGCGGCCTCGCCGCTGCTGGCGTTGCAGCTGGTCGTCGCCTACGTGGCGGTCGTCGCAGCGTTTCGGCCGGAGGTCCTGTCGGCGGACAATTTGAACGACGTCGTCGTCAGCGCGGCGCCATTGGCCGTACTGGCAATCGGGCAGACGTTCGTCGTAATCGCAGGCGGCATTGATCTGTCGCTCACCGCCCTGGTCTCCTACGCCAGCGTCGTCGGCGCCACGGTGATGACGGGAACGTCGAGCGAACCGGGGGGGAGCGTACTGGCGGGGCTGTTGGCCATGGCGTGCACAGGGCTGGTTGTCGGCGCAGTACACGGGGCGAGCGTTGCGTGGGGCAAGATGCCGGCGTTTCTCGTCACCCTCGCGTCGCTGATGTTCCTAGACGGATTGGCCGAGTGGCAAACCCGGTCGCAGCCGATCGGCAATCTTCCGGCAAGCTTCATCGACGCGGGCTTTGCGCGGTGGCTGGGCGTTCCCGCGCCAGTGGTCGTCGCAGCGGTCGCCGGCGGCGCAGCTCACCTGCTCCTCGCCCACACCGTGTACGGGCGTCAGTTGTACGCTGTCGGCCAAAACGCGGCGACGGCGCGGGTTTCGGGGGTTCCCGTCACGCGCACGATCGTGGTCGCCTATCTTGTCAGCGGCCTGATGGCCGCCGTGGCGACCGTGATCTACATGTTGCGGCTCGAAACCGGCAAGCCCGACCTCGTGGGGGCCAGCGTCCTGCTGGACTGCATTGCCGCGGTCGTGATCGGAGGCGCGAGCCTGAGAGGGGGCTCTGGCAGCGTCCGCGGGGCGGCGTTCGGCGCGCTGTTTCTGACGCTCGTCGGCAACAGTCTCAATCTGTTCGGCAATCTGCAAATCTGGCACGTCCTGACGATCAAGGGGGCGTTGATCCTGCTTGTCGCCGCGCTGGAGTCGTACCGCGCCGGACTGCGGGGAGGACACGCCGCATGACCGATTGGGCGCTGCAACTTGACGGAATCGACAAGCAATTCTTTGGCGTGCCGGTGCTGCGCGGGGTGACGCTCGGCGTCAGCCGCGGCGAGGTGCTGGGACTTGTCGGCGAGAACGGCGCCGGCAAATCGACGTTGATGAACATCGTCAGCGGCGTGCTCAGCCCTGACGGCGGATCGATGCACTTGGGAGGCGAGCCGTTCGCTCCGCAGTCCGCCGCAGACGCCAGTCACGCCGGAGTGGCGATCGTCCGGCAGGAACTGAATCTGTTCGCCAATCTCTCGGTGGCTGAGAACCTGCGATTGGCCAACTTCCCCGTGCGCCGAGGAATGGGGCGCGTCGTCGTCGATCGCCGCGAACTGCGACGCCAGGCGACGGCGGCTCTGGAGCGAGTCGGACTGCGCGTCTCGGTCGACCGACTGGCGGGTCGGCTGACGCCGGGCGAGCGGCAGCTCCTGGAGATCGCCAAGGCGCTGCAATCTCGCCCCCGGTTGATCCTGCTCGACGAACCGACGACGTCCTTGGCGGCGGCGGAATGCGAAACGCTGTTCGGCATCATCGATGCGTTACGGCGCGACGGGGTCGCGGTCGTCTACATCTCGCACAATCTGGCCGACGTGCGTCGGTTGTGCGACTCGACGGCCGTGCTGCGCGACGGCGAGTTGCAGGGAGTCGGCCCTGTCGCCGAGTTCTCGCTCGATCGGATGATCTCGATGATGGTCGGGCGCTCGATCGACGCCGTGTTCCCGCGGCGGACCGCCCTGCAGTTCGGCGACACTGCGCTCGAAGTCAAGCATCTCACGCAGCCGGGCGTAGTGCACGACGTGAGCTTCACATTGCGGCAGGGCGAAATCGTCGGCGTCTCGGGCCTCATGGGCTCGGGCCGAACGGAACTGTTACGGATTCTGTTCGGGCTGGAGCCGCATCAGTCGGGCGAGGTGCTGTTGTTCGGGCGCCCGGCGGCCCGAAGCCCGCGACACAGCATCGCCGCCGGCATGGCGTTGGTTACTGAGAGTCGCCGCGACGACGGGCTGTTGCTGGATTCTTCGGCCGTAGCCAACGCGTCGCTGGTCGCCTTGCCCCGCTTCGGTTCTCGCGGATTGGGCTGGTATCGGCAAGACAAAGCGACCGCCGCCTGCAACTCGGTCCTGCAGAGTTTGCAGCTCCGCGCTCAGTCGACGACCAATCAACCGGTTCGGACTCTAAGCGGAGGCAACCAGCAGAAGGTCGTTCTCGCCAAATGGCTGCTCGCTCGGCCCCGCGTCATCTTGTTGGACGAACCGACGCGGGGAGTCGACGTCGGCGTCAAGACGGACATCTATCGGCAAATTCACGAACTGGCCGCGGGAGGCGCGGCGGTGCTGGTCGTGTCGTCGGAACTTGAGGAGTTGATCGGCCTTTGCGATCGGTTGTTGGTCATGGCCGCGGGGGAGGTCCGCGGCGAAGCCCGGCGCGACGAGTTTGATCGCGAGCGACTGCTGCGAGTCGCGTTCGGGGAGGAGCGGCTGACATGACCAAGCGCGCCGCGCTGCGATCGACGTTCCGCTCCGGAGTCCTGCCGGCGCTGCTGCTCGTGGCGCTGTGGGGAGCGTTTTGCGCCGCGTCGCCGCAGTTTGGCACTCCCGACAATGTGGCGCGGATCCTTGCTCACGCTTCGTCGAACGCGATCACGGCGATCGGCATGACGTTCGTGCTGATCGCCGCGGGAATCGACCTGTCGGTCGGAGCCGTGATGCTGCTGGCCGCGGCAATCGGGGGACAGTGGCTGCTCGGCGGGGGAACGACTTTGGTCGCGGCTGCAACGATGGTCGTTGTCGGGGCGTCCTGGGGCGCCATCGCCGGAACGCTGATCACGCGTCTGCGGATGACGCCGTTCATCGTGACGCTTGCTCTGCTGTTCGTCGGACGGGGCGCGGGGCTATGGATCACCCGTACTCGACCGATGGCGCTGCCTGACGAGTTTCGAGTCATCGGCGCCGAAACGATTGCCGGGATTCCAATCCCGATTGGGATCATGCTGATCGCCGTCGTGCTGGCCCATGGCGTGCTGACACGGACGCCCTTCGGTCGACAGTTGTACGCCATCGGCGAGAACGCCCGAAGCGCCCGCGAGGCGGGGATCGACGTCACGAGAAACATCGTCTTGGCGCACACGATTTGCGGCGCGTTTGCGGCGTTGGGCGGCGTGATCACGCTGTCACAGCTCAATGCGGTGTCTCCGTCGCTGGGCGAAGGACGCGAACTGACGGCAATCGCCGCGGCCGTGTTGGGAGGCGTGAGCCTGTTCGGCGGGCGCGGCGGCGCGCTGGGGGCCGTGCTGGGCGCCGTCTTCCTGCAGACGATCTACAGCGGACTGAACGCCCTGGACGCCGATCCGAGCTTCGATCTCGAAATCAGCGAATACGCTTACCCGCTCGTCACCAGCGCGATCATCTTCGCGGCAGTGATGACCGACAGCATGCGAACCGCTTGGCTCGATCGGGGACGACGCCCCCTGATTCGCCCCGGAGAGGTCCGCTCCTGAACGACGCCGATCCCGAATCCGAATTGCAGCAATTGCCCCGAGATCTCCCCTGACGCCTGCCATGACCTCATGAGCTCCGCCCCGACACGACAACTGAATGCGGGACCGCTGCAGGCACATTTCGAGACTGCCAGCGGTTGCCTGCGCTACGTGCGCTGCGGCGACGAAGAGGTCGTCCGCGGCGTCTACGTCGCGGTGCGCGATCGGAATTGGGGAACGATCGAGCCGCGAATCGCCAATCTGGTCGTCGACCAGCAGAATACGGAATACGGCGGATCGTTCACAGCGACGTTCGACGCGGAGTGCCGGGCCGAGGAGATCGACTTTCGCTGGTCGGGCCGGATCGTCGGAAGCGCCGGAGGAGAGATTGAGTATCGCATGCAAGGGCGTGCAGAGCGCACCTTTCTCAAGAATCGCATCGGGTTCTGCGTGCTCCATCCGGTGCGAGAATGCGCCGGACAGACGTGTCGCGTGCTGCTGGTCGACGGGCGGGAAACCGAGTTCGTCTTCCCCGTGTCGATCTCTCCTCACCAGCCGATGCGGGGATTCGCCGCGCTGCGCCATGCGTTGCCCAGCGGAGTCGAAGTGGAAATCGCGTTGGCCGGCGACGTGTTTGAGATGGAAGATCAGCGAAACTGGACCGATGCGTCCTACAAGACTTATTGCACGCCGCTGGAGCTTCCGTTTCCCGTCGTCGTCGAGGCGGGAAGCACGATCGAGCAAAGGGTGCGGATCACTGTCCGCGATCTCCGCCGTCATGCGACGCCGACTCGGATCGCTGCGGACGTCCACTCTCGGGGCGAGCGGTTGCCCTCGCTGCGGTTCGACGGGCGCCGCCTGCCGTCGCTCGGGTTGTGCACCACTGATGACGTTCCGGGGCATTCGGCCGACGAGGTCGGGCGCTTGCGGCAACTTCGGCCAGGGCACTTGCGACACGCAGTCGCGATGACGAACGCAGACTGGACAGAGCGGCTGCGAACGGCACACGAGCTGTCGGAATCGCTCCAGACTCCGCTCGACCTCGCGATCGTCTTGACGAACGACTTCGAGGCGGAACTTGCCGATTTGGCCGCGACTTGTCAGGCGCGTCCGTCGTCGATCGCCAATTGGCTGATCCTCCGCTCAGGCTCGAAAGCGAGCCCGGCCACGTGCCTTGAGGCGGCGCGGCGGCACTTGCGCCCGCTTGCGCCTGGCGCTCGGATCCTGGGCGGAACGGATGCGTACTTCGCCGAGCTGAATCGCGAGCGCCCCGATCTCCGTCTGGTGGACGGGGTCTGCTATTCGATCAATCCGCAAGTGCACGCATGCGACGACGCCTCGCTGATGGAGACGCTCGAGGCGCAGGGAGCGACCGTCGGCAGCGCCGCGGCGTTCAGCGGCGGGTTGCCGATCGTCGTCGGGCCGATTACCCTGCGGCCGCGGTTCAATCCCAACGCAACAGCGACGGATGGGCAGACTCAGCCCGGGGAACTTCCGGATTCTGTCGACCCGCGTCAGCGCATGCCGTTCGCCGCAGCCTGGACCGTGGCGAGCGTCGGGGAGTTGGCCGCCGCTGGCGCCGATCGCTTGACTTACTTCGAAACGATCGGCTGGCGGGGGCTCATGGAACGAGCGACGGGCTCGCCGCTTCCGCAGAAGTTCCCCTCGCAACCTGGCGCCGTGTTTCCGGCGTATCACGTGCTGGCCGACATCGGCGAATTCGCAGGAGCCGAGTTCGCCGCGACGTCGATCGGCAGTCCGATGCAGTTGTACGCCCTTGCCCTGCGGCGCTGTATGCGGCAGCGACTCATCGTCGCCAACCTGCGCCCGCGAGACGCGCTCGTTCATCTCACCGACGCAATTCCGGCTGAGGCTGGAATGGTGCGGAGTCGTTTTCTCGACGAAGGGACGGCCGAGTCGGCGGCGAGGCAACCGGCGGAGTTTCGCAACCGCTGGAGCCGCTTCGCCGTCGATCGCCCGACGACGATCGGTCCCTACGGCGTCGCGACGTTCGACCTCATCGGCGAGGATGCTTAAGCATGAAGACGCTTCGATTCGGGATGATCGGCGCCGGATTCTGGGCCAAGTACCAGTTGGCCGCGTGGGGCCACGTTCCTGGAGTCCGCTGCACAGCCATCGCGAATCGCACGCGGGGCAAGGCCGATCGACTGGCAGCAGAATTCGACGTGCCGGCGACTTACGACGACGTCGAGACGATGCTGGCCGCGGAGGAGTTCGATTTCATCGACGTCGTCACCGACGTCGGCACGCATCGGCGCTTCGTCGAACTCGTCGCAAAGCACAAGCTCGACGCAATCTGCCAGAAACCGCTGGCGGAGTCGACCGCCGACGTGCGAGCGATGATCGCCGCATGCCGCGAGGCGGGAACAAGGTTGCTGGTCCACGAAAACTGGCGCTGGCAAACCCCGCTGCGCGCGGTGAAGGCGGCGCTCGATGCGAATGCCGTCGGCAAGGTGTTTCGCGCCCGGATTCAGTACAGCAACAGCTTCCCCGTTTTTGACAACCAGCCGTTTTTGAGAAGTCTCGAACGTTTCCTGCTGATGGACATCGGAACGCACGTCCTCGATGCGGCGCGGTTCCTGTTCGGGGAATTCGAGTCGGCGTATTGCCAGACGTGCCGGGTTCACCAGGGCATCCGCGGCGAAGACGTCGCAACAGTCATGCTCCGGACCGTCGGCGGGGCGACGGTGAATTGCGAAATGAGCTACGCCAGCCGGCTGGAGAACGAACGCTTCCCGCAAACCTTCCTGCTGATCGAGGGGGAACGCGGATCGATCGAACTCGGCCCCGACTATTGGGTGCGAACGACCACGTCGGAGTTGACCGACGTCAAACGTCACGCGCCGTACCAGTATCCCTGGGCCGACCGCGATTACGACGTGGTTCACGCGAGCATCGTCCCGTGCTTGCAGAATCTGACCGCCGACCTGCGCTCCACGGCGCCCGCGGAGACGACCGCGGCCGACAATCTGCGCACGCTCGAGCTCGTGGAGGCGGCGTACGAATCAGCGGCGACAGGCTGCAGCGTCAAGCTCCGTTCGGACGCGGAGGAGGAGTAAGCAAATGGAAACCAAGCCCGGACCGGGGGTGAACGCCGTTCGTCGCGTCCCGCTGCCGCCGTTGACGCTCGCCTACTACGGCGACGACTTCACGGGCAGCGCCGACGTGATGGAGGCGCTCGCCAACGCCGGCCTGCCTGCGGTGTTGTTTTTGGAACCTCCCACGCCGGAAATGCTCGCGAGGCATCCTCACGCGCGCGCGGTGGGCGTCGCGGGGGTCAGCCGCTCCATGACGCCCGCCCAGATGGATGCGGCGCTGCCGGCGGCGTTCGACGCATTGGGACGGCTGGGCGCCCCGCTGGTGCACTACAAGGTCTGCTCGACGTTCGACTCTTCGCCCGCAGTCGGCAGCATCGGGCGGGCGCTGGAACTCGCTCGAGAACGCTTCAGCACAATCGCCACGCCCATCGTCGTCGGGGCGCCGATCTTGGGCCGCTACTGCGCGTTCGGCAACGTGTTCGCGCGGTCGGGTCTCGAGAGCCCGGTTTATCGGCTCGATCGGCACCCCACGATGTCGTGCCATCCCACGACTCCGATCCACGAGAGCGACGTCCGGTTGCTGCTCGCGCGCGAGACGACGATGCGGATCGGATTGGCGGACGTCTCGCACGTTTCCGGCGGCGCGACGGCGGCTCGGGCCGAGTTCGATCGAGCGTCGCGCGACGGGGCCGAAGCGGTGGTGTTCGACTCGGTCGAACCGAGCCATTTGCCGGTCGTCGGGCAAGTCGTCTGGGACCTCGCCGGCGAGGCCGCGATGGCGGCGGTCGTCCCGCCGAGCGGCGCCCGGGCGCCATTGCCGCTGTTTGTCGTGGGTTCCTCGGGGGTCGAGTACGCTCTGACGGCGCACTGGATCGAGACAGGTCTGTTGAGTCCGCAGCCCGCGCCGACGTCCGCTCAGGCCGTGAAGCAGATCGTCTGCGTCTCGGGAAGCTGCTCGCCGGTGACGGCTCGTCAGATCGAGTTCGCCCTGGCGCATGGCTTCGTCGACTATCCGGTCGATCCGTCGCAACTTCTTGCCGAGAACAGTCGCGACGTGGTGCGTGACGTCGTCGCTGACGCGACGGCGCTTCTCTCCGCCGGCGTCAGCGTCGTGCTGCACACCAGCCGCGGCCCCGACGACGCACGCATCAAGCAGTTCGCCAAGCGCAGAGCATTGAGCACCGACGGGCTCAGCGCCGCGGAGATCATCGGCTCGCATTTGGGCCAGATCTTGCGACAGATCGTCAAGCAGACCTCGCTGCAGCGCGTGGCCGTGACCGGCGGCGATACGTCGGGCTACGTCGCCCGACAGCTCGGCATCGAATCGCTGGAATACCTCGCCCCAGTGGCGCCAGGTTCGCCGATTTGTCGGGCGCATGGTCGATCTGACGACACGTTGGCGACGGGACTGGAGATCGCCTTCAAGGGCGGCCAAGTCGGCTACGCGGACTATTTGGTTCGCGTCCGTGACGGACGCGTCTGCTCGCCTCTCGTCGAGCCTCGCGGCTCGGCGTCCCCTGTTGATTCCCCGACTCCGTCGTCGGCATCTGCCGCACGGAGATGAACCTAGCCCGGAGAACGTCCCTTGATCACCATCGCAATTATCGGAGCGGCAGGCAACATGGGCGCCCGCGCCTGCGCGCGACTTGGCAACGATCCCGAGTATCGACTTTTGTACGTCGAAACGGGGGAAGCGGGACGCCGACGGCTGCACGAGTTGGGGATCGAGGTCACCGACGCGGCGACCGCAGCCCCGCAGGCGGACGTCGTGTTGCTTGCGGTCCCCGACCGGCTGATCGGTTCGGCCTCCGCGGAATTGGTTCCGAAGATGAAGCCGGGGGCGATGGTCATTTGCCTCGATCCGGCAGCGCCCCACGCCGGCCGGCTGGCGGTTCGTTCCGATCTGAGCTATTTCGTCACCCACCCGGCTCATCCTCCCGTGTTCAACGACGAGGAGGACATGACCAGCCGCCGCGATTTCTTCGGCAGCGGGCTGGCGAAGCAGGCCGTGGTGTCGGCTTTGATGCAGGGCTCGAACGAAGATTTCGCACGCGGCGAAGCGATCGCCAAGAAGATGTTCGGTCCCGTGCTGCGATCGCATCGCGTGACCGTCGAGCAGATGGCGATCCTCGAGCCGGCTCTTTCCGAGACGCTGGCCGCGACCTGCCTGTCGGTCATCCGGCGAGGACTGGACATCGCCGTCGAGCGGGGCGTGCCGGCCGAAGCGGCTCGGGACTTCATCATGGGGCATATCAACATCGAGCTTGCCATCCTGTTCGACGAAATCGACTGGAAGTTTTCGGCCGGCGCCCAGGAGGCGATGAAACTGGCCCGCCGACGATTGTTCCGCGACGACTGGGAAGGGATCTTCTCCGACGACGAGGTGATGGCGAGCGTGCAGCGGATTACGTCGCTTGATCTCGCCGCCGAACATCGGGGCAACGGCGAGGCGTCTTGACAGCGCCGGCGACGGTGCGGCGGAGCGAGTCCCGCGCGCCGGTCGACGACGCAGCCCCTTGGAGAGAAACCGCCTTGAACTTGTTCATCCGCTTTGACGGCCAGGGTCGCGCGGCGCGCAGGGGCTTCCTCCGCAGGGCGCTTCGCGACGGACTGCTCGCGCTGACGTGCGGCACGTGCTGGATTGCCAGCGGGGAAAACGCTGCGCCTGAGACGACGGGGCCCCCGCGCCCGATCGCGCTGCACCCAGACAATCCGCGCTACTTTCTGTGGCGGGGCAAGCCTGCGATCTTGATCACTTCGGGCGAGCACTACGGTTCGCTCTGCAACGCCAAGTTCGATTACGGCCGCTACTTTCAGACTCTAGCCAAAGACGGTCTCAATCACACGCGGACCTTCTCGGGGATTTATCGCGAAACGGCCGCGTCGTTCGGCATTACAGCCAACACGCTCGCCCCGGCCGCCGACGCGTACTTGGCGCCATGGGCTCGCAGCTCCGTCCCTGGAGCTAACGACGGCGGCAACAAGTTCGATCTCGCCGTCTGGGACGAGCGATACTTCCGACGACTCGACGACTACATGCAGCAGGCGAGCGATCACGGGATCGTCGTCGAGTTCACGCTGTTTTGCCCCTTGTACGAGGACGACCTCTGGCGGATCTCGCCGCTCAACGGGGCGAACAACGTCAACGACGTCGGCCACGGCGACAAGAGCGAAGCGCTTTCGCTGAAGCACGATCGCCTGCTCGCCGTGCAGTTGGCGGCGGTCCGCAAATTGACGACGGCGCTGCAGAGG
Organism: Pirellulales bacterium; assembly: GCA_019636345.1. NCBI lineage: Bacteria > Pseudomonadati > Planctomycetota > Planctomycetia > Pirellulales > Pirellulales bacterium. Next base: position 94,726 of record JAHBXQ010000004.1, on the reverse strand, counting down.
TTCGACAACGTGATTCTGGAGATTTGCAACGAGCCGTACGCCCGCGACGTCCCTGACGCATGGGAACGACGCATCATCGACGAGATCGTTGCTACGGAGCGCAGGCTTCCGAGCCGGCACTTGATCTCGCAGAACGTCGCCAACAAGACCAAGCGGATCGTCGATCCCCATCCCGCGACGGCGGTGTTCAACTTCCACTATTGCACGCCCCCTGACGCCGTGCGGGACAACGACCATCTCGACCGGCCGATCGGCGAGAACGAGACGGGGTTCCGAGGAAAAGAGGACGTCTTGTATCGCACCGAGGGCTGGGACTTCATCCTCGCCGGCGGGGCGATCTACAACAATCTCGACTACTCGTTCACGGTCGACCGCCCGGCCGGAGATTTTCGGCAGTACCAGTCGCCGGGCGGCGGGAGCCCTGAACTGCGGACGCAGTTGGGAATCCTCAAACGATTCATCGAGAGCTTCGATTTCACGAGCATGCGTCCGGACGACGAGACGGTGCAATCGGTCTCCGCGGACCTCGTGGCGCGAACCCTCTCCGAGCCGAGCAAAGCGTACGCCGTCTATCTTCACGCCCGACTCCCCTTCAAGCCGGACGACCCGCAGCAGTTCGAGCAGATCGAGCGGGTCGAGCCGATAACGCTCAGGCTCCCTCCTGGCGCATACCAAGTCGACTGGCTCAACCCGCGAACCGGAGCGATCGATCACAGCGAATCGTTCTCGCACTCCGGCGGAACTCGCGAACTGGAGACTCCGCCGTTCGCAGCCGACGTGGCGCTCAAACTCCTCCGCACGGGAGACTGAGGGAGCGGCGAGCCGCTCGTACGCCCGTTCGGGTCGACCGACTCCTGAGCAGTGGGTCAGGCGGCCAGCCACTTGGCCAGCAAGGCGTAGTCGCGACGGAGGGCTTGCAAGTTCTCCGCGACTCCTGCATCCGGAAGATATTCGACGTGCAGCGAGACGGGGCCGGAGAACGCGTCTTGGCGGAGGAGTCGGAAGAAAGCCGGATCGATCGAACTCCCCAGCGGGGCGTTCTCAGCGACGCGTCCCTGCCAGCGGAAGTCCTTGACGAAGACGGCTCCAATCTGCGGTCGCATCAGTTGGTACAGGACGTCCCAGGAGAGTCCCGCCTCGACAGTGGCGTGACGGATGTCGAACGCCATCGCCAGATTGCCGGGCGGAAGGTCTTTGATCAGTTCGTAGAGGTCCCACACCGTCGCGCCGACGAAGCCGAACCCGGAGTGATTTTGGTAGAGTCCGACAAGTCCCAACTCACGATTGAGTTCGGCCAGCGCAGCGAACTTGGGCTTCAACTCGGCGAGCTGCGCGGGGATGTCGCGCCGCCGATCGTAGCGGTAGTGGCTCATGCGATACCGCCTGATGCCGTACGCGGCGCAGGTCTCCAGCACTTTGCGGCCCGCGGGATCGTCGGCATCGAGAACGTCGGTCGTGGCGATCGCGACCTCCAAGTCGCGTTTGCCGAGCGCCTCGACGAGTCGCGGCAATTCGTCCTCGACTTTCTCGGGCTCGATGCGGCCCCCTCGGCGAACGGTCGCCTCGACGCCGGCAAAGCCGATCTCGGCCAACGCGTCGGCGAGTTCACGGCAGCTCAGCCGTTGAATGAACTTCTCAAATGCGCAGAGGGAAACCGCGGACGAGTTGTCGGCGGCTTGGGTTCCCAGCGCGGACAAAGCCAGCGGAGCCGCGGCGGCTTTGAGCCAAGCGCGCCGATCGATTTTCAGGGGTGGAGACATGCCGACTTGAACGCGTACGTTGCGGAGGTCGTCGCGGCTTCGAGCGATTCGCTCGTCAAGCCACGCCGCGCCAATCGTTGCGGCTGGGGCGGTCGAGCAGTTCATTGGCGGCGGCGGAGCCGATGAACCGCTCGGCTGCCGGGTCCCACTTCACCGTCGTCTTCAGCTTGATGGCAATATTGCCAAGGTGGCACAGGCTAGCGCTGCGGTGGCCGATCTCGCCGGTCGCGCAGGGCTTCTCGCGCGTCCTCACGGAGTTCAGGAAGTCGAGCTGATGATCAACGCTCGTCGAGAGAAGCTGGTCGTCCCGAAGCTTCACGTCAGCCAGACTGGCCGGTTCCGTGACGAAGCCGAGGCCTCCGTGCTCGACGGAGATGCGTCCCTCGGACCCTTCAAAGACAATCTTCACGGGGGGCATGGCCGTGGTGCAGGTCAGTTCGACGCCCGTCGCGTACCGGCACTTGAACGTCGTGTGGGTCGCGGCCGTGAAGAGGCTCCCCTCGGGCAGGTATTTGGCGTCGACGTACTCGACTTCGACAGGACCCGAGTCGTCCATCCCCAGCCCCCACTGGGCCATGTCGAGCGAGTGGGCGCCGAAGTTCGTGACCTGGCCCCCCGAGTAATCGTAATTGAATCGGAACCGATAGAGACACCGGTCCTGGTGATACGGGACCGCCGGCGCAGGCCCGAGCCACATGTCGTAATCGAATCCCTCGGGTACGGGCATCGGCTGCCAGCCCGGCCCGGGGCCGATCATATTGTGCTCCCCGACGTGCGTGAGGATCGACTTCACCTCGCCGATGTAGCCGTTCCGCGCCAGCTCGCACGCCTGACGCACCACCGGGTTGGAACGTTCGTGACTGCCCGTCTGCAGAACGCGACGATGTCGCTCGGCCGCTGCAACCATCGTCCGCCCCTGGGCGATCGTAAGGCTGAGGGGTTTCTCGCAATACATGTCCTTGCCCGCCTCGGCCGCCAGCAACGCCATGGGAGCGTGCCAATGGTCGGGGGTGCAGATTGTCACCGCGTCGATGTCGTCGCGCGCGAGAAGGTCGCGAAAATCTCGATAGGCGTCGCAACCGCGGTAGCTCCCCGAACTGCGCCGCTCGGCATAGTGTTCGTTGACGATCGCTTGGGCCGGCTCGCGGCCGTAGAAATCACGTTCGCCTCGATAGCCGTAGCTGCCGACATTGACGTCGCACACCGCAATTCCTTGGCACGTCGGGTGCGCCAGGAACTTCTGCATGATCGGCGTCCCTTGGTTGCCCGTGCCAATGAAGCCCATCGTGATGCGATTGCTGGGGGCATTCGCGCCAAACGCCGAGGCCGGCACAAAGTACGGAGCGCCAGCGGCCGCGACCAACGTCGAAGCCCGCTTCAGAAACTGGCGGCGAGATGAGCCGAGACGGCTGGGCGCGGACATGAGCGATTGCCTCCGTGAATGGGACTCGTCGACATGGCGGCAGTTGACCGCAACGGCGGACGGACCTTGACCGCCGACGCCCGCCCAGCGGACCTCCAGGAGAGCGATGCGCTTGGACGTTCTCCCCGCGAGCAATCCCCTGCCCCCGCAGAGACTGCTCCGTTCCCAAGCGCCTTCGCCTGGAAACCGGATTGACCTCTTCGACGCATCGAGCCTGAAGGACCGCTGAAGGCGGACACACTGCCCCGCATTCGAGTTGGAGCTAACGCCTGCGCCGCAACGCGAACGTCGCGACGAACAATGCCGCCAGCACGAGCGTAGCCGGTTCCGGGACGACGCCGACGGCCGCCGGAACGCCGGCGCCGTAGTTCCGTTGCCACACGAGAAAATCGTCTCCGTCCAAGTCCGCGCCGTAGCGGGCCTGCCAGCCCGATGTGGCGTTGGTCAGATCGTCTCCGTCGACCATGCCGTCGCCGGTGAAGTCCCCTGCCAGGGGCGCGGCCGCGACATCGACGGCGAAGTCAAGATAGTCGACTTCGTACACGGCCGTATTGCCGCCCCCGCGGTTTCGAAGGCCGAAGACATTGCCTGTCGTAAGGGGGGCGACCGCGTCGATCGCTTCGATCGTCGTCGTGTAGGTATCGACCGGATCGCCGTTATTGCTGTTGCCGTTGGGAGCCCAACCGGTGAGCGTTCCTTTGAGATGCATCGCGGGAACCGCCCCCCCCATTCCGTCGTCGGCCGTCGTATGCAGGAGTTCGAAGCTCATGCTGAAGACGCGAAATTCGCCGGTCGACTCGTCGAGGATGTCGAGAACGCCCGTGGCCAAGCCGCCCAGATTGCCCGAAGCGAGCAGATTGGACGCGCCGCTGTTCACTTCAAACAGCCGCATCAAACCGGTGCGCGGACGAAAGTCGAAGAAATAATACGAGCCGTTCACCGGATCGAGTCCGTCGAACATGCCGAGCAACCCGAGCGTCGTGTTCGCCGAGAAGCCGGTGTTGAGAATCTTAAAGTCGGTGCTGACGGTCACGTTGGCGCCGGCGGCGTTGTCGACGTCGACCCAGGCGCCGTTCGTCCGCTGAGAACCGCCGGCAAGACCGGTGCGATTTTTGAGCACGCCGTCGGTCGTGTTGAGGACCCATTCGCCGTCGTACACCAGCGGATCGGCCAAGGGATCGTTCGGCTGGACGTAGGTCGTGACGTCGTTGATGTCGGAGGTGAAGTCGTTGTAATACGGCGCCGTAACGGCCTGAGCGGCCTGCCCCGCAGTCGCGACGACTGCCAGGGCGGCGCCGCGCGACCAAGCCGAGATTCGGGCCCGATTCGAAGTCCTGTGCTTCATCTTAGCCACCTTGTTAGAGAAGAGTCGGACGGCCTGCTGCAAGCTCGGCCGTTCGCGCATGGAACATAGTTGCAGGAACGGCAAGCGCAAGCGCCCCTGCACAATTCGCGACGTCGTTGTCTAGCGGCCAAGCCGCCTCCGAGCCGCGAATGCCAAGGTTGCTGCGACCGCAACCAAACTCATCGCGCCCGCTTCGGGCACGACGCTAAAATTGTCAAAAGCCACGATGAGCGATCCGTTGGTGTTGAGCGTCCGCGTGCGGAAGCCGACGAAGGTTCCAGTTTTCACCGCCGCGAGCGGGATCGATGGGATTCCAGTGGCGAACGACGTGTTGTCCGTCAGGTTGTCGAGTTCCAAGGCAAGCCGCATCACGCCGGCGCCCAGGTCGTATTCGGCGCTCGTCCGCAACCGATACAGCTTGTCAGTCGCCAAGGCGGCCGTCGGCGTGCTCGTGATTGCGGAACCGGCGCTGAGATTAAAGAGCCGAAGCGTGCCGCCGATCGATATGTCGGCGAGATATCCGTCATTGAACACCGGGGAATCGCCGAACAGGACAAGTCCAATCGTCGAGTTGTTGTTGTTCGAGGCCAGAAGTCGAAAATCGACCGAAACTGTGTAACTGCTCGTCAACCCGTTGCCGATGCTGCCTGCGAAGTCGAGCGCCGAGTTGGCGTTGTTGTTGCTGCCGTTGCGAGTGTTCGTCACTTGGTATTCTTGATCGCCGGCGTAGTCGCTGCCAGCGACGACTTCCCACGCAGAGACGCCGCTGACGTGGGAGGGACCCTGCGGCAGGAAGATGCCGTTTTCGGCGCCCCCTTCGGCGGGGGCCGAAGTCCCCAGAACGTCGTCGTCGAAATTCTCGACGTAAGGAACAAGCGCGGCCGAGGCGGCCGGGGCGGACAGATACCAGGCCACGATGCCGATCGCGACGTACCACCAATTGGTCCGACTCATGAGACCCCCCAGTTGCTAGAGCGATAAGGAACGAGTGATTGACCGGCCAGAAGCGGCCGAGTGAGCGAAAAGCCAAGGAATGATCGAGAAAAGCGGTCGAAACGACTGTTTCGAATAGGTCAACTGAAGGGTATATTAACTGAGATCTCAGTGAAATGCAATCAATATTTCTGTAAAATGGCGTCTTCAGACGCTCTTTTTCCCGCCGGCTGTTTCCTCCCGGTTTCCCAAGCACTCCTCGCCCATGCCTCCTCCCATGACCTCACTGTGTCGCGGCTCATGCCTTCGGGCAGCCATCCTCGGGCTCGTTGCCTCCTGGGGGACGGCTCTTGGCCGAATTGTCGAGGCGGACCGACCCAACGTCCTGTTGATCATGGTCGACGATCTGAACGACTGGATCGGCTGCTATGACGGCCACCCCCAGGCCGAGACGCCCAATCTCGATCGACTGGCTCGCCGGGGGGTTCGATTCACCAACGCCCACTGCGCAGCGCCTCTGTGCAACCCGTCGCGGGCGGCGATCTTCTCCGGCTGTCACCCGCTGCGGACCGGCGTTCTTGCCAACGACGAACAGGACATCCGCAGCGCGGCTCCCGAACTGGTGCTCCTTCCCGAGCATTTTGCAGCGGCCGGCTACGAGACGCTCGGCGCCGGCAAGTTGCTGCATCAATCAAGTCGCGGATTGTTCCAAAAGGGGTCGTTTCCGCACTTGCGTTGGAGCCCTTTCTCGCCCGGAGACGTTCGCTATTCGGACGCCGAATTGCCGAGCAAAGGCACGCTGGCCCAGCGACATCAAGCCACGCTGAAGGGCCAAACGATCTCACTCCCCTTGAACGGGATGCCCAGCGACCGACTCCGCGGCTCTCCCCAGGGCGAGTCGTTCGATTGGGGCCCTCTCCCCGTGACCGATCGGGACATGGGCGACGGCCAAATTGCCGAATGGGCGGCCGCTCGGTTGCGCGAGCCGCGCGACAAGCCCTTCTTCCTGGCGGTGGGGTTCTATCGACCTCATATCCCTTTGTTCGCGCCGCAGCAGTACTTCGACCGCTTGCCGGAAGAGACAGTCGTCTTGCCCCATTCGCCGGCCGACGATCTTGACGATTTGCCGGCTTTCGCCCGCGAGATCGCGCTGGAGGCGGACACGGCCGGCTTGCACGCGAGCGTGCTTCGGCACGACCAATGGCGGGCGGCGACCCGCGGGTACTTGGCCTGCGTGTCCTTCGTCGACTCCCAGGTGGGAAAACTGTTGGACGCGCTCGACGCCGGGCCCCACGGACAGTCGACAATCGTCGTGTTAATGAGCGACCACGGCTGGCACTTAGGAGAGAAGCAGCACTGGGGAAAGTGGACGCTGTGGCGCACCGCAACGCGAGTTCCGCTGGTTATCGCACTGCCCCGCGGGCGCGAAGGGGTCGGCAGCGATCGGCCGGTGAGTTTGCTCGACGTCTATCCCACGCTGTTGGACGCCTGTCGACTGCCGCCGCGGGCCGGGCTGGACGGACGGTCGCTGCTGCCCGAGCTGCGCGAGAGCGGGGCTGCGTCCTCGGTCGCTCCGGTTCTGTGCGTCCGGGATCGCGGGAATTACGCCCTGATCGGTTCCGAATGGCACTTCATCCGCTATCGCGACGACAGCCAGGAGTTGTATGCGGCCGCTGACGCAAATCAGTGGGAGAACCTTGCCGGCTCCCCTGATCATCAAGAGGTGCTGGCAACGTTGAATCGAGAGCTGAACGAGCGTCTGGAGGCATTTCCTGAGCAAGTCGGCAAGTAATTCGGACTTTCCGTAAAAAGGCGCGGCGAAAGACTTGAATTTAACTGAGATCTCAGTAGAATGCCGTATAGTCTCTTGAGCGATCTCATCCCGTCTCGGGGGGGTGACTCCCCTCGGACATGCATCCCGATTCGCCCTTCCAAGGCGATGACGATTCTCATTTAGGAGCCTCTCTTGAGCATCGACTTGCCCCAGGCGCCAGAGCCCGCTGCACCGCGCCAGCTGCTGCGGAACGAGGCCTACGCGAAGATCAAACGGATGATCCTGTCCGGCGAGTGCTCGCCGGGGGCGGCGTTGTCGGAGCGTCAACTCTCCGACCGGCTCGAGATGAGCAAGACGCCCATTCGGATGGCGCTGGAGCGGCTTGACAGCGAGGGGCTCGTGGCGATCTCGCCCCAACAGGGGGTCTTCGTGCGCGAGTTGTCGATTCACGAAATTGCGGATCTGTTCGAAATCCGCTTGATTCTCGAAAGCTATACGATTCGCACGATCACCGGCAAGCTGACCGCACAGCAGCGATCCGCAATCGAATCGCTGCTCTCGCAGCAGTACTTGGCCGCCATGGCCGAGGATATTGAAAGCAGCGTGTCGCTCGACTTGGAATTCCACCTGGAGTTCTGCAAGTGCCTGGGCAACCACGAGATTCTGCGCGTCATCAATCAGTTGCGCGACAAGATGCTGATGGTCTTTACGCGGCATATGCAGCGGAACCCGTCGCGGATGATCGCCAACCAGTCGGAACACGTCGCGATCGCCGAGCAGGCGTTCGCCGGCGACAAGGATGCCGCGGCAGAATTGATGCGGCGTCACTTAGAATACGGTCGCGACTTCATGCTGTCGTTCCGTCGGGACGACGGCGCGTCGCGCAATTCCTAACGAACACGTTACGTCCGAGTCGTCGGTTCCGTCCGACGTCGCCGCCAAGCGCTCGGCAATCGCGCCAGGGGCTCGCCGTCTGCGAGCGGTCTGGCGGCGAGGCGTTGCGCCGACGGGTCCCGGCTCTTCTCCATTCCAATCGTGCTGTCGCTCATCTCGACATCTCTTTCCGTTATTTGCAAACCGGAGTGCGCCATGGTTTCCGTATCGCGGACTCGCAGAGGTTTCACGCTCGTGGAATTGCTCGTAGTGATCGCCATCATCGGCGTGTTGGTCGCCCTGCTGCTGCCCGCCGTTCAAGCGGCTCGCGACGCGGCGCGACGCATGCAATGCACGAACAATCTCAAGCAGATCGGTCTGGCCATGCAGAATCACCACAGCGCGAAGAACGCCTTTCCGCCGGGAAAGATCGCGCTGGGGAACGAGAACACCGCGTCGAACGTGTGGGAAAACTGGGCCGTGTGCCTGCTGCCGTACATGGAACAGCAGACCCTGGCAGACGCTTACGATTTCAATCTTCAGAACAGCCACGCCAATCACCAAATCGTCGCGCAGACTCAGTTGTCGTCGATGAGTTGCCCGGCGGATTCGAATCAGCAGAACCTGATTCAGCCGGCGAGCGGTTCGAGCGGCGGGTACGAGTGGGCGCCGGGATCGTATAAGGGAAACATGGGGCGCGGCGCGATTACGACCGCCCAGAGCGGCACGGCGGGCTTCTTCAACGATTTTCGCGTCCAGGTCGGAGACGGCGTCGATCACGTGCCGTGGCACTGGCGCGGACCGTTGCACGTGGTGACGACGCCCAAGAGCCCCTACCCCGCTCAACGCACGATCCTCGCCAGCCGCGGGACCAGCGGCGAGCTGAAGCACAGTCTGCAGCCCGAGGGGATCAAGAACATCACCGACGGGACGTCGAACACGCTCATGGTCGGCGAGTACGCCACGATCACGCGACCGCAGCGAAGCGCCCTCTGGGCGTATTCGTTCTTTGGCTACAACATGGGCACGATTATCCCCGAGATCGGCAATCTGCCGTTTGCGCCGGATTTCGATCTGTGCGAAGCGACGCTCGAGGGGATCTCGAAGGCGCCTTGTCAGCGCGTCTTCTCGTCGGTGCATTCCGGCGGCGTCATGAACTTTCTGTTCTGCGACGGCTCGGTTCACGGCATCTCGAACTCAGCGGACGTCTACGTCCTGGCGGATATGTCGACGATCGAGGGAGGCGAGACCGTCTCCGGCGTTCGATAACACGACGCGCATCAAAAGCGTCTTTTCCGGTTTCAACAAGCTCTCGAGGCGATCGCCATGGTGAAGGCGTCGACACGATCCTGCGCGTGGCTGCTGCTCGGACTGGCTGCGACGGTCGGCTGCGGGTCGCGGGTGGAGATCTCGCCGGTCTCCGGGGTAGTGACCTTGAACGGCAAGCCGGTTCCGAAGGCCAAAGTGCGATTCATGCCGGCGCCGCAGGAGGATCCCGAGGCGGTCAAGCAACTGGCCATGGGTGAAACCGACGAACAAGGTCGATACTCGCTGACCGTGTTCCGCGGCCCGGAGGGCGCCGCAGTCGGACTGAATCGCGTGATGATTACGACGCGCGTCGTCGACGACAACGAAAAGGTGCTGTCGCGCGAGACGATCCCGGCTCAATACAACTCCCGAACTACGCTCACGTTCGCCGTCCCGCCGGGGGGCACCGACCAGGCGAACTTCGATCTTAGCCGATAATGCGCCCGCCGTTCGGGCTGAGCGCGGTCGCGTGCGCTCTGACGGCAGGCGACCGCCCACGTCTTCTATTCATATTTTCATTCTATTCACACACTTGCGGAACAGTCATGAATGTCAGCTCGCAGCAACGGGCGACTTGCCGGCGACCGGCCATGCCTTGGACTCGAATCCTCGGTTGCGGGGCGCTGGCGGCGGCAATTCCCGCGGCGGTTCTGGCCGCCGAAGCCGGCTCCGTCGCAGTTCCCCGCGGCGAAGGTCGTTACCAGCAACTGGTCCAACGCCACTTCGACCGCGTCCTGGCGACGGGCCTTGATCGCTACGGCAAGGACAAGAACTCGCTCTGGCTGGCTTCGATCGATTTGGCGAACGGCGGACAAAACGAAAAGGTCGACAACGCAAGTCGCCGCGTCTATCGGCGGATTCACGCCCCGCGAGGCAGCAATCTTTACTGGGACCTCCCGACGCTCGTCGCCGCGTATCAGTTGAGCGAGAAGACGGGAGATCCCAAGTACGCCGCCGCCTGCGACGCGTACATCAACGACTTTTTCGCTCGTTGCGTCTCCCAGGAGAACGGTTTGTTCTTGTGGGGCAATCACCTCTGGTATCACGTCTTCGACGATCGGATGGAAAAGATCGGTCACCCCGCGCACGAGGCCCGGCCGTTGCCGATCAACTGGGAAGCATTCTGGCGAAACTCGCCTGAGCGAACGGCGCGATGCATCCGCGCGTTCGGCACGCACCACGTCACCGACCAGACCACGGGCAGTTTCGATCGCCACGCCAAGACGACCGTCGCCGTGTATCGACCGACCGAGAAGGACGTCGCGGCCAGCTATCCGTTCCTCGAGGCGGGCGGCGTGATCGCGGAATCGCTCTGCTGGCTGGCCGCCAAGGACGTGGAGGACAAGGACGCGTTGATCGAAACGGCCCTCAAGGTCGCGCGCTACAGCGCGGCACAACGGGGCGAGGCGACCGGACTTATCCGCAATCAGCCCGTGCAGCGACGCTGGGATTACAAGAGCGCCTCCTCCGAAGTCGGACTGTGGGGCGCCATGCTGCTGCGCTGCGGCGAATTGTCAGGCAACGCGGAGTTCGCCGAAATCCCGCAGCCGGGCATGCTCGCCTATCTCCGCTACGGCTGGGACGCCGAAGCGGGCAAGTACTTCGGCTCGGTCAACGTCGAGGACGGCCAGCCGAGCAAGCCGAACACCTCGGAACCGTTTGCTCCGACCAGGCACTCGGACGTCTGGGAGCCGCTGTTCCCGACGCATGATTATCCAATGGAAATGGCCGAGGCGTGCCTCGACTTTTACGAGAAGACCGGCCGGGGCGAATACCGCGCCGGCGCCGAGCGGTGGGCCGAGCATGTCCGCAACAGCTTGCCCGCCCAGTACCAGCAAGAGCGACACTCAGGCCCGATGATTGACGGGGCGTTTGCCAGCAGCTACGGCCGTGCGATTCATTTCCTCTCGCGGGCCGGTCGGATACTCAACCAGCCGGAGTATCGGCAGTTGGCGGAACAGGTCGCCGAGGAGGCGGTCGGGCGACTCTACATCGCCGACATCGGCGCATTTCGCAGTCATCCCGGCGAGGACGTGGCCGACGCCGTCGATGGACTGGGCGTGCTGTTTCTAGCGCTCATGGAATTGGAGTCGGGCGACGACGGCGAGTTGCAGGGTTTTCACTTCTAGCAGCCGCTGCGACGCCGGGAGCAGCGGTCGGACCGCGGCTCCGGCCTGTCGCACCGAGGACGAGAGGTTTGATGCAGGCGCCACGGGCCATCATGCGTACGACCGTCTTGATCGCAAGCATCGCGCTGGGATCGATCGGCGGCGTCGCGCTCTCGGCGACCGGTTCAGTCGACGACGGGTCTGCCCGCCGAAGCTGCGCGGTTTGGACGACGATCGATCTCGCGCTGACGTCTGCCGCCGAGCACCCTTGGTACGAGTTCCCGGTCGCCGTCTCGTTCGTTCATGCCGATTCGGGCCAGGAGCTGAAGATCGAGGGATGCTGGGACGGCCCGCGGCGATGGCTCGTCCGCTTCGCTCCCCCGACTGCCGGCACATGGCGCTATCGCACGCAGTCGAGCGACTCGCGACTTGCCGGCGTCGGCGGCGAAATTGAAGCGATCGCTCCCGCACCGGGACAATTGGTCGACAATCCCGGCTTGCGCGGCGCGATTCGGATCAGCGCCGACGGCAGGACGTTTCAGTACGCCGACGGCTCTCCCGTGCTGCTGCTGGCCGACACGTTGTGGGGGGGGAACACGGCGCGGTGCGGGCTGGGCGACCAAGCCGACGGACCGTTTCATCAGTACCTCGCCGATCGGCGCAGCAAAGGGTTCAACACGGTCTTGATGCGCTTCCTGAACGGCTTCGGGGACGAGCCGAACAACCCCGAAGGCCAGCGCAACGAAGGGGGGCGAGCGTTTCTGGATCGCGAGTTGACGCGTCTCAACCCCGAATACTTTCGATTCCTTGACCGCCGGATGGAGGCGATCCGTTCGGCCGGCATGATCACAGCCGCGCCGTTCTCATGGTGGGGGAAAACGAAGCGCTGCCCGATCGATTTCGTCACGGCGCGGAGGCTGAGCGAGTACTGCGCCGTTCGGTACGGAGCGTTCCCGTCCCTGTGGGCCCTGTCGGGCGAGTATCAGTACGCGCTGACGGATTGCGGTTGGACGCCGCGGCAGTTCAGCGCGTTGGGCGAAGCCGTACAGCGGCATAATCCTTACCGGACTCCCCTCTCGATCCACCCCAGCAGTCGCCTCGTCGCCGGCGACGAGCATTTTCAGCATCAATCGTCACGACCCTTTCATCACGAGTCGTGGCTCGATCACAACTGGCTGCAAACAGGCCAGAACGTCCGGTCGATGTTCCGCATCGTCAGCAGGACCGCCGAGAATCGGGCCTTGTCGCCCGTCAAGCCGGTGTTTTGCAGCGAAGCCTGTTACGAACGCGCTTCCGATCCGCAGGGCGCCTATCACGCACGGTGGCAAGCGTGGGCGGCGTATCTCAGCGGTTCCGCGGGATACGGCTACGGGGCGTTCGGCGTCTGGCAGTTCTACGACCCGGACGACCGGGAGGGCGAAACCGGCAAGCCCTCGCCGGAGACGATCCCCTGGCCCGAAGCGATGCAAATGCCGGGCTCGGCGCAAGTGCGACACGCCGTCGATTTGCTCCGCGAGTTCTCCTGGAACCGCCTGGAGCCGCGGCGCGACATGGCGCTCGTGAACGGCGCGAAGACCCGCATCCCGAGCGCCGACGACGTCAGCCCGCCGCTTTGCGCTGCGATCCTCGGCGAAGGTTACGTCGTCTACCTCCCGCGAGGCAACGGGGGCAAGCTTTTGGAATTGAACGACCTGGAACCGCGCCGGTACGCGGCCAGCTGGTTCGATCCGCGCACGGGAAACTCGCACGACGTCGCCTCCCTTGAGTATTCAGGCAAGCGGCTGCGCGTTCCGCCGCCGCCGACTCCGGGCGACGAGGATTGGACGTTTGTGCTGCGGACGCATCGCCGGCAAGCGACGACTGACTGAACGAGATCTGCCATGAGCACAATTCCTTCAGCAATCGCGCGGCGCACGTTTCTCCGCCGGTCGGCCGTCGCTTCGTTGAGCGCCGGAGCCGCAGCGACGGCCCCCGGCGCCGCTTGTGCGTCGACGGCGACCCGTCCCGAGCGTCCCAGTCGACTGCCGCGCGAAGTCTGGATCGCCACGATCGCTCAGGACGGGATGACGGGAACCACGCCTGCGGCCCTCACGCGGGAGACGCTCGCTCGAATGGAAGCGGCGGCTGCGCAACAGCCGGACCTCGTCTGCCTGCCGGAGATGTTCCTTTTTCCCGGCGGCGCCGGCAGCCGACCGCCGGTGCGCGAGATCGCCGAAGCCCCGCTGGGCGAGCTCGCCGCGCCATTCGTCGCATTCGCGAAATCGCACCAGTGTTACGTCGCCTATTCGGGCTACACGGTCGAGGCGGGGCGGTACTACAACGCCGTGGTCATCATCGATCGCCAAGGCCGGCCGTGCGGCGAGTATCGCAAGACCTACCCGACGGTCGGCGAGATGGAGTACGGCGTCTCCCCCGGTCCGTTGCAACCGCCTGTGTTCGAGACCGATTTCGGACGAGTCGGGGCTCAGATCTGCTTCGACGTCGAGTGGCACGACGGCTGGCGGCGGCTGCGCGACGCGGGGGCGGAGATCGTTTGTTTCCCTTCGGCCTTCGCCGCGGGTCGAGCGGTGAACATGCGAGCTTGTCAGAACCAACTGGTCGTCGCGTCGAGCACGCGCAAAGACACGTCGAAGATCGTCGATGTGACGGGCGAAACCCTTGCCGCGACGAGCCGCTGGAACCGTTGGGCGTGCGCCGCGGTGAACCTGGAGAAGACCTTCCTCCACACTTGGCCCTTCAACGCTCGCTTTCCCGACATCCAGTCCAAGTACGGCCGCGACGTCGTGATCACGACCTACGCCGAAGAGGAGTGGTCGATCATCGAGAGCCGCTCGCCCGACGTCCGAGTGGCGGACATTCTGCGCGAGTTCGAATTGGAGACGTACGCCGACACGATGGCGCGCGCCGAGCGCCTCCAAATTGAGAACCGCGCGCCGACGTAGTCGTCCGTCGCGGAACGGACGAACGGTCGGGCGATCACGATCCAGGCAAGGCAACACGAGACGAGGCGGACAACAATGAACATGACTGCGATTCGAACGGCGTTCTTCGCGACGATCCTCGCGACGGGGCTCTCCGCGACCGGCTCGGCGGCCGAGGTGCAATTGCTGCCGCTGGTGCAGGGACACTTCGACGTCTACTTGCAGTACGGTCTGGACAGATACGGACCGCTCCACACCCCGCTGTGGATGGCGTCGCTGGACACCAACACCAAGAACTATCCGTCGAGCGACTACGCGGCGGCAGGCAAACGGATCTATCGCGAAAATCCCGCGCCGAAGGGTTCGACGCTCTATTTTGACATCCCCCAGATCAACGCCGCGCTGGCGTTGTCGACCGTCACGGGGGACTCGAAGTATCACGACGCCGCCAACCTGTACGCCGCAACGTACCTGGCGCCCAGCAACGGCCGCGACGGCAGCCGCATTTCTCGCTCGGGATTGTGGAAGTGGGGCGAGCACTGGTTCTATCGCGCGTTCGACAGCCCGACGGACGCCGTCAACGACTACTACAACGATCGGTACATGGGGTTCTCCGGGAGTTACCACGAGATGCGGCCCTATACGCCCAACTGGGACTTCTTTTGGGCGCTCGATCCCGACATGACGAAGACGCACATTGATCTAGCCGGCGAGCATCACGTCCAGGACGGCTACGACACGACGACCGGGTTCTTCAGCCGGCATGACACGTTCACCGACTCGCCGCACGCCTTCATCGACGCCGGCGGCGTGCTGGTCGAGTCGCTCACTTGGCTCGCCCGACTCGTCCCCGAGGTCGAGAAGCAGAAGTATCTCGACCACGCCAAGAAGATCGCGACCTACAGCTACACGGCCCGCGGGGCCACGACCGGGCTGGTCCGCAACAACATGCCCAACACGTCGCGGTGGGACTACAAGGTGTCGACGACGGAGATCGGCGAATGGGCCGGCAAGTTGCTCATCGCGGCCGAATACTCCGGCGATCAGGACTACGTCACGATGGCGCGCGACGGCGTGCACGCCTATCTGCAGTACGCTTGGCACGAACCGACGGAGCGCTACTGGGGCAAAGTGAACGTCAACGACGGCTCGCCGAGCTTCGACAATTCCGGAGCTCCCTACGCGCCGTTCGACTACAGCAGCCCCTGGAACGTGCAGATTCCGTCGCACGACCACTATTTGGGACTCGCGGCGACGCTGATCCATCTCCACCACGCGAGCGAAACCGCCTTCCCGGCCGACGTGCCGTTCCTGGAGACGCATATTCAGCGGATGACGCGCGGAATCATGGAAGAGCGACCGGCTCTGAACGCCAAAGACGGCGTCGGTTCCTACGCCGAGGCGTACGGTCACGCAATTCAGATTATGCTGAAAGCGGCCGATCGACTCGACGACCCTGCCTATCGCAAGCACGCCGAACGACTGGCCCACGAGGCGATCCACGTGCTGTGGACCGGCGACATGTTCCGGACCCACGGCGGCGAAGATCGCTACGACGCCGTGGACGGATTCGGTTACTTGGCTGAAGGACTGATGCAACTGGGCAGTTTCCGGGCGCCGGCCAATCCGGTCACGGTCGCCCGATATCAGTTCACCGCCGGCGCGACATGGCTGCAATCGAACGATGCGCACCCGAACTCCGTCGCTGGCAACGTGACCCTGGGGTCTGGGATCTCGGCGATGCAGAACGGCCTGGGAAATCCCTCCGGTTCGCTGGCGATTGCGCTGTCGAGCGCGAACACGGCCTCGCAAGCCGCAGCCGTGGCGGCCGACGACTACGTGGGATTCACGATCTCCCCCGTTGCGGGAACAAGCTTGTCGCTGTCGCACTTGACGTACGATCTGCGCCGCTCCAGCGACTCCGGCGCGAACGACCGGTACTTCGTTCGCTCGAGCATCGACGGCTTCACGAACAACCTCGCGGCGGACGACGTCGCTTCCGATCGCTTCGAGACCTACTTCATCAGTCTCATCGGAGACGAGTTTCAAGAGCTTACGGAGCCGGTGGAGTTCCGCTTTTACTTGTTTGATCCCGACGGCACGACCGCCGGGACCGCTTACTTGGACAATCTCGTCCTGGCGGCGGCGACGACGCTGCCGGGCGACTTCAACGGCGACGGCCAAGTGAGTTCGGCCGATCTCATCGATCCTGTCAACGGCTTCGGCGCTCGGTTCGGCGGCGATCTCGACGGATCCGATTTTTTGACTTGGCAGCGGCAGTTCGGCGTCGCGATCGCCGCGATGGCCGGCGCCGACAATGTGCCCGAGCCCGCCTCGACGGCGCTGACCGCGATCGGCGTCGCCGTCGTCGCGCTGCGCGCACTACTTGGTCACGGCATTTGATCGGACTTCGAGATCTTGCGCTAACGACCCAACAAGGACCGCCAACTATGTCCAAGCTCACGCGACGATCCTTCCTGTACTGCGGCGCCGCAACCGGGGCGCTGGCGACTCTGTCCGGCGGACGCGTCCGCGCCGCTGGCGGCGACGGACAAGTGAATCTCGGCCTTGTCGGCTGCGGCTGGCGGGGAGGGCAATTGTTCAACGCGTTCAAAGGCATTTCGGGCGTCCGGTTCGCCGGCTTCTGCGACCCCGACGAAGCCCGGCTGGACGAGCTCGCAGGACAAGTTCCCGGCTCGCAGCGTTGGAAGGACCTGCGGGCGATGCTCGACTCGCCCGAGATCGACGCCGTGGCGATCGCCACGTGCAATCACTGGCACGCGCTGGCGGCGATTTGGGCGATGCAAGCCGGGAAGCACGTCTACGTCGAGAAACCGCTGGGACATTACAACTGGGAAGGCCGCCAGATCGTCAACGCCGCCCGCCGCTACGATCGCATCTGCCAAGTCGGAACGCAGCAGAGGTCCGACCCGATGCAGGACGAGCTCAAGCAGTTTCTGCACGAGGATCGCGCGCTCGGCCCCGTCGAGTCCGTACGAGTCAGCCGCTTCGGCATGCGAGGAACGATCGGCAAGCTCGCGTCCCCCCTCGCAGCCCCCGCCACGCTCGATTACGACCTTTGGCTGGGACCGGCTCAGGACGAGCCAATCTTCCGCAAGGAGTTCCATTATGATTGGCATTGGGACTGGAACACCGGCTCCGGCGAGATGGGCAATTGGGGCGTTCATATCGTCGACGACGTGCGGAACGTCGTCTTCCAGGACCGCGTCGCCCTGCCTCGCCGGATCGTCGCCGGGGGCGGGAGATTCGCGTGGCACGACGCGGGCAACACGCCCAACGTCCATGCGGCCGTGCTCGATACGGGCTCCATTCCGGTGATCGTCGGAGTCTGCAACGTCGCGGTGAAGCCAGGAAGCAAGTCTTCGCCCACCACGCCGGGCCCTGGCAGCGGTTACACGGCCTTCTGCGCCGGCGGACGTCTCGAGGGCCAGCGCGGCCGAGGCGCCGCGTTCGATGCGGCCGGCAAGAAGATCCGCGAGTTCACAGGCAACGGCGGCGGCGGCCATCAAGCGAATTTTATCAAGGCCGTGCGCACCGGCGACGCCAGCATACTGAAAGCGCCGGCCGAGACGGGGCACAACTCGACCGAATGGTGCAGCTTGGCCAACGTCGCCTATCGCGCTGGCGCCGCCCTCGAGGAGTCCGACCGCGCCGCCGTCCTGGACGACATCCAGAGCGCTTTTGCCGGCGGCGACAAAGCCGTCGCGCTCGTCGAGCAACTGCGCAACGTGGCCGTCGCTCACGACGGTCCCCAGGCGGCGCGCGACTTCCGTCTCGGTCCGGTGCTGACCTTCGATCCGCAGTCCGAGCGATTCGTCGGCCCCGGTTCGGAAGCCGGGAACGCTTTGTTGCGCCGGCAAGATCGCCCAGGATTTGAAGTGCCGACCGTCGCCATGGGCGAGCGCCAGGCTCGTCGTTCGTAATTCCCCGTGCATTGAGGAAACCCGTCCGTGGCTCGCGAGTTCGTCCGCGCAACCTACTGGATCGAGACGCCGCATCCGCTGGAGCAAGCGGTCGCGGCGCTCGCCGGCGAGCAGTCATGCGGCACGTTCGTGCGCGTGCCTGGCGAGACGGACGAACTGCGCAGACGGCATCTGGCGCACGTCGAGCGGATCACGCCGCTGGACGTCGCCGAGAAGCCGACGCTCCCCGGGGGGGCGCAGCCTCCTTTCGCCGGCGGAGCGCCGCAGTATCAGCGAGCGGAGCTCGTGTTGGCATTCCCGTTGGAGAACATGGGCGTCAACCTGCCGACGTTGCTGGCGACCGTCACGGGCAATTTGTTCGAGTTGCGCGAGTTTACCGGCCTGCGGCTGCTCGACTTGGAACTCCCCGAGGCGTTTGCGGCGCTTCCCGGCCCGCAATTCGGCGTCGCAGGGACCCGCCGATTGGCCGAAGCGTTCGCTCGCCCGCTCATCGGCACGATCGTCAAACCAAGCGTGGGGCTCAGCCCCGCGGAAACGGCCGCGACGGTTCGCACGCTGGTCGAGGCGGGGGTCGACTTCATCAAGGACGACGAACTGCTGGCCAACCCGCCGCACTCGCCCCTGGCGGAACGGGTCGCAGCAGTGATGCGCGTGATCAACGAACTCGCCGACCGGAACGGTCGCAAGGCGATGTACGCCTTCAACGTGTCGGACGAGCTCGACGCAATGTACCGTCACCACGACGCGGTCGTCGCCCACGGGGGGACCTGCGTCATGATCAGCATGCATCACGTCGGCCCGGCCGGAGCGCTGGCCCTGCGGCGGCGTTCCCAGGTGCCGATCCATGGGCACCGCAACGGGTGGGGACTCTTTTCGCGCAGCCCCGGCGTCGGCGTCGAGTATGCAGCATGGCAGAAGATCTGGCGCTTGGCAGGGGTCGATCACCTGCACGTCAACGGCCTGCAGAACAAGTTCTGCGAGTCGGACGACTCGGTCGAGCGCTCGATCAAGGCGTGCCTGACGCCGATGTTCGGCGACGATCGGGCGATGCCGGTCGTGTCGTCGGGACAGTGGGGCGGGCAGGCGCCCGAGACCTTCGCCCGCACCGGGACGGTCGATCTGATGTACTTGGCGGGGGGGGGCGTGATGGCTCATCCGGGCGGACCCGCCGCGGGGTGTCGAGCTATTCGCCAAGCCTGGGAAGCCGCCGTCAGCGGCGCCACGCTCGCCGACTACGCCCGCAACCATCCGGAACTGCAGCAATCGCTGAAAGCATTTGGCAAAGCCGGCGCGTCCGCTCAGGGGCGACTTGGTGAAACAGAGAGGACAACTTGATGCAAACGACGTCATCGCCGCAAACGATTCGACCCTCGGACCAGCGGGCCGACGCCCTGCGGCTGCGCCTCGCGATCGTCGGGGCGACGGCCTGGGCGCTCGCGTGCGCACAGCCGTCGACCGCCGCCACGTGGCACGTCGACAGCCAAACGACGATCAACGCCGCGCTCGCCGGCGCCAATCCGGGGGACGTCATCGTCGTCAAGAACGGCACGTACGACTTCCCCGTGCGGATCAACGGCAAGCACGGCACGGCCGCAAATCCGATCACGTTTCAGGCCGAGTCGATCGGCGGGGTGACGTTCACCGGCAGCAGTCTCGGCGATAGCGCCAAGCTGCGGCTGGAACGGGATTACTGGACGCTCGACGGGTTCAACTTCGACAACGTCAAAATCCCCGGCACGAGCTCGTCGGACAAAATGACGGTCGTCCGACTTCGGGGAGCCAGCAACAACGTGCTGCGCAATCTGACGATCGTCGACTGCGGTCTCAGCAGCCCGAACCCCGCCGACAACGCGTCGAACAACACGATGTTCCTCCATCTCACCCTGGGATCGAAGAACAACGTCGTCGAACGGAGCCAGTTTCTGAACAACAACAAGAACATCGTCGTCCGCGTCGGCGGCGGCGCGACCGATCCCGACAACACCGACAATCTGTTCCGGTACAACTACTGGAGCGGTCACGCCGGGTTCGAGACGTTGCAGTTGAGTTGGGGGTCGTCCGCCGACGTCGCGTATCGGACCACCGTGGAGCACAACCTGTGGAAGGACAACGCCAGTTCGTCGGAGCTCGTCTCCTCGAAGAGCTCGCAGAACGTGTTCCGCTACAACACGTTCGACCACAATAACGACCAACTCGTCCTGCGCGCCGGCGACGACAACGTCGTCGACTCGAATTACTTCCTTAACGGCCGCGGGATCCGAGCCTACGGCTCCGGTCATACCGTCACCAACAACTACTTCGAGGGGTTCTACGGACCGGAAACAGGCAATCTCAAGGGGGGGATGATCCTCGGCGCCGGGAGAGAGTCGGAGGTCCCCTACGAACCGTTCCGCGACGCGCTGGTGGCGAACAACACGATCGTCAACACGGGCGACTTCAGCCTCATTTACGGGCAGTTCTACGGCAGCACCGTCAGCGGAGCGTTCATCGACACGCCCCCCTCCGGCAACGAGATTCGCGACAACCTGATCGTGAACAACGCGGGCCAAGCGATTCGCCGCGAGAACAACGCCCCCGACGTCTCGAATCAGTGGTCGGGCAACGTCGTGTGGTCGACCGGGTCAGGGACTCCGGGCTATACGCCGCCAGGAGTCGGCGTCGGCGTCGATCCGGGACTCGTGCTCGATCCGGTCGGTTTCCGCGAATCGAGCCAGTTTCCGCTGGTTGGCGCGCAGCTTGATTTCCGCCCGCTCACGGTGAGCGACGTCGGGCCGGGAAGCACCTACTTGGCCTCCTTCGCGGGAGACTTCGACGGCGACAACGTCGTCGACGGACGCGACTTCCTCGCTTGGCAGCGAAACCACGGCGGATTCGCGGCGGGCGACGCCGCCGACTTGGCCGTGTGGCGGGACCGATTCGGTCGCACTTATGGAGGGGCGATCGCAGCGACGACGAGCCTGACGACGCAGCCTGTCCCCGAGCCCCCTGCGGCGACATTGGCGGCGCTCGCATTCGGGATGCTCGCGACGGCGGGTCTGCGGCTTGTCGCCGTCGGCCAAGCCGCCGCTGCGGGCGCTGTTGCGCGTGTCTCGAGTTAGCCGCGCTTTCCGAGAATTCCCATGAAGCGCCTGAAGCTAAGCCTGCCAAGCGCCCTGCTCGCGGCGGTCGTGTGCGGATTCGCCCCGACGCAGGCGGCGGGGAGTGAATGGCGCCTCGCTCCGCATGGGGACGACCGTGCCGCCGGGACGGCCGACGCGCCGCTGGCGAGCCTGCACGAGGCCCTGCAGCGGCTTCGCACTTGGCGCCAAGCGGACGTATCGAACATCGACGCCGTGGCGACGATCCGCTTGACTGCGGGCGACTATCCGATTCGCCAGACGGTGGAATTGCGAGGCCGACATTCGCGCGTCGAGATCTGCCGGGAGGGTCCGGGCCCCGTGCGGCTGCTCGCCGGGACTACGATCCCCGGGTCGGCCTGGAGGCCTGCGGCCGGCGGTCCCGCGGCGGAGATCGCCGACGAGATTCGTTCGCACGTGCTGCAAGTCGACCTCGCCGCGTTGGGAGTCGGGCCGCTTCCGGAACTTCCGCCAAGCTGGCACGGCGCTTGGCCGGCGCCGGAGTTGTACTTCGGCGGCAAACCGATGACCCCCGCCCGCTGGCCGAACGAGGGCTGGGCCGAATTCGACGAAGTCGTCCGCCGCGATGCGGTCGACGCCTCGCGCGGCGCCGGCGGCACGATCGTCTACGCCGGCCCGCGCCCGGACCGATGGAACGTCGAACGCGGCGCGTGGCTCCACGGATATTGGAGTCGCGACTGGGCCGACGAGGTGCTTCAGATCGCCGAAATCGACCTCTCCAAGAAGCGGCTCGCGCTGGCGGCAAAACATCGCTTTGACTTCCCTGAGGACGCCTGGTTGAAGCGGTTTCCCCGGCGATACTACGCGGTGCACGTTCTGGCCGAACTCGACGCGCCCGGCGAGTGGTGGCTCGACCGAACGGCGAACGTCCTCTACTTCTATCCGCCCGGATCCGTCGCCGAAGAGGAAACGCTGCTGTCCGACTTGGACGCCCCGATCGTTACCGTCCGCGGCGCCGCGCACGTCACGCTGCGGGGCCTGACGCTCGAAGGAGGCCACGGCGACGGATTCGACGTGCGAGGTTGCCGCGACGTGGTCGTGGCCCAGTGCACGGTCCGGAATCTGGGCGGGTATGGAGCCGTCGTCCGCGACTCGTTCGATTGCCGGATCGAGCGATGCCAGTTGCACCAGCTAGGTCGCGGGGGGGTCGACCTCGACTGCGGCGTGCGCAAGACGCTCGTCTGCGGCAATTGCTCGGTCCTCGATTGCCGCATCCGCGAATTCGGCCGCCTGCAGCGCACCTACGCCCCGGGCGTGCGTCTCCATGGCGTCGGCAATCGCGTCGCCCACAACGAAATCGCCTTCGCCCCCCACTCGGCCGTCATTTACGGCGGCAACGAGCACGTGATCGAACTGAACGAGGTGCATCATGTCGCCTTGGAGACGTCGGACGTCGGAGCGATCTACACCGGGCGCGATTGGGCGAGCCGCGGCAACGTCGTCCGTCACAATTTCATTCACCACCTGACCAGCTTCGGACAGGTCGGCGCCATGGGAGTCTATCTCGACGACTGCGACAGCGGCGACACGATTGCGGGGAACGTCTTCTACCGCGCGAGTCGGGCCACGTTCATCGGCGGCGGACGCGACAATCTCGTCCGCGGCAACGTTTTCGTCGCGTGCCGACAGGCGATTCACGCCGACGCTCGCGGACTGACGCGCACGGTCTGGGACGATCCCCGCGACAGTTGGAACCTGCTGGCGAAAGCGGAGCGCGTCGGCTACCGCGGAGAGCAATGGCGCACGCGTTACCCGCTGCTTCATGGCATTATGGAGGACGACCCCATGCTTCCCAAGGGCAACGTCATCGAGCACAACGTGGCCGTCGGTTGCGACCAATGGCTTCACGTGAACGACGGCATGGACCAGCACATGGACCTCTTGACGTTTCGCAACAACTTGCAACTGGAGACGGACCAGCTTGACGAAGTCGGGGTCGTCGAGGACGACCAGTTCACGCTGCAGCCGCGTCGGTCCCTCGCCGACCGCGTCCCGGTCGTCAGGACCATTCCGTTTCACAGCATCGGCCCGCGATGACGGCCCGCGGTCCGCCGAACCCGGTCGGCGCGATCGCACGAAGCGCTTGGCAATCCGCATCCCCCCGGCGAGAGTCGCACGATGAATCAAACTCCGAATTGCCCGCTGCGGCGACAGGCCGGCCTGCACGCCAATTCCTGGCGCCGGGCGGCGTGGTGCGCCGTCGCCGGCCTCGCGCTCGAGGCGACGGCCAGAGCCCAAGGACCAGACTCGGCCGCTTCGATTGTCGGCGCAGCGCCGTCGTCGATCCAGGCCAGCGCCGTCCTGTGGCGCCTCGACGACATGGCTCGCATCAAGCAGGTCGCCTCGACGGAGTCGGAGCACCCCTGGACCGACGCCCTGGCCGCGCTTCGCGAAGAGGCCGACGAGGCGCTCGCGCTGGGCCCCTATTCGGTGATGCACAAAGAGCAGTCCCCTCCGAGCGGCGACAAGCACGACTACATGAGCCAGGGCCCCTACTGGTGGCCCGATCCCAAATCCCAAGACGGGCTCCCCTACGTCAAGCGAGACGGCGTGGTCAATCCCGAGTACTACGCGATCTCCGACGAGCGCGAGCTGCAAGCGATGTCGCAGGCCGTCGAGACGCTCGCCTTGGGCTACTACTATTTCGACGACGAGAAATACGCCCAGCGCGCGGCGCAACTGCTGCGAATCTGGTTTCTCGACCCCGCGACGCGGATGAATCCCCACATGAAGTACGGCCAGGGGGTTCCCGGTCTCACCGAGGGTCGCTGCTACGGACTCATCGAATCGAGCGAGCTGATCCACGTCGTCGCGGCGATGTCGTTTCTGGAGTCGTCTCCGGCCTGGAGTGCGGAGTCCCGCGCGGGGCTCGGCGCTTGGTTCGCCGACTTCCTCGCCTGGATTCAGTCAAGCGAGCTCGGGCGCAGGGAGTCGCGCGAACACAACAACCACGGCACTTATCACGACGCTCAAGCCTCCGCGTTCGCCTTGTTCATCGGACAACCGGAGACGGCCCGCACGATCCTCGAACAAGCGGCCGAAAAACGAATCGCGGCCCACGTCCAGGGCGACGGGCGACAACCGCACGAGTTGAGCCGCACGCGAAGCTGGTCCTACTGCGTCATGAACCTCCGGGGGCTGATCATGCTGGCCTCCATGGGGGACGCCGTCGGGGTCGATCTGTGGGGCTACGAAAGTCCCCAGGGGGGGAGCATCCGCGGGGCGCTGGCCTACCTGACGCCGTTCGGCGAACCAGGCGCCGTCTGGCCTTACAAGGAAATCAGCCAAGGGCCTCCCACGGGCCTTTACGCGCTCCAGGTCCGTGCCGCAACAAAGTTCGCCGATCGGCCGGCGCTCCGCCAGGCGCTCGAGCGCCTTGACGCGCGCGATCGAGTCCGCCTGACGACGTGGCAGTAACGACCCGCGACGCGGTGCGTTCACGACCCAGGTCCTGCCGCAACCCGCGCGCCGCTTGCTTCAGCTCCTAATTCACTCACGCTTGCAAGTCACCCCTTGGGAAATCATTGATGCGACGCCACGTGAGAGCATGCTCGGCGACGTTTGCGGCGACCTGCCTGGTGGTCGGCGGGACGGTCGCGTCCCGGTCGTTTGCACAACCGCCCGAAGGGACCTCGCCCGCCTCGGACAGCCGCAATCGCGCGGACGAAGTCGAGGCCTTCCTGGATTTGGGGCTGGGGCTGTTCATTCACTGGGGGCTCGACGTCCAGTACGGCGCGGTCATCAGTCATTCGCTGGTGGGGGCCGACAATTCCTATCGCGACCGATTCTTCCGCGAGTTGCCGCAGACGTTCGATCCGTGCGACTACGACCCGGCCCGGTGGGCGGCGCTGGCCCGCACGTGCGGGTTCAAGTACGCCGTCTTGACCGCCAAGCATCACAGCGGCTTCTGTCTCTTTCCTACGACGACCACGACCTTCGACGTCGAGTCGTCCCGTTACGGAAAGGACGTCGTCGGTCCGTACATGCAGGCGTTCCGCGCCGAAGGACTCAAAGCGGGGCTCTATTTTTCGCCCGAGGATTTCTCTCTGCTCCATGCCCAGGGCCGCGTCCCGGCCCGGGCGATCGAGCGCGGCTACACCCAGCTCAGCCAGAACAGGGAGCTCGAAGCCTACTGCCGCCGACAGATCGAGGAACTCTGCGACGCCTACGACCCGGTCGATTTGTGGTTCTTCGACAGTTTGGAGCCCCCTGATGCGCTCAAGAAGCTGGTGTGGGATCGCAACCCCCGCACGCTGGTCACGCGCGGAGCGATGTCCACGCCGGAACAGAATCTGGGCGACGTGCCGCCAGGACAACCGTGGGAGGCCTGCTACACGCTGGGCGACCAGTGGCAGTACCGCGGCGTCCACGAGACGTACAAGACCGGCCGACAGCTCATCCAAATCTTGGTCGAAACGCGAGCCCGCGGGGGCAACCTGCTCTTGAACGTCGGCCCCGACTCCTACGGACGAATCCCGCCCGAGCAAGAAGCGTTGCTTCGCGAGCTTGGCTTGTGGCTGTTCATCAACGGCGAAGCGATCTACAACGTTCGCCCCTGGCACGTGAGCCGCGAGGGGCGCACTTGGTTCACGCAAGCCAAGGACGGCGAGGCCGTCTACGCAGTGCTCTCCGGGGAAGAGGCGTGGCCCCTCGGCGAGCGGCGAACCCTCTGTCTCAAGTCCCTGCGGCTCAGCGACGAATCGGAAGTCTCGGTGTTGGGCCACGGCGGCCAAGTCCTCGAATACGAGCCCGACGCGGATCCGACGCCGACTGCGAAACAAACCGCCGCCGGAGTCGAACTCTCGGTGATGCGCGCCCAGCGGATCTACAACGATCGGAAGTGGCCGAATCAAGTCGTCGTCAAGATCACCCGTCCCCTGCCTCCTGACGCCGTTCGCTAGGCGGCGCCTCAGGGGGGCGCTTCATGCTTGGCGACAAACGCCCTCCGCCGGCAACGTCGCCGAACCGCGAGAAGCCGCCTGCAGCCGCGGCCGAACTCTTCAACCGACTGCACGAGAGGGTCGCGACAAGGGACGGCCCTGTGGAGCCGCCCCCCGCGGCGATCCGCGCGCGGGGCGTCATCACATGCGGCTCGTGCTGCGGGCGATTGGCGTAGAAGCGATCGTTCGGATGCGGGTGCAGGATCGAGGGAGCGGGAACCCCGCGACTGGCGACCGGGCAGCATCGGCCCCAGTGCATGCGCCGGCGCTGGCTGCGGCGGCGCAGTGCCGGGAGCGGAGCCCAGCCCGCACGACTTCTTGGCGACACGTCGTCAAGGGCCGAGAGGCGCCGACCGTCCAGGCGCCCTCGCCGACGAGGAGTTCCTGCATCGTTTCGCGCGGCGAACGCCGCTCGCAGTCGGCGAGGACCCCTGGGGGGCGTCGATTCTCGGCGCGTCGTCGCTCGCGTCAGCCGACGATCAATTTCAGCAGATCTCCGATTCGGCGGTGAGCCTCGATCGGATGGCGCAGGGGCTGATCGGTCAGCACCCGATATTCGTTCTTCCGTCCGACCCGTTCGCGCTCGATGAAGCCGGCCTCTTCGAGTTCCTGCACGATCCGCTGCACCGCTCGTTCCGTGATCCCCACCTGGGCCGCGACCTGTCGCAGCACCAACTGCGGCTGGGCGTGGAGCAGGATCAGGACGTGGGCATGATTGGTAAGAAACGTCCAGCGATGAGGAGTCCCTGCTGCGGGGGGAGCGGGGGCCTGCTCCGATCGCCCGGAAGCTCGGGCGGAGGAGGAGCGAGAACCGGGCTTGGAGCGGGGCATGACGCGCCTGTGCGGGAATAGGGAACGGAGCCTGCTCATTCTAGCACGGTTCCTCGGAAGTCCAATTCGCGACTGGGAATTCAGGAACAGCGCCCGAGTTCACACGGATCCGGGGCCTCGCGACGGGGCCGCCCCCCGTCCTCAAGAAATCCGCGCTCAAGAACACGACTCTCTATTGACGATATGTAATTCGTACATTATTTTTCGTGCTATCACATTCGCCATGTTCCCGCTCCCCGAGGACCGGTCATGTCTGACGCGCTCCCCCTGCTCATCCTGATCCCCGTCGCCGCCCTGCTGGCAATCGGTCTGGCGCCGTCTCGCTTGGCGAATCGCTACGCGATCGCGGCCGTCCGGTGGGTCCCTCGACTGGCAGTCGGAGTCTTCTTCGCCGCGATGCTCGTCGGGATCGAGTTGGGAACCCAGCCGCGCCCGCTTGCCGCGATCGGCGCCGGAGAGGCGCCCGTCGATCTCGTGTATTGGACCGGGGGAGCGTGGATCATGGTGGCGCTCGTCAGCGCCGTCGGCTGGGTCGTCGCGCGGTATTCCGCCCGCTATCTCGACGGGGACTCGGACCAGGGAGCCTATTTTTGCCGCGTCGGGGGTACGATCGGCGCCGCCGCCCTGATGGCCCTGGCGGGGAATCTCCTGATCATGGTCGGGGCTTGGTCGGCGGCCTGCGCGAGCCTCCACCGCCTGCTGACCCACCGTAAGGGCCGCCCCGTCGCCGCCGCCGGGGCGCAGATGAAGCTCGTCGTCGATCGCTTGGGGGACCTGCTCCTGGCGGGCGCTCTGCTCCTCGCCTGGCAAGCGTTCGGGACCTTGAATCTCGCCGATCTCATCGCTGCCGGCGAGCAACGCATCGTCGCCGGGCAGGTCGACTCCGCCATGACGGCGTTCGTCTGGTTCGCGATCCTCGGCACAGCGGTCAAGTCCGCGCAGTTTCCGTTCTCCTTCTGGCTCCCGGAGACCTTGGACACGCCTACGCCTGTCTCGGCGTTGATGCATGCGGGAATCGTCAACGCCGGAGGCTATGCGCTCGTGCGGCTGAGTCCCGTCCTCGTCGCCGCCCCGACGGCCCTGGCGACGCTGGCGATCGTCGGAGTCGTCACGGCGCTGGTCGGCGGAGTCGCGATGCTTGCCCAGACCAGCGTCAAACGGTCACTCGCCTATTCGACGATCGCTCAGATGGGATTCATGATGTTCCAGTGCGGCCTGGGAGCGTTCGCCGCCGCGATGCTCCACATTGTCGCGCACTCGCTTTACAAGGCTTACGCCTTTCTCGCCAGCGGGGAGGTCCTCGTCGTCGCGACGGCCCAGGAACCGGTCGACCAGGAGCGATCTCCCGCGGTCCCGCCCGCGAGGCGCCTTGCGATCGCCGCGTGCCTCGTCCTGGGCGCCTACTTGGCGACGACGACCGCCTGCGGAATCTCGCCGACGACGAAGCCCGGAGGGCATCTTCTGGGCGGGCTGCTCTGTCTCGCCCTCGTCCGTCGCGCCTGGCACCTCCTCGAGCACAAGTCGCCTTGGCGGCGCGGGTACGTCGTCCTCTCGACGACCGGGCTCTGCCTCGCGTACGCGGCAAATTACCTCCTCGTGGAGGCCGCGCTGACCGGCAGCGTGCCGGCCGTCGGCTCCGCCCCCGCGACCTGGGCGGCGGCGGCGCTCCTGCTGGCGGCGTTCGGGGCCTTGTTTCTGGGCGAGTTGCGGATTGCCGGCGGCAGAACGATTCCCTGGCAGCACGCGCTCTACGTGCACGCCCTCAACGGATTCTATGCGGAAGCGTTCGCACGCAGGGGCCTGCGGTCGTTCTCGACCTGATCGTCTTGCGTGTGGTCCCGTCCCCCCTCGGTCCCTGATCGTTCGTCGTCCCAGCCCGTCCCTGACCTGAGCTTGACCGGAGTCGCATCGATGTCCGTCGCATCCCACTTGCAGCTCGTTCCGCCTCGAGCGATCGACGCCCCCCTCGCCCCTTTCTCGACGCCAGTTGCGGAGGCCTGCGACGAGAATCTGGAGGCGACCCTCGAGCGGGTGATCGAGAAAATAGCCCCCGTCTGGCCGCTGGCCGACTATGTCGCCGTCAATCCCTACCAAGGGTACGGCACGGAGGAATGGCTCGCCGCGCGCCGCGATCTGCAGCGCGTGTCCGCCGGCGAACTGCTGATGCCGTTGGAACACTACCGCACTCAGTTCCAAGAGGGTCGCTTCACCCTCGCCGACGTCGACGCGGCGATCGACGAACTCTTGCGAGACGGCGTCCCGGGGGCGGGCCGGCTCGAGTCGTGTTGGATCGGGTCCCTGCTCACGGGCCGGGCGCAGTGGTCCGACCCCCCCGCCGACGAGGCGGGGTCGGCTCGCCATCCGCGCTTCGAGCCGCTGGCGGCCGTCGTCGATCGTTACGCCGGGACCGAATGGTCGCAAATCCTCCTGGAAGAGATCGGCAAGCATTGTGCCGCTCACTACGACCAGGGGCAGTCGGCGTGGGTCAGTCCGTGGAAACGACGGTCGCTCTATCAGGCGTGGCGTTCGGCCGCACTCATCGACAAACGCGTCGAGCTGCTGGGCCTGACCGGCTTTCGCGCGTTCGTGCGACGACTTCCGGACGATCCGACGTCCGCCGTCGCGGCGTTGCTCGCGCGACTTGGCGTGCCGGCTTCCCTGCAGGAATTCGTCCTCCTCGCCGCCGCGCATGCGGTCCTCGGGTGGAGCTCCTGGGCCAAGTTCCAGCGCCTCCAGGGGGAACGCCGCGGCGAACAGAACGACGATTTCGTCGGTCTCCTGGCGATGCGGCTGGCGTACG
This sequence comes from Pirellulales bacterium, assembly GCA_019636345.1. Taxonomy (NCBI): domain Bacteria; kingdom Pseudomonadati; phylum Planctomycetota; class Planctomycetia; order Pirellulales; species Pirellulales bacterium. The sequence goes on along the minus strand of JAHBXQ010000004.1, from coordinate 64,629 downwards.
ACGCGGCCGTCTCGGAGCGACATCGGATCGAAGTCGCCTGGAGCACTCTGGCCGCCTGTTCGACCCCCGCGACCGACGGCGGTCCTGACGGAGCGCTCCTGCGGTATTGCCTCTTGCGCGCCGCCGAGATCGCCTATCGTCGCGACCTCTTGAGTCGGCTGGCGAGCGACGCGTCCCCCTCTAGCTCGCGCGCCGCCGGCGCCGACCCCTCGCGAAAGCTCGCTCGGCTGGTGTTCTGCATCGACGTCCGCTCGGAACGGATTCGGCGTGCGCTGGAGTCCTGCTCGGCCGAAATCGCGACCAGCGGGTTCGCGGGCTTTTTCGGCATCCCGATGGAATTCCTTCCGTGTGGCGCGACGCAAGGTTCGACGCGCGTTCCGGCCCTCCTCGCGCCCGAAATCCGAGTCGTCGAACGCGTGGCGGACGACAAACAAGCGCCGGGGCTCCTCGCCAAGCGAGCCTTCGTCCGCGCCGTGCGACGGGCCGAGAAAGCCTTTCAAAATTCGGCGATCGGCGGATTCGGATTCGTCGAGACGAGCGGCTGGCGGGCCGGCGTCCGGATGCTCCGGCGGACGCTCGGGTTCGGCGGCCGCCCGAACGACGGTCGATGCGACGGACTGACGAACGCGGAGCGCGGCGCCTCGGGGCCGAGTCGCTTCCGGCTCGATGCGCCGGGGCTTGCTCCTTCCCGCCGGCTCGACTTGGCCCACGCGATCCTGCGAAACGCCGGGATCGCAACCGAGTTTCCGCGACTCGTCGTCTTCTGCGGGCACGGTACCGCCGTCGCGAACAACCCGCTCCAAGCCGGCTTGGAATGCGGCGCCTGCGGCGGCCACAGCGGGGAGGCGAACGCGCAGTTCGCAGCCGCGCTGCTCAACGACGCGGACGTTCGCCGAGGACTGGCCGAGCGCGGCGTCGACGTCCCTGCGGACACGCATTTCCTGGCTGCGCTCCATGAGACGACGACCGACGCGATCACGTTCTTCCTCGCCGACGTCCCCGATTCGCACGCCGCGGACGTCCAATTGCTCCAGACGGTCGCCCATGTCGCCGCCGGAAAAGCGCGGCAGGAACGCTTGCCGACGCTCGCCTGCCGCGATGACGCCGAACTGGTCCGCCGGGGGCGGGACTGGTCGGAGGTCCGGCCTGAATGGGGGCTCGTCGGCAACGCCGCCTTCGTGATCGGTCCCCGCGAACTCACCCGGGGAGCCCGCCTGGACGGGCGGGTCTTCCTTCATGACTACGACCATCGCTCCGACCTCGACGGATCGACGCTCGAGCTGATCATGACCGCCCCGCTGGTCGTCGCCCAATGGATCAACCTGCAGTACTACGCCTCGACGGTCGACAACGCTCAGTACGGGTGCGGGACCAAGACGACCCATAACGTCGTCGGCCGTTTCGGGCTCGTCGCCGGGGGCGGCGGCGACCTGCTCACTGGACTTCCCGTGGAATCGCTCCACGACGGGACGCGGTGGCGTCACGAACCGTTGCGCCTCCAGGCCGTCGTCGCCGCGCCGCGGCAAGCGATCGAGCGCATCCTTGCCGCGCACGCCTCGTTGCGAGCCCAAATCGCAAACGGCTGGCTGCATCTGGTCGCCCTCGACGAGGGTCGGTTCTTCCGCTTCACGCGTCGGGGATCGTGGCTGCCGATTCGAGTCGCTCACGCCATGGAACTTCGGAACGAACCTCTCGCCCCCGCGGACGCCGGCCGCTCGTGACCGGCTCCGCCGCGCCGCGTCCCGACGCGTCGGACTCCCAGGCCGCTCGCCGGCCGTCCGCTCCTTCCCCTCGCCGCTCAAGGTCGATTCTCCATGACAGCGCCGCTTGCCGCTCCCTCCGTCGCCGCTGCGGAACGAACGCCTCCCGCGCACCGGGACGATCACCTGCGCCATTTGGAAGCGGAGAGCGTTCATATCCTCCGCGAGGTCGTCGCCGAATTCGAGAAGCCCGTGCTGCTGTACTCGATCGGCAAAGACTCCTCGGTCATTCTCCACTTGGCGCGGAAGGCGTTCTTCCCGGCTCCGCTCCCATTTCCGTTGCTCCACGTCGACTCGACGTGGGAGTTTCGCGAAATGATCGAGTTTCGCGAGGAATACGTCCGTCGCGCTCTGGGGCTCGAGGTGATCGTCGCCGTCAACGAGGACGGGGTCCGGGCGGGAGTGAATCCGTTCGATCACGCCGGCGGGGCCTACACCGACGTCATGCGAACGCAGCCGCTCAAGCAGGCTCTGGACGATCATCGGTTCGACGCTGCGATCGGCGGCGGGCGACGTGACGAGGAGCGATCGCGTGCCAAGGAACGCGTGTTCTCCTTTCGCGATCGGCGCCACCGCTGGGACCCCCGCAATCAACGTCCCGAACTGTGGAACGTCTACAACACGTGGCATCGCCGCGGCGAATGCTTCCGCGTTTTTCCGTTGTCGAATTGGACGGAGGCGGACGTCTGGCTGTACATCCTCCAAGAGCAAATTCCGATCGTGCCTCTCTACCTCGCCAAACCGCGGCCCGTCGTCGATCGCGACGGCGAGTTGCTCGTCGTCGACGACGAGCGGATGCGACTCCTTCCCGGCGAGACGCCGAGCGTCCGGATGGTTCGGTTTCGCACGCTCGGCTGCTACCCGTTGACGGGCGCCGTCGAATCGACGGCGACGACGCTCGCAGCCGTGGTCGACGAAACGCTGACCGCCCGCCGTTCGGAGCGGTACGGCCGAGCCGTCGATCGCGACGAAGCGGCGGCGATGGAACGCAAGAAGCGCGAGGGCTATTTTTAGCCCCGCTTCGGAGACGGTCCGCCCGCGGCGCAGAAGCCCTGCCGCGACGTTCGTCCGCATATTTTCGCACTTGCCAGGATCGCCCCATGACCGCCGAGACGCTCTCCCCCCTCTCCGACGCGGAACGCTCCGCCGCCCCTTGCCAAACGTCGCTCGCCGAGTCGGTCGCGCGACGCCCCCCGCGGGAATTGCTCCGCTTCTTCACGTGCGGCAGCGTCGATGACGGCAAGAGCACGCTCATCGGTCGACTCCTCATCGACGCCGGGGCCGTTCACGACGATCAGCTTGATCGACTGCGAGCCGACTCGGCGCGTCACGGCACGACCGGCGCGGAACTCGACGCGGCCCTGTTGCTCGACGGGCTGGAGGACGAGCGTCAACAGGGGATCACGATCGACGTCGCCTATCGCTACTTCTCGACGACGAAACGGACGTTCATTATCGCGGATACGCCCGGTCACGAGCAGTTCACCCGCAACATGGCGACCGGAGCCTCGAACTCCGAGTTGGCCGTAATCGTCGTCGACGCGACCAAAGGGATCCTCGTTCAGACGCGACGCCACGCCTTCATCGCGTCGTTGCTGGGAATTCAGCATGTGTTTCTCGCCGTCAACAAGATGGATCGGGTCGACTACAGCCAAACGGTCTTCGCACGGATCCGCGACGATTTCTGCCGCGTCGCCGAAAAGCTCTCGATTCCGGACCTGAGATTCATTCCCCTCTCGGCGTTGCGGGGCGACAACGTCGCCGAGCCGAGCGCGCAGACGCCGTGGTACGCCGACGGATCGCTGCTCCATCTCTTGGAAACGGTGCACGTCGTCCCCGCGCAGCGAGCCGGTCCCCTGCGGTTTCCGGTCCAATGGGTCAACCGCCCGCATGCGGAGTTTCGCGGCTTGTGCGGCACGCTCGCGTCCGGCGAAGTTCGCGTCGGCGACGAGGTCGTGATTCTGCCGTCCCGCCGGACGTCGCGGATTCGCTCGATTGTGACGTGCGACGGCGACGTTCCGGTCGCCGTCGCCCCGGCGGCGGCGACGCTCACGCTCGCCGACGAAATCGACGTGACGCGCGGCGACGTCCTCGCCAAGCCCGCGGCGGCCCCCCTCGTCGCGCGCGAGGCCGAAGCGAGCCTGATCTGGATGTCCGAGCAGCCGCTCGCCCTCGGAAAGCAGTATTGGTGCAAACTCGCGTCGCAGAAGACCGTCTGCGAAGTGCGCAACATCCGCTGCGCCATCGACGTCGACACGCAGTGCGAAACGCCCGCCGCCACGTTGCGCATGAACGAGCTTGGCCAGTGCTTTGTGGGCTTCCACGACCCGCTCGTCCTCGACGAGTACGCCCGCAACAAGACCACCGGAGCGCTGATCCTCGTCGATCGAATCACGCACGAGACCGTCGCCGCGGGCGTCGTGCGTCAAGCGCTCGCTCCGCGAAGCCGCGATCACTGGCAAGACGCCCCGACGGGATGGCGACTCGAGCGTGCGACGAGTCTCGTCTCGCCCGAGCGCCGCGCGACACGATTCGGGCACCGGCCCGGGACCGTGCTCGTGACCGGACCGAGCTCAGCGGGCAAGACGACGCTCGCCCGCGAGTTGGAGCACCGCCTGTTCGAGCTGGGGTGCGTCGTCGCGCTCCTCGACGGGCAGTCCTTGCGATTCGGGATCAGTCGCGACCTGGGATTCTCCGCCGAAGAGCGCTCGGAGAATCTCCGCCGCGCGGCCGAAATCGCTCGGCTTGTCAACGACGTCGGACAAATCTGCGTCGCCGCGTTCGCCGCTCCCGAAGACGCCGTGCGCCGCCGCGCCAAGGCGCTGATCGGCCCCGAGCGGCTCGTCCACGTCCACTTGGCGACGCCGCTCGCCGTTTGTCGCCGGCGGGACGCGCTCGGTCGCTACCAAGCGGCGGAGGCTGGCGAGATCGAGAATTTTCCGGGCGTGACCTTCCCCTACGAAGCCCCGACCGACGCCGACGTCATCGCCTCGACGGAAGCGCGTACTGCGCGAGACATTGCCGACGAAGTGGTCTCACTCCTGGAATCGCGAGGTTGGTTGGGGCCCGAGATCCTCGCAGGAAACAACGCCGACACGTGACGCAAGGACCGTCCCAATCGCCGTAGAAGAGGGCAGCGTCCCCATCGAACCTGGACGCTCCTCGGAAGAATCGCAGAGGTTGCGATAGCCCGTTCGTCCCGGCTGCTTCGCCCGCGTTCGCCTGGAACGTCCTCGGGCCCCAGGCGGTTGTGTTGGGCTGATCGGCGCCGAGAGCGGCGCTGCCCATTTCCGGCAATCCGCGCCCGCAACCAGCCTCGACCATCTCGACGTCGACGAGTTCCCGGGCGCGGACGCGCGAAGGCCGCCTCGTTCGAGCCGAACTTGCGAGGAACGCGACCGCGCGACGGGGGACGCGGCTGGCCGTCGGTCGCCAGCGCCGAGCGGCGCCGTCAGCCGCGCGACGAGGTCGCGCCGGCCAGCGTCGCGGCCGTGCGCTGGCCGCGCTGGAGCAGATCCTGGAGCGAACGGAGGTCGCCGGCCGACTCGTGCATTCGCCCGCAAATCACCCCGCTCATGAGCCGCTCGGCCTCGGTGATCGCCGTCCAGACGACCCGCACGATCAAGCGAAGCTGCGGAACCCCGGACGGGGTGAAGTCGACCACCGCCGCACCCGTCTCGCGATCCGCGCCGAAGGCGACGCAGACACCCGAGAAGGAGAGATTGCGGAGCGTCGCCGCGGAGGCGACCGCCTAGTTCGCATGCCGTTGAAGGAATGCGGCGATGCGCGCTTTGTCGGCCTGACCGGTCGCGACGGCAAGCGTCAACTCGGAGAGACCGCCGGGAGGCGCTTCGATCTCAATCCCGTTGAGGTCGAGAAAGACGAGCGCCGCAACGGCTCCCGTGCGTTTGTTGCCGTCCACGAACGGGTGATTCTGAACGAGATGAAACAAGTACGCCGCCGCCGTCTCAAACGGGAACTGGTGCAGCAACTCGCCTCCGAACGTCGCCCGCGGCTGCGCAACCGCCGAATCCAACAGCCCCAGGTCGCGCACGCCGGGATCGCCTCCATAGAGTTCGATCTGATCGAGGTGCAGCAGCAAGACGTCCGATACGCTCAGGAAATCGACCACGGCCGATTACTCCGCCAATCGCCGAAGGTCGTCGCCGAACTTCCCGTTGATCTTCTTCAGCGAAGCGCGGAGTTGTTGTTGTCGCTTCGCGTTCCGCACGGGCGTGATGACGATAAGGTCGCCGTTGGTCGACAACTCCAACGGCGTGTCCGCCGAGATTTGAAGCAATTCGAGGATCGGCTTGTCGATCACCAGGGCCAGGCTGTTGCCGTGCTTGATCAGCGTTTTGGTCATGGCGTGCTCCTGCTCCCGAACGGCCCGAGGAAGGTATACACATAGTGTATACCTCAAATCAAATCCAGGCAACGCCGATCCAAGGAGAAAACGCCGCGAGTCGCGAACAATCGCGCCGTGAAGGCGTTCCGGCATTCCGCGCCCGCAACCAGCCTCGACCATCTCGACGTCGACGAATTCCCGGGCGCGGACGCGCGAAGGCCGCCTCGTTCGAGCCGAACTTGCGAGGAACGCGACCGCGCGACGGGGGACGCGGCTGGCCGTCGGTCGCCAGCGCCGAGCGGCGCCGTCAGCCGCGCGACGAGGTCGCGCCGGCCAGCGTCGCGGCCGTGCGCTGGCCGCGCTGGAGCAGATCCTGGAGCGAACGGAGGTCGCCGGCCGACTCGTGCATTCGCCCGCAAATCACCCCGCTCATGAGCCGCTCGGCCTCGGTGATCGCCGTCCAGACGACCCGCACGATCAAGCGAAGCTGCGGAACCCCGGACGGGGTGAAGTCGACCACCGCCGCACCCGTCTCGCGATCCGCGCCGAAGGCGACGCAGACACCCGAGAAGGAGAGATTGCGGAGCGTCGCCGGAAGCGGGGGGCCCAGCACGCGAAACGACCCGTCGAGCGGGAGGACCGAGACGGAGGCGTGGAGCCGATGCCGCTTGCTGCGGCGACGTTCTTCGCCGGAGTGGAGAATGTCCGGGATGACCGCTCCGGGAGTCCCCAGGGCGCGGACGGAGGCGAGTTCGGCGGGCGACAGGGTATGGAGGAAGACCGGCGCGAGATGCGCACAGCGGCTGCGATCGCAGTAGACCCGCTCGGGACCGCAACAGAGTCCGGGACAGGCGCCGTCGAAGGCCGCGACGTAAATCGCGCCGCAGCCGCTGCACGCCGTGACCAGGGCGGGCGAGCCGGCGGAGGGGACCTTCAAGGCGAGCCCCAGTCCGCACCGAGAACAGCCGCCGATCGAATCGCTCGTCGGCCGCGCGCTGCGATCCTCCAGCAAAACCCGCACGACCCCTTCTTCCGCCAGCCGGGTCTGGATCGTCTCGCCGACGACCGTCCCGCCCGCAACCAGCAGGCGACCGATTCGATCGTAAACCGACTCGTACAGCCGATCGCCGATCCTCAATTCTTCGATCGGAACCAAGTTTGCCGACATTGCTCGATCCCCGGGCGCGAGTTGCTTGCGGACCTCCCTGGTAATGCCATGTCGAGACTAGGCTATGACAAGCCTATGGCGCTCGCAGCCCTGACGGAGGCCTCGCAGCCCGCCTCATCGTCGTTTGCGGTTAACCCTCAGCGGCCGCGACGGGATGGAGGACTTGCGCCGGTCGAGCGACCTGACCTGACGGCGACGCTCCCTCGCGTCGCAATCGCCGTCAGGGACGTTCCGCGGCGCTCGCGGCAGTCGGTTCGCTTCGCCGTACGGCGGACCGTGATTGGTCTCGCCCGTCCGCGCAGTCGAGCGCGGCGCTGAGCGGGACCGAGGTCCGTGATTTGCAGCAAGATCCGTCTGACCGCTGCGCGATGCGGGCGGAATCGTCGTTACTCGTTTCAACGCAAGGCTCTCGATCATCGCGCTCGTCGCCAGCGATCGCCATCGCAGGGCGTTTTCGCCCATTGAGTGCGACACACGGGTTCTGCTTGCCGCCGTCATCCACTCTGGGGCGGCGTCAACGACAGCTGCCAAGGCGGCGCCTTGGTTGTCCCTCGCTCGGCTCCAAACCGCTGCAGCGGCTTGGAGCGAACGCCCGTTGCGAAGACAAGTCGTCCCCGCAGCGAGGGACCCTGAGCCAGGCGTCGACGTGAGCATGACGTTCGGCAAGCGGCCGACGCACGCGGGGCGGCAATGCCCTGCAGTCCTTGGGAGGAGGTGCACGATGTGGCGCGTCAAGTTCAAACCGGTCCTGGAAGCGTTTCTGGCGTGCGCGTGTTGCGTCGGTCAAGGCGGCGGCCTCTCGGCGTACGCCGATCCCGCGCCGCCGCTGCAGCCCGATCCGATCTCGATCGATCGCGCTTCGCCGTCAGCGATGCCGCACAACCCGGCGTCGACGAGCGACGTCTACGGCGAGGTGCTGGGCGCCGGGGCGGGCGGGTTCGACGCGGGGGGACCCGGCCCCGTCCTCCATTTGACGGGGCCGTCGTTCGGGGTCGCGGCCCTCGGCAGCCTCAGCAACGTCGACGGCATCTCCAACGGCGAACTGCTCTTCGCCGAACAGTTGGTCGTTTATTTCTCGGTCGATGATCTCTCGATCGGCATGCCGGGAACGCATGTCGCGCATCAGGCGACGCGGCGCCAAGCGGCGGGCGATCGGTTCGTCGTCAACGGCTTCACCACGCTTCCGGTCACGGCCACCGTCTTCGGCATGGCGGGGCCGGCGGCGATTGCGGGACCGGTCTTCCCGGGGCCGATCAATCTGCTGAGCGCCAATCAGACGCGCTACAACGAAATCCCGACGATCCCGCCGACGCTGTTCAATCCCTACACGTCGGGACTGCCCGGCGTCACCGACATGGACGACATGGACGCCCTGGAACTGACGCCCTTCGATCTCAACGGCGACTTCGTCTCGGAGCGGCCCGTCTACCTGTCGCTCGATGCGGCGAGCCCCGATTTGACGCCGCTCGGCGCCGGGGGAGCGGACATTCTGGCGTCGCCTCCCGGGGGCGGTCCGCTGGCCATGTTTGCGGCGGCGCCGTTGATCGGTTTGACGGGCGGCGACGAGATCGACGCGTTGGCCGTGTGGGACGTCGACGGGAACTTGCAGGCGACGTCGCAACTCGACTTCGCCGTCTTCTCGCTGGCCCCCGGATCGCCGACCCTGACGCAGCGCGGCTGGTCGCCGGCCGACGTGCTGGCGACAGGATTCGCGGGCGTGCCCTACCTCTATCTTCCCGCGACCGCGCTCGGCGTTCTGCCGACCGACAACATCGACGGGTTGGACGTCGAGCCGTTCCTCAATCCGGGCTCGATCGAGATCTGGGATGAAATCGTCGAACCGTGGGCGGAGGCGGACTTTGACGAAGACGGGGACGTCGACGCGGCCGACTTGGCCCTCTGGCAGGTCCATTACGGTTTGGTCGGGGCGGCGCACATGCAGGGCGACGCCACGGGCGACGGCTTCGTCAACGGTTCCGACTTCTTGGCGTGGCAGCGACAGTACGGCGGCGTTCCGGTCCTGGCGAACGACGCCGCCGTTCCCGAGCCGTCCGCCGAGCTCCTCGGCCTGGGGGGCGTCCTCGGAGCGTCGGCCGTCCGACGGTCCGTATCGAATCGCCGCTCGCCGGCCCGCGGGTCGTCTCGCGGGCTGCGTGCGGCGGAACTTGGCGGGAGGTAAGAACTCATGAACGCGAGACAGATCATTGCGACTTTCGGCGGCGTCGTCCTCCTGTGCGCGGCGCCGGTCGGGGCCGATTGGCGTCCCGGCGACTCGCACAAGATGCACTTTCCGCAACTGCCGGACCCCTTCGGCTGGGACGTGGAGATCGTGACCCCCCAGCATGAGATTGCCGACGACTGGAGGTGCAGCCAGACGGGCCCGGTGTCGGACATCCATTTCTGGTATTCAGTCGCCCAGGGATTGGAGACCCGGATCGATCACGTGCTGGCGACGATTTACGCCGACGACCGCACCGGGCCGTTCAGCAAGCCCGGCCACGTCCTGTGGAGCAGGAATTTCGACTTGGCGGCCGGCGAGTTCAAGGTCGTGCGGGACTACGGGACGGGCTTGCAAGGCTTCGCCGATCCGCAGCAGCCGATTTGGACGCCCGCCGACCACGCGACCTTTCACCAGATCAACATCGAGAACATCGTCGACCCGTTCCGACAGGAACTCGACACGATCTACTGGCTGGGACTCAGCGTCGCTTGGGACGTGAGCCCGCAGTCGCCCGTCGGGTGGAAGACGACTCTCAATCCGTTCGCCGATACGGCCGTGTTTCGCCCGCTCCTCCCGGGGCTGCCCTGGGCGCCGCTCGATCCCCAGTACGGGGCCCCGAGGCCGCTCGACATGGCGTTCGTGATCACCGGCGTTCCCGAGCCGGCGACGGGGGGGCTGGCGCTCTTGGGCGCCGTGTGCGGTGCGATTGCGCAAGCTCGGCGGCGCAGGTAGCGACGGCACGCCTCGAGCGCGGCCGCTTCGCCGCGCTCGAGGCAGCGTTTGCTCTGGCGCCAGCAGCGCAATGAGCCGCAGCCCGACGGCAGTCCGCGACGTGCGGTCGGAGCTCGGGTGCTCCCCGACCTGCCGCGGCAGCGGCGTCGGGTCGCGCCGGCGGAGCGTCGCGCCGCACCGCCGGCAGCCGGTCGGCTTGAGGTGCTGAATTTCGTCGCGCTGGTCGCCGGAAAGCACTGGCCGCGCCCGCCTGACGCGTCGCGCACAAACGACGGACGCCGCCGCTTCCGACCGATTGCAACGGCTCCCGCTGACGAGGCCCGCCAGTGTATCCTGAGGGTCGGTCGGGCAAGCGACTGTCAGGCGGTCGCTTACGACACGACTCGCTCCTCCCCGGAATCAGGACACTGGAAAATGAACACGTCGACCACCAATGTCGCGAGCGACAACCTGCGCTCCTTGCGGCCGGCGCTTCCCGGCTTGTTGTTCGCCGTGCTCACGCTGCTCTTCGGCTTTGGGCTGGGCATTGCGTTCGGGCTCAACGAGGAGGCGATCAAATCGCAGTTGAGTTCTTCCGCTGCCGACGTGCGCGAGACCGTCTATCGGGGCGACGACGCGGCGATCAAATCGGTGCTGGACAAGTCGTGGGCGTACATGCAGCGAGCGCATTTGCATGCCGGGGGGCTCGGCGCCGCCGCAATTGGCTTGACGCTGGCGGCGGTCTTGCTCGGGACGTCGCCCGGTTGGACGCGGGCGATCAGCCTCGGCCTCGGATTGGGGGGGCTCGGTTATTCCGTCTATTGGCTGGCGGCCGGATTTCGCGCCCCGGGGCTGGGAAGCACGGCCGCCGCGAAGGAGTCGCTCAAGTGGATCGCCATGCCGTCGTCCGGCGCCGTCGTGATCGCAACGGTCGCCGTGGCCGTCGTGCTGGCCGCCGCCATGGTCCGTCGGCCGTAAGGCTGCCAGGACAATGCGGAGTCCGACTCAGCGGCGAGGTCCTAGCGCCGAGCGTCTTGTTGGACGCTGCGACCCGACACGGTCGCGCGAGCAGACCGGATTCTTGAGGCGTTGGGAGCCCAGCGACGATTCGCGCCAGCGTCGACGGAACGCGCTTCGTCAGCCGGCAAGCGGGGCGCGGTCCCGCGGAGTGCGGAGGGAGCGTTTGCGCCGCCAGCATCCGCCGGCCAGGCCGGCGAGCAAGGCCAAGCTCCAACTCGCCGGTTCCGGCGTCGCCGTCACGGCCGCCGGCGGCCCGCTCGTGCCGAAGTGCTGCCGCCAAGCGGCGAGGTCGCCCACGGCGGGGGAGCGTTGCCAGATGAGGAAATCGCGCCCGTCGACGTCTCCGTCCTCGTCGAAATCGCCGGCGACGATCGGCGCGGAGCCGCTCGCGCGGACTTGGACGACGCTCAACCCGGCTCGGTCGGGGCCGGTCGTCGCGGAATCTCCCAGCAAGATCGTCAGCCAGCGATTCGGGCCGTCGATTGCGACGGTTGCGCTGAAATAGTTGTAGGGCGTCGTTCCGTCCGTCGCGGCGACCCACGTCGTGAGATTCGTCGCGACGAACTGGGGCGTGCTGGAGGCCATCGCCAGGAGCGCGTAATCGCCGGCGTTGCGCGCGTCGACGTCGTTCCCGAGACCGATCCGGAAACTCACGGCCGGATCGGCCTTCTCGCCGGCCGCCTGCGCGTTGCGGAACATCGGCACGACGAAGACGTCGTACGTTCCGGCCGCGAGCCCGCGCAGGCGAAAGCCGGTCGTGTTGTTCCCGCCGTTGACCACGCCCGACTCGTAGAGGTTCGGGACGTCGTAGACGCCGCCGCCGGTCGTGTAGTCGACCGACGAGATCGGCGAGACGAACGACGTGCCGTTCCAGGAGTTCCCGCTCGACGTGCCGCTCGAGGCGTCGAGCGTCAGCGTCGGACCGGGGCTCCCGTCGGCCAAGAGCACCTGGACGCCGTCCGTTTCGAAACTTCCCGGGTCGTTCAAGACGCCGGTCGTGAGATTGTTCCAAACGCCCGCCGGTCCGGCGGGCGTGGCGGGACTGGTCTCGCCGCTCCCCGAGTACGGCGCGTTCGTGAAGTTGAGATTGATCAACTGCCCCGTCGCCGCGGGGGTCGCTCCGACGACGACGCACCACAGACACGCTGCTTGCGCGAGCAGCCGCCTTGAATTCGTGCTCACGATCAACCGCTGCAGCCCCAGGCGTTGCGAGGACATCACGGAAACCCTCCGAGGTTCGAGGAAGCCGCCCGACGGTTCGCGAACACGAGTCGCCTCGGCCCTGGTTCGTCGCCCGACCGCCGACTCCAGCGGCGGCAGACGGTTTCAAGACCAGGGAGCTGTGCGCCCCGTGCAGCCCGATCATGCGCACAGGTTCAGGAGCGGAGGCTCGTACCGCCAGGAATGCACGGAAACCCAAGACAAGCGTGACTGACGAGCTCGTGTCGCCTGACCGGCGGGCGACCGTGACGCGGCGCTGCCCGTCGAGCGGAGGAGCGACAGCACACGGCCGAAACCGGCGCGACCCGCGGCCGCCAGGCCGAACGGCGCGAACAGGCCGCGAGCGCGTTCGTCCTCTCGACTTGAGTCTGTTCCGGCGGGCTGCCGATCACAATCCAATTTGTCGCATTTGGCGGATCCTTATCCGCATCGAGGCGTTGGTCGAGGAAGGGCGCTCCGCACGCTTTGGTTCAAGATGTTCTCGCGGGAATCTCGAGGTGACGGGTCGGCGTTCGGCAGCTCCTTGGGGCGGATCCGGCGGCCTCAGGGAACCGCCTCCAGACCCCTGCTCCTTGACCTCCACACGGGGTTCCTAGCGGGGAGAACGGGGCAAGCGCGCGGAGGCAGTGCCACCGGGCCGCTCGTGGCTGAAGCCGCGGTTGGCGAACGAACTCACCCGCGCCGGAGCCGACCTGGGCTGCGCCACTCGTCGGTTCTCCGCCGCTGTCCACCGATCTCCATCTTGTCGAACTCCCGCGGGATTCAAGTCCGAGCCCGCGTCGCCCGCGTCGTCGACCGACCTGCCGACGAATGCAAACGCGATCCGCCCGAGGCGACGGCGTCGAGCGATATGAGCCTAATGGCAATTGACTTGGTCGGTGTCCCGAGCTTCTTGAAACTGCTCCCGTTCGGGGGCACAGGACGGGAACTGCAAGGATTACTGGCCTCGTGGGCCAAGAAAATGGAATAATGCACCCGAACGGGTGCAAGTTGATTGCCTTTAGCCAACTCCAGGGGTATGATTGCCTCGAACACGAGAAATGCTCCCGATCGGGCGCATTGCGATCCCATCGAGGCGACCATGGCCCGAAACTTTGGCAAGGACATCGGCGAATTTGTTCGCGCACGAAGGAAGGCCGGGGGCTTCACTCAGGGCGAGCTTGGGGACCTGGCCGGCGTCGGGCGGCGCTTCGTTTCCGAGCTGGAACGGGCCAAGCCGACCGTACGCATGGACGCGGTGAACAAGGTGCTGGCCGTGTTTGGCAAGACGCTCGGCGTCGTCGATGCGCCGAGGGATGGCGAATCATGAGCGCGCGCCAAGCCATCGTGCGGATTGACGGGCAGCGCGTCGGGACGCTGTCCGAGGAAGGCCGACAGGTCGCTTTCCGCTACGACCCGGAATGGGTTGCCAATCCCGCCTCGGTCGCCGTCTCGATGACGCTGCCGGTCACGGACAAGCCGTACGTCACCGACGGCCTGCACCCGTTCTTTGAGAATCTGCTCCCCGAAGGCTGGCTGTTGGAGCTGGCAACCAAGAAGCTCAAGATTTCCAAGGACGATGTGTTCGGCCTCTTGATCGCCACCTGCGCCGATTGCGTCGGCGCAGTCGAGATCCTGCCGGCTGAGGAGGCGACATGAGCCAAGCCTGCCGCATTTGCCTGGGCGAGGTCACCGACGAAAGCGACTACCATCCGCGCTGCCTGCGCGCGCTGTTTGGAACGACGAAGGTTCCGATACTCGACCTAGAGACCAGTAAGCTGCATACGGCGGCTCTGGCAATGGTCGGCCACACGTCGCTTTCCGGCATTCAAAAGAAAATCTCGGTCAATCTCTCGGCCGATCGGGCCACGCTCCAGGTCGCGGCCGTCGGCGGACGCTACGTGCTCAAGCCGCAGACCGGAACCTACCCGGCCTTGCCAGAGAACGAGCACGTCACCACGCGACTGGCCAGGCTCGTGGACATCGAGGTCGCGCCCAACGGGCTTGTCTCGCTCAAGGACGGCGCGCTCGCCTACATCGTCCGACGCTTCGACCGCACGCTCGACGGCCGCAAGCTCCCCCAGGAGGATTTTTGCCAGCTCGCCGAGTTGCCCCCCAAGGACAAATACGACGACGGGTCGGCGGAGCTGTGCGTCAAGCTGATTCGCAAGTACGCGGACGAGCCGCCGGTCGAATTGCTCAAGCTGTACCGACTGCTCCTGTTCGCCTGGTGGACCGGCAACGGCGACATGCACCTGAAGAACTTTTCGCTGCTGACCGGCGATGACGGAATCACGCGCCTGACGCCCGCTTACGACTTGGTTTGCACGCGCCTGGCGATCCCTGACGACCAGCTCGCGCTGCCGCTGCAGGGCCAGACGGACAATCTGAGCCGGGGCGTGTGGCGGCGATTCGCCGCATACTGCAATTTGCCGGATAAGGTCGCGCTGCGCCTGCTCGAGAGACAGGCGTCCGTCTTGGGCGATGCGCATGCGCAGATTGACCGGAGTTTTTTGCCCGATGATCAGAAAGAAGCCTACAAGCGGCTCGTTGCCGAACGCAGCGACGCGATCAGCTGAAGCGCCTCATCCTCACGGCGAATTCAGACCCGCGCCAGATGTGCAGCAGGCCGCTGCATCATTGCTGATCCCCCGAATAGCGTCGCCACATGCGGCAAAACGGACCGGGGCCAAGACGCCGCCGCCTGCGGCACGATTGTCAAATAGGCAACCGCCGGTTGCCCATTTCTCGACGGCGCCATGACCGGACGTCCGCGTCCACGAGCGCAAGCGGCGCCTCACGAACATGCGGCGGAAGCTCGTCCCAACCCTCCGCAATTCGGGCCTGGGCGACGATCCGGGAACGGCCCTTCCCAAAGAGGCAGCGCCAGGAGGGCGGGATTCGACTCCGAGCCCGCGTCGTCCGCGTCGTCGACCGACCCGCCGACGATCGCAACCGCGATCCGCTCGCGTTCCGCGGCTAGCGCCGATTCGGCTCGCATTCTCCGGCGCGACGACGGACCATGCCGCACCGCGCTTGGGATGGGCGGCCGCCGCTGTCAGCGCAGCCAGCGGAAGCGGAGCGAACACGAAGCGAGCTTGGAGCAGGCCGAGCCCCGACCCGAGAGGGGAGGCAACGTCCGCTTGTGCGGAGTAGTCTCGACAAGAGTTCGGGAAGCCCGCCCCCGCCGCCTGAACGACCTCAGTCAGCTTCCCCTCGCCGTCTGCGGCGCTGCTGGCAGGATCACTGACTGGCGAAGTCGCGCTCGATCTCTTCCAGACTGCGATGGCGCGTCTCCGGCAGGCGGAGCGCCATGAACGCCAAGCCGACGGCGCAAATGGCGGCGTACAGCCAAAAGGTCCCCGCCGCCCCCAGGCGGGAGTTCAGCCACGGGAACGTGAACGTCAGCAGCGAGCACGCCAGCCACAAGGCGAACACGGCCGCCGACATCGCCGTGCCGCGCACGCGGGTGGGGAAGATTTCGGAGATGACGACCCAGGTCACCGGAGCGAGCGACATGGCGTAGCAGGCGATCGACGCCAACACGAGCGCCACCATGTGGGGGCCTTGGCTGCCGACGAAGTAGAACGCTCCGAGCAAACCGAACAGAACCGTCAGCCCCCCCGCGCCGGACAGCATCAACTTCCGCCGCCCGAAGCGATCGACGGCGGCCATGCCGACCAGCGTGAACAGCAGGTTCACCAGCCCGGTGACCACGATCACGAACATGATGTCGCGGACCTGGTAACCGGCGGCGCGAAACACCTCTTCGGCGTAGTTGAAAATGACGTTGATGCCGCACCACTGTTGGAGCACGGCCAAGCCCACGCCCACTTGCAACGGTCGCCGCAGGCTCGGTTCCAGCAGTTGCCCCAGGCGGAACGGCCGCTTGGCGTGAGCGGCCGTCGAGGCTTGGATGGCCGAGAGTTCGGTCGCGGCGTAGGCGTCGTCGCCGATCCGCGCCAGCACGCGGCGAGCGTCGTCGGGCCGCCCCGCCTTGACCAGCCACCGGGGACTTTCCGGCACGAGCAACGAAAGGGCCAAGAACCCGACGGCGGGAATCGCCTCCGCGGCGAACATCCATCGCCACCCGATGCGACCGCACCAGGTCGCCGCCAGCGCCGCCCCTTCCGCCGTGGCGGGCACGTCGGATGCGATCCGCCAATTGACGAGTTGCGCCGCCAGAATCCCGGTCACCAGCAGCAGCTGATTGAGCGAGACGAGTCGCCCGCGCATGCCGGCCGGGCTCACCTCGGCGATGTACAGCGGCGACAGGTTCGAGGCCAATCCAATCCCGATCCCGCCGACGAACCGTGCGACGTTGAAGGTCGTCAAATCGCCTGCCAGCGCCGTCGCCACGGCGCTGACGGTGAAGAGCGCCCCGGCCAGCGTAAGCGGCCGCTTGCGTCCGATCTGGTCGGCAAGCCGGCCGGACAACGCGGCCCCCGCCAAGCATCCCCACAAGGCGGTGCTCATAGCGACGCCTTGGGCCAGCGGGTTCGCAGCGATCTGAAATCGCTGCTCGTAAAACGGCTTCGCCCCGCCAATGACGACCCAGTCGTAGCCGAACAGCAGGCCGCCCAGCGCGGCGACTGTGCAGACTCTCCACACGAATCCGAGATGCATGAGATCACGCACGAGAGGAAGCGGGGCTGGCGGCGCGGGGGGGCCCCCTGGCGCACGCCGCTGACGGGGGGGACGGTCTAGCGCGGCGGCTTGGTCAGCGACTGCAACGCTTCCGGCGTGAGCGTCGTCGTCGGCTGAAACGCGTCGCTGGTCGCGTAGTCGATCAGGGACTGGCGAAATTGGTCGGCCGCGGGGCAGTCGGGCCGGTCGGGAGCGAGATTCGCCGAGGTGATCAGCAGCTTGCCGCGGCCCAGCCGAGCCTCGCAGACGAGCGCCAGCGCGCGGGGGTTGAACCAGTCGGGCGTCACGCGCACGAGGGGCGTCACCTGGTCCGCAATGTCGGTAACGTCCATCGCCGCCGCGCCGTGAATCAGTTCCCACCATTGCCAGTTCGAGTGGAACTCCGTAGGAAACGCGGCAAACAGCGGGTGCTGCGGGTCGCAGAGAACGCCCAGCGTGTGGGGAGGCTGGTTCTCCGTCCACAGCGTGTTCCAAAAGATGGACGAGAAGCCGAGCACGGCCGACGCGTTCACCCGCTCGGCGGGCAGCGTCAGCAACACGACGCCTCCCGCGTCGAGGGCCGCCAGCACCGCGTCGTCCGCTTCCGTGGCGATCAGCAGGCCGTCCGACGGCCCGGACGGTTCGGACGACTCGGCAGGATAGACCCACAGGTCCCAGTCGTTTTTCGAGCCGGTCTCCGCGCACGCCAGTTCCAGCCTCAGGGCGGCGGGACTGCGGACGCCCGCCAGCGACGTCTCGACCGAGCCGACCGACGTGACGGCGCCCGTCTCCGCATCGGCCTGCAACACGCCGCTCGCGAGCACCGCGGCATCGGCTTTGGCGACGAGGCTCCACGTAACGGCGGTCCCGGTCAGCGGTCGCGGTCCGTAATTCGCCAGTTCCGCCTCAAACGCCAGCACGTCGTCGTTGCGGTAAGTCCGCCGGGGGAGTCTCGCCAGCGGGACCGCCGAGTCGCAGAAGCGACGGTACTGTTCCGCCGTGACGTACGGCTTGGGCTCCCAAAACGCGTCGAGAACGCCCACCAGCGCGGTGCCTTGCCCCGAAAAGTCGCTGAGCCCCAGCAGTTGGAATCCCCCGAAGCCGGGCGTCCGCAGCGCCGCTTCGATCTCTTCTTTGTAGCAGAGGGTCTGCAGCTTTCCGGACGCCAAGAAGAAGTCGTGAGCGAGGCGGCCCAGCCCGACCGCCTCGAGCCAGTCGGCGAAGATGTCGAAGTTCTTGGCCTGGAGATGGCCGGCGTATTTTCGTCGCTCGTCGAGATTGGGAAACGCGCACCACTGGCCGATCTCGTGGGCGATGACCGGTGCGCTCTGCGCTTGAACGAACTCGGAATAGTCGGAGACGGTTTCGGGAGGTCGCGCGTTGATCCGCGACCGGAGGCCCGCGCCCCAAGCCTGGATTCTCGGGGCGGGCGACACGTGGAACTGGTTGGCGGGCATGACGGGCCAGCCCGACCCGCCGGTGTACAGCCGCTGCGGATCGCGCGCGGAACAATGTCCGATCCACTGGCTGAGGAAGTCCACGTGCCGTCTGCCGCTCGGCTCGTTGCCGCAGGCGAAGAGGAGGAACGACGGGTGATGCCCGTACGCGTCCAGGATCCGCTGCGTCTCGTCGTAGACGTACTGGTCGACGGGCCCGCCGTCCCCCAAGGAGGCGCCCTGGTTGGCCCAGTTGGCGCACTCGGGTTGCAGGTAGACGCCCAGCTCGTCGGCCGCCATGAAGGCGGCCTCCGGGGGACAGTACGAGTGGAATCGCACGTGATTCAGTCCGTACTCGCGGCAGGTCTGCAGAATTCGCCGCCACGAGGCGACGTCGGTCGGCGGATAACCGGTCTGGGGGAACACGCAGCAGTCCAAGGTTCCCCGCAGAAAGACGGGTCGCCCGTTGACGGCGATTTGCGATCCCTCGACGGTCACGTCCCGCAGGCCGCTCGGTTTGCGGACCACGTGCGTCTCGCGCCCCGCTCCTTCGGTCGGCCGCCAGGAGACTTCGACGTCGTACAGGGCGGGGGCGAACTCGTCCCACAGCGGGCTCTCCTCGGGGAGCCGGACCTCGAGGCGAACCTTCCGCTCCGCGCTCGCGGCAGTCACGGCGACGGACGTCTGCCACGGCTCGGCTTGGGGGACCTCGCGGGGACGGACCGACGCCGTCAGCGTGCCGCGCGCCGCGCGACCTGTGCGGTTCCCCAGCGCGACCTCCACCGCAAACGTCTTGTTCCGTGCGCTGCCGACGACGCCAACGCGGTCGATCCAGACCTGCGGAGTCGCCGCGAGCCGCACCTGACCGACCACGCCGTTCCAGTTGCCCTGCGTATGGTCGGAGATGCTGTGCGAATTGGGGCCGAGATTGACGTGCACGCGGTTGTCGACGCGGAGGACGACCTCGTGCTCCCCCGGTCGGGCCCACGCGGTGACGTCGTACTCATGCGGTGCGGAGAGCGAATCGCGCCGGCCGACTTCCTGGCCGTCGATCCACACGGCGGTCGTCCAGTGGCATCGCTCCAGCAGCAGCGTCACGCGCCGGTCGCTCCAGGCGGCCGGAACGCGGAACGTGCGGCGGTACCACGCCGGTCCCACGTAATGCGTGGCGGGAGTGAGCCAGAACGGCAGTTTCACCTCGTGCGGGGGCCGATAAGGGGCGTACCGCGGGTCGGTGCGGTACGCGCTCCGCTCCCAATCTCCCACCCAGCGCGTGGCGAGCGTGAGCGGATCGCCGATCCGCTGTTCGTCGAGCGAGCCCGGCAGTCGTGCCTGACGATCGAAGCGTTCGCCTTGATCGGACCGCTGCCATTGCGCCGCGTCCCCCGCGGCGTTTCGGTCGAGCGCCAGTCGCCACGAGCCGGAGAGATTGAGTTCGGCCGCGGGCTCCGCATGGGCTGCGCCGCCGCCGAGGCCGAGCACGGACGTCATGACCGCAACCGCCGCAAGAATCGTCGGGAGAGCAGGCATCGGTTGGATTCGGGGGGTGAGGGTGGGATCGAATCGAAAGCCGCCGCGATGGCGGCGGTCAGGCGCGGTCGCCGGCCGCGGAGCGGGGGGGCGGCGCGCCGGCCTCGTCGTGCGGGCCGCCGACGAGCAGCGCCTCCCGCTCCCGCGCCTGGCAGAGCGGCCGGTGGAGCAGCGCGCCGAGGTGGTTCGCGTCGACCGCCAGAATCTGTTGGAACTCGGCCTCGGCCTCCGGCAACCGGTCCAAGCCGATCAGCCCCAACGCCCGCAGGAACCGGCAATGCACCTGCTGGCTGGCCGCGAGATCGGCCTCGAACACGAGGAAGTCGGGAAGCGAGACGGCGAAAAAGTCGATCGACGCGGGCTCATCGAAGTGGCGCTCGCCGTAGCTGACCAGCGCTTGAAATCGCTCGACGGCGGCGGCGCGACGCCCCTGCGCCAGGTTCGCCAGGCCCTGATAGAAGCTCGTCTCCGGAGGGGGATCGTTGTAAAACTGCGCCGGCGCCAGGCTGGCGGGCCCGGCGCTCGCCGCATCAAAGCACTGCCGGGCGTCGTCGTGCCGCTGCAGGCCGCGGAGCGCCACGCCGCGCCAAAAGTGGAGGTGATTCTCCTGAATGCCGGGGAGTTTGCCGTCCCCTAACGACGCGGGCCAGACGAACGCCCGCTGGAGCAACTCGTCGGCCAGCGCGAACTCGCCCGCGCCCAGGGCGCGACGGGCGAGTTGGACCAGCGCCAGCACGTACTGCGACGAGGGTTTTCCCTCCCCCCCCTCCCAGGGCTGGAACGTTCGCGACAGCAGCGTGCGCAACGCCCGCTGGTGTTCGCCCAGCTGATTGAGCAGCGTCACGAATTCGAGGGTCAGGTCGTCGCGGGCGTCGACGCAGGCGCGGTGCGCCTCGAGTCGCCGCAAGCGGTCGGCGGCGGGATGGTTGAGGCGCTTGGCCAGCAGATCGAGTTCAAACAGGACCCGCCCGTCGGCGGGATCAAGCCGAAGCGCGGCGTCCATCGCCGCCCACGCCGCCGGGGCGTCGCGCCGCTTGTTGTAGTAGGCCAGGCCGAGGTTGCGTCGCGGCTGCGGGAATTCGGGCGCGAGCCGGGCGGCGCGCTCCCAGCAGTCGATCGCCTCGTCGTCGCGCTGCTTGCTGAACAGCAGGTTGCCGAGATCGCACCACGCGCGGGCGTCGCCGGGTTCGACGGCGACCGCGAACTCGAGGGCCCGGAGATCGTGCAACGAATTGGGAAAGAACTCGTGCCGCGGCAACGAGGCGGCCAGGCGCAGCAGTTCGCGGACCGCGTCGGCGTCGCCGCGCCGACCGCGCAGCCAGGCCAGGCAGTAGACCAACTGCGGATCCGGCCGGCGGTCGCCGCAGCGATCGAGGTACCGCTGCAGGACGTCCTCGGCCTGCCGCATGAGCCCGGCGTCGGCCAGGTCGTGCGCCAGCTGTCGATAGCTGTGACTGTCGTGACGCAGGCGCCGCTCGAGCAACTGCGGGTCTCCCCCCAGGTCCGTGACGTAGGCGTAGACGATCCCCAGGCAAAACGGATCGCGCGCCAGCTCCCGCTCCGCCAGCCGCTTGGCCGCGACCCGCTCGCCGCGCTCCGCGAGCAGGCAGACCTCGAGGTGCCGCGCCTGACTGTGGTTGGCGTTGCGCTCGAGGCACCGCGCCAGCATCCGCTGCGCCTCGGCCGGATCGCCTTGCCGGAGCGCCGCTTTGGCGAGCTCGAAGTACGCTTGCGGCTGGGACGCCGCGCTCCAGGCCGCTTTGTGCCACGCTTGGATCGCCGCCCGCTCGTTGTCGAGCGCGGCCTCGGCCAAACCCAAGAGCACGAACGGCTCGCCGTCGAGCGGATTGGGATTGTGACGCGTCGCCCGGGCGACGGCGGCCGCGGCGTGACGCTTCGCCGCCGCGTATTCCCCCCGCCGGTAGCGGAGTCGGCTCATCGCCGTATTGCACCGCACGTCGCCGGCGTCGCGCCGCAGCGCTTCGCGCAGGTAGTCCGCGGGGCGTCTCGTGGCGTGACGGTACTGTACCAGGTGGATCGCGGCCAAGTAGAGCGACTCCGCCGAGTCCAGCTCCGCCGGCTCGGGGACGGGCCGCGCCGGCTCGGGCATCGGAAACTCTTCGGGAACGCCGCGATAGCTGACGAGCTCCCGCCCGCGGCCGTCTTCGAGGACGACGACCAGCGCGTCTTCGTCGACGCCGGGGGGAACGTCCGCCGTGACCTCGATCGAGGCGCGGGGGTCGCAGTCGACGACGCACCGCAGCAGCTCCCGATCTCCGAGACGCACGGACAAGCTGGCGCCCGGCTGGCGCGCGGTCGCGTAGGCCCGCACCACGGCTTGCGTCCCTCGGATTTCCAGGCCGAGGGCCGCGTCGCGGGTGGCGTTCTTGACGACGCCCACCCCTTTGTAGGGCATGAAATACTGAGAAAACGACTTCTCCTCGCCCGGCGCCAGCCAGCTGAAATCGGGCTGATTGTCGGTGTAGACCCCGCACATCAACTCGACGTAGGGCCCGTCTTCGTCCGTCAGGCGCCGGTCCCAGGCTCGGCCGAACTCGCCGCACCCCCAGGTCCACTGCTTCTTGCCGGGCGCGACGTAATGGCTCGCCACATGGAGCAGGCCGGCCTGCCGGCCGTGGTCGTACGACCCGACGAAGTCGAAGTTCGACGCGCAGGCCATGTACGACGTCGGCGCCGGGACGTTCTTGTAGCGGCTGATGTCGACGCCGGCGGAGTAGTCGACTTTGGAGTACTCTCCCGTGGCGATCGGAAACGTGCTGACGGCCCGCTTGCCGTGGTCCATCACCGCCCGGACGTCGGGGGGGAAGATCGACTGGTGATGCTCGTCGACGTGAACGGCCGGGTTGGCCCACCACAAAAACGTTTCCGGCTGGTTCGTGCGGTTGGAGAGCCGCACCACGAGCTCCAGATACGCCCGGCCCGGTCGGAGCCGAAACCCGTGCATCCCGCGCGTGCCGACCATGCGATCGATTTCGTGGCACCAGACCGTCGCCGATCCGTCGGCGTGCCGCTCCAGATCGCAGTCGACCGGGAGGAACGTGCTGGGGCGATGATGCTGCGGCCAATTGAACTCGATGCCGCCGCTGATCCACGGACCGGTCAAGCCGACCAGCGCGGGTTTGATCACCCGATTCCAATAGACGAAGCGATAGTCGTTCGTCTTGTCGAGCGCCATCTGCAGCCGGCCGCCGAGTTCCGGCAGGATCATGAGCCGGAGGTACTCGTTCTCCAGCAGCGCCGCCTCGTACGTCTGCGGCCGGCACGCGTCGCCCACGCTCTCGACGACCGGAAACGGATAGACGGCCCCGCTGCTCCCCTGATAGACCCGCTTGTCGAGGAACATCGGGTGCGGGCACGCGGGCCCCACGGGATACGTCGGGATTTCGACCCGCTCGAAGCGAACGTCGACGGACGAGACGGGGCCTTGGTTCGTCATGCGAAGTGCGGCCGGACGGGGGAGGAGAGCGGGTCGACCACCCGTCATTGGACTCGGCGGCGGCTCGGCCGTCATGCCGGTTGTCCGTCAATCCATGTGCAAATTTTGTCACGAGCCCCGCCCCCCGGCGCCTCACCACACGCGGCGATCTGAGGCATAATTGACGCTGACGCCGGCTTGGCCCCGCCCGGCCGCCGTCGGGTTGTCGTCTTGTCGTCGGTTTCTTCGCGCCGTCCGGGGACCAGGGCCTTGCCGAAGCGCGTCATCCTGCTGATTGAGAGTTCGCGCGCCTACGGCCGCGACTGCCTGCTGGGGGTCGCCGACTACGTGCGGGCGCACGGGGGGTGGCGGGTGCTCCAGGTCGAGCGGGGCCTGGGCGAACGCTTGCCCGCCGGACTGGCCGACTGGCAAGGCGACGGCGTCATTGCGCGGATCGAGTCGGAGCCGATCGCCGAACAGATCGCGCGGCTGGGACTGCCGACGGTCGACTTGCGCGGCGCGTTCCATCCCCCCCGCGGAGCGATGTTCGACGCCGACCACGAGGCGATTGCGCGCCTGGCGGCGGAGCATTTTCTGCACCGCGGCTTCCGACATTTCGCGTACTGCGGCTTCTCCGGCGTCGACTTCTCCGACAAGCGCGGGCGCGCCTTCCTGGCGCACCTGGAGCATCGCGCCGCGTCGCGGCAGGCGTACGAACCGCCTCGCCGGGTAAGCGGCCAAGTCACGGTGCTGCGGTCCGAAGCCAGCGGCGAATTCGAAAGCGCGCAAC
This sequence comes from Pirellulales bacterium, assembly GCA_019636345.1. NCBI lineage: Bacteria > Pseudomonadati > Planctomycetota > Planctomycetia > Pirellulales > Pirellulales bacterium. Next base: position 40,383 of record JAHBXQ010000004.1, on the reverse strand, counting down.
TCGGCGCGTGGCTGCGCCGCTTGCCGAAGCCCGTGGCCGTGCTCGCCTGCAACGACGTGCGGGGGCGGCAGGTGCTCGAGGCCTGTTCGCAGGGCGGCGTTCCGGTCCCCGAGGAAGCGGCCGTGCTGGGCGTGGACGACGACCAGGTCATCTGCGAACTGTCCGCCCCGCCGCTGAGCAGCATTCGCCCCGCCGCCCGCCGGATCGGTTTCGAAGGGGCCGCGATGCTCGACCGCCTCATGAACGGAGCGTCGCCCCCGGCGGAGGTCGTGCTCGTCGCGCCGCAGGGGCTGGCCCAGCGCCAGTCCTCCGACGTCGCCGCCGTGGAGGATCAGGACGTCGCCGCGACCCTCGCGTTCATTCGCGATCACGCCGGCGGCGGGCTGAGCGTTCAGGACCTGCTCAATCGCATTCCCCTCAGCCGCTCGACGCTGGAGCGACGATTTCGCGTCGCGGTCGGACGTTCGCCGGCCGCCGAGATTGAACGGGTCCGGATGAGCCGCGCCAAGGCGCTGTTGTGCGACACCGACTACGGCCTCGATCGGATTGCGCGGCTCACGGGCTATCAATCCGCGTCGCAGTTCGCCGCGGCCTTCAAGCGGTGCGCGAACTCGACGCCGGGGGCGTTTCGCAAGGCCCAGGCCGTCCCTCGCGGATGACCTCGCGACGGGGAAGCTCCCCGAGGCTGGGCTCGGCGTCGTCCTGCGGCGGGCGGAACGCTCCTGGACCGGCGGCGGCCGGCCGATCCGCCGGCGGCTCTTGGCCGAGACCGGGAACCAGATCTGCCCGAGCGAGTCGCGGCCGGGCGTCGGCTACGGGCGACCGGCAGTCGTCCGCCGTCGACGGGCCCACGCGCCGCCGCAGGCGATCAGCCCGACCAAGCAAAACGACGAGAGCTCGGGCACCGCCGCCGTGACGGCGGACTGGAACCGCAGGACGACGCTCGAGTCCAACACGCCGTTGTTCGCCCCCGCCGTGTAGTCCAACAGCCAATGGTACGTCGTAGGGCCGAAGGTGGCCGAGATCGGCGACAAGTCGGGCAAGCCGGTGAACTGCGCCAGCGACGAGTTGGCGGTCGTAATGCGGTTGGACCTAATCAGCGTGATGTCGGTCTGCGGAGGAAGGGCGATCATGTCGACGACCAACTGTTTGGTTCCCGTCCCGTCGAACCGCAGTTCGTCGCCGAGCACCAGCGGCGTCACTCCGGCCGCGTCGAGGGTGAAGTGGAGTCGGGCGATTCCGCCGCTGGCGGTCTCGCTGCCCGCGAGGACCGCGTCGCCGCCGAAGACGATCGACGTCGCTCCGCTCCCCACGACATGGAATTCGGCGACGCCGAAGTTGTTCGACCTTCCGCCCAGATTGAGCGGGGTTTGGGTTCCGCCGACGGCGCCCGCTTGAAGCGACCCGCCGCTGATTCGGTACAGGGACTCGGCCGCGTTGGCATGGGACTGCGACATTCGCAAACCGTTCGTTCCGTTGGGAATCAAAACCGTCCCGCCGGACTGAATCACCTCCCCGGCGGACGAACCGACCCCGTCGGCGAGAGGTCGCTCATGACCGATGCGAAAACCGCTTGTGCTCCCGACCGTCAGCGTCGCGCCCGGCAGCACGTTCAGCGTCGAGGTTCCGCTGACGAACGTCCCGGAGTTGCTCTTGTTGCTGACGGCGAGATCATCGACTGTCTGGTTGGTCGAGACGCTTAGCGAACCGCCGTTCGCCGTGCGGTTGACGAACGCGTCGTCGGTCGAAATCGGCACGCCGTCGGGGCTCCAATTCGCTCCGTCTTCCCAAGTGACGCCGTCGCCCCCGTAGTCAGTCCGCTTGGTCTGCGCCCGAGCGACGTCGACGCTCCAGGCGAATACCGCGAGACAGACTGCCGTACGCAACCAACGCACCGAGGATTCTGTGGCGAACATCAGGCGGACCCCTTGAGGAGACCAGAGGAGGCAGGTTTCGTCGTTCTGATTCACGCAGTCGCCGCGGCAGCGCCGCGAGCAAGTTCGGACGGAGTCTGCCTCGGCGACAACGGCGGCCAGGGCGACGATTCGCCGACGATTCGCATGCGAGGCCGCAGCGAGCGACCCGCGCACGTCCTGACCGAGAGGTCGTCGAGGTTGTCAGAAAAGGGAAGCGGACAAGGGACCCGCGCCGGCGGGCCACGATCATCCTAATCTCCCGAGGCCGAGCGACCGAGCTTGCGATTTGCAAACACCGTTCGAAATTCCGCACGCCTGGGAGCGGACGTCAGGTCGCCTTGGAGTGTTTCAACCGGCGACCGACGTCGGCGACTGCGACGCAATTGCCGGCCCTGTTCGCAGGCGAACCGGCTTGATCACGACCGTCGCCGGCGGCTCGCACTTGCCGAAGCGTCGCTTCGCGGCCGCTGGGTTTCACTGGGGCGGAGTCGCGCGAAGCCCCAAGGCGAATGCGATTCGAGATTGCGTCGCCACGGCAATTTGCGTCGGAACGACGTCGGCGTCGACTCCTCAGCCCGCGAGCGTCAGGAGAGAGGTGCGGGGACGACTCCTCGCCGACTCGTGACGGCGCGTCGACGAGGTCCGGTCTGACGCTCGGCCCGTTCCGCTCGCGCCGCAGACAAGGGCGAACGCATCACTCTCGCGGCGCGAGACTCAGCGACGGCGGACGTCCGCAAACGTCAGTCGCTCGAGCCGGCCGCGGTTCACCCCGCTCGCGGCCGGCGGCGGCGGACGAGCATCGTCGTCCCGCCGACGAGTGCGACCGCGCTGCCGAACAAGATTGCCGACGCTTCCGGAACGGCCGTCAGGGTGACGTAATGGCCGCCGCCGGCGCCGCCGCCGAAATTGACGCCGGCCGCAAGATCGTTGTAGTTCAGCGTGAACATCGTGGCGCCGACGGTCACCACCGAGTCGTCGGGCAGGCCGTCGAACGTCTCGCCGTTCCAGCCGTTCGCGTCGTAGCGAAACAGGGTGAACTTCGTGCCGGGCGCGAACGGTGCGCTGACGAGGGCGACGTCGAGCAGCGTCAGCTTGGCCCCCGCGTCGATCGTCAGCGAGCCCGAGACGTTCATCAGGTCGGCGGCCGCGGCGAGCGGGACGCCGCTCGAGTCGAGTTCGAGAATGGAATTCGAGGTCCCCGCCAACGTGAGAGCCCCGACGGAAAGCGACTCGATGCTGTTGCCCGGCGAGAGGGTTCCGTTGACGAGCACCGTCCCGCTCACGGCGCCCGATCCGGCGAGCGTCCCGGCGGCGTCGACCGTGACCGACCCTTCTCCGGTGGCGCTGCCCGTGCTGTTGTTGGCGTAGAGCGTACCGCTGGTGATCACGGTGGGCCCGGAGTAGTCGTTCGCGCCCGTCAGCGTCAAGTCGCCGGCGCCGCTCTTGGTCAGTCCGGCCCCGACGCCGCCGCTGACGACGCCGGAGACGATCGTGTCGCCGGTGTTCGAGACGGTGACGATCCGCGTGGCCGAGCCGAGATCGACAGGTCCGGAGAACTCGATCCCGTTGGAACCCGCGACGGTGAAATCGCGCGCCACGCTCACCGAATTGGCCACGGCGCTCGCGCCGGTCAGCGGCGTCGACGCGGAGATCGCAATCGGATTGGCCGGAGCGGTCGTTGCGTCGCCAAGCGCCAGGACGCCCGCCCCCAGTCCGTTCTTGTGCCCGACGACAATCCCGCGACTGACGACCTTGACGCCGCCGGTGAAATCGCTGTCGCCGGCGAGGGTGAGCGTCCCGGCGCCGTTGTCGTCGCGCAGAATGCCGCCGGCGCCGGTGATCTTGCCGGTGAGGGTGAGCGAGTTGCCGCTCGTCGCGTAGAACTTGGCCGTGTTCGCGCCGCCCGCCAGCGAAATCTCGTTCCCCAGACTGACGCCTACAGCCGTCGACGTGAATTCGATGCCGGCTGCGTTCGCCACGTTGATCGTTCCGGTCCCCGCTGCGTTGTTATGGTTGAAGTTGATTCGGCCGACGTTCAGATTGGTGTCGCCTGAGTAATCGTTGTCGCCCGACAAGGTCAGAATGTTGGAGCCGGTCTTGGTCAGCGATCCTACGCCTGTGATCTTGCCCAGAACTGTGGAACTGGATGAGGTGTTGATCGTCCCGCCCGCTGCACCCAACGTGATGCCGCGGTTGGCGTGAAAGCTGAATCCGCCGTTGGAACTGATGCCGCCGCCGTCGAGCGTGATCGCGTCGGCCGTCGCCGCTCCCGGAACCGCGCCGAAGATGGTGTCTGCCGCCGCTTGGTAGAGCCCGCCGGTGACGACGAGCTTCGAAAACGTGATCGAGGTCGGCGTCGTCACGCGCAGCGTGCCGGTACCGGACTTCGTCAGGGTGTTGCCGGGGCCCGTAATGCTGCCGCTCGTGTAAATCTGGATGACCGTGCCGGGAACGTCGATCGTCCCGCCGTTGGATCCGATCACGATGCCGCGATTGCCGGTCAGGAACGTCGCCGAGACACCCCCCGCGTTATTGCGGAACGTGCCGCCGTCGATCGTCACGTCACCGGAACCGACCCCCGTGCCGCCGATCGAGCCCGAACCGGCAAGCTGCAGCGTCCCGCCGGTGATCGACACCGGGCCGGTGATCGTGTGGCCGGTCGTCGCCGTCAGAATGAGCGTGCCGGCGCCCGTTTTCTGGTAACCGGTCGAACCGACGAAGGGATTGTTGACGGTCGCCGTGCCCGAGACGACGTTGATCGCGTTGCGGGTCGACGAAACAAAAGTGATCGCCGCCGGCGCTGCGGCAACTCCCAGGGTGTATCCGGTCGCGCGAAAATCGATGCCGCCGACGGTCACGCCGCCGCTGGAAATATTGACGGTGGCCGGCGTGCCGTCGAAGATCGCGTCGTTGTTGGCGGCCAAGTTCCAGGCCGTCACGACCGGCGCCGTACTGCCGGTGGGATCGGTCGACCACATCGCGCCCCCCGCGCCGCTGGCCCAATTGCCGGGCGCCGGCGAGCCGCCGAGTCCTGGCGTCGCGCTCGTGTCGTAATACCAAACCGCCGCCGCGGCTTGCCCCGCACACCCGAGCACCACAGCGACGCTGAGAAACGCACGCCGGCAATTCATGGCTCAACTCGCTTCAACGATGAAGGATCTTAGAAGTTCGGGCGACGACTCACAGACAAGCGGCGGATCGCCGCCGCTGACAAGCGCGGCGAACCGGCATGCGCCTAATCTAACCGCGGCAAAGGTTGCGTCCAGAAAAATCCTGCAAAAACCGCAGGTGCGATCTCGTTATTGCGCATCGCCTGCAACGCGTCGCGCAAGGCCAATCCGCCTCGCTGTCGCGGTCCGATTGCGCGACTTGCACCGGATCTAGGCAGTCGACCCGCTTGAGCGTCCTCCGGCGCCCAGGTTTTCGCCAGCGAATGATTGGCGCCCTCGCACGAGCGCGGTTAACCTGAAGCTTCTTGCCCGGCGACTGAGTGGCCGCCTCCCTCGGGACTCCTGCGACAGGAATCCCGTGGTTGCGAACTCGCAGTCGCCGAGCAGGAGACGCCTGTCGGGGCGTCGACTCTCCCCGAGTCCCGCCCCGTCGACAGGACCCCGCCTCCAGCTCGCGAACCGTTGTCCGGCCCGGTATTGGGACGGCCTCCGCGAGGTCCCGCCCGCAGCAACCTCCGGCCTTCCCGCGACCTCGGCGCCGTGCACCGACGTGGACGGAGTCCGCGCCGACCGACCCCTGTCCCGCGAACGTCCGCCCGCCGCGCCGCTTCCCGCATGCTCAAACTCCGCGACAACCCGCCGATGACCCTCCCCGGCGCCGGCCCGTTGGCCGACGAACCGGCCCCGTGGCGCGTCGCGTACGCCAAGCCGCGGCAGGAAAAGGCGCTCGCCTGGGACCTCGGCCGCAGGGGGATCCCGTATTTTCTGCCGCTGGTGCTCCGCGAGACCTCCTCCGGGGGCCGGCGGCGGCGGAATCTCTACCCGCTGTTCGCGTCCTATCTCTTCTACGCCGGCGACGAGGCGACGCGGCTCGCGGCGCTCAAGACCGAGCGGATCGTCACGCACGTCGACATCGCCCCCGGCGAGCAGGACCGCTTCCGCCGCGAGATCGCCGCGTTGGAACTCGGGCTGCGAGCCGCCCCCGACCGATTCGAACTCCACCCCCGGCTGGTCCCCGGCGCCCGGGTCCGGGTCGTCGGCGGACCGATGAAGGGCCTCGAGGGAACCGTCGTCAACGCCGACCACCGGTCGAAACTGTTCCTGGGCGTCACCGCGCTCGGCTCGGGGGCGACCGTCGAGATTCATCCCGACTTGGTCGAACCGGTCGCCGGCGCCGCCGACTGGCGCCCGGGGACGATTGAGTATCAGGTGGCCGAGGGGCATTTCGTGGCGACCGCGCCCCCCGCGAACGTTCGTGATTGTTGACGCCGCCGTGTCGTTGCTAAACACCTGGAAGTTCATTGCGAACCACCCGCTCGGCCGGCTTCACCGGCGGGCAAGCATCTCGCGCTGGGCGCGGTGGCAGTTGGGAAGCCGGCTGCTGAAACACCCGGTCGAGTACCCCTTCGTCAACGATTCGCGGCTCGTCGTCGAACGCAGCATGCAGGGCGCGACGGGGAATATCTACGTCGGACTGCACGAGTTCGTCGAGATGTCGTTCGTCCTCCATCTGCTGCGGCCGGGCGACCTGTTGCTTGACCTGGGCGCCAACGTCGGCGTCTACACGATCTTGGCAAGCGCCGTCTGCGGCGCCCGGTCGCTCGCCTGCGAGCCGGCGCCGACGACCTACCAGCGATTGGTTCGCAACATCCGGGCCAACGCCGTCGACAGCGAGGAGTCCCTACTGCGATTCACAATCGACCGCTGATGGAATCCGGAGCCTCCAAACTTGATCCCGATCCTGCGAGCCCGCAGAACTCCGTCCGAGCGCGGATCGTCAGCGGATTTTCAGCGGCGCTTTTCGGCCAAGTCGTATCGGCGAGCATTCAATTGGCCGCGTTTCCGGCCTTTGTCGCTGCCTGGGGAATGAAAGGGTTCGGCCACTGGCTGGCACTGACCTCGTTGGCATCGTTTCTGACGCTCAGCGAAATGGGATTCGCGACGGCTGCCGCCAACGAGATGGCAATGGACGCCGGACGGGGCGACCGAAAACGAGTCGTCGTCGTCTACCAAAGCATGTGGGCGCTGCTTTCCGCGATTTCAGGAATCGCGTTGATCGTCGGCTTGGGGGTTCTCTGGCTTACGCCGTTTCCTGCACTGTTGCCGGTCGAGGTCTCGCTCGCGGAAATTCGAGTCATCGGCACGGCCCTGATCGTGGGCGTGTTGTCGAGCGTACTGTCTCAATTGGCGATCGCCGGGTTCCGCTGTGACGGGAACTTCGCCGTCGGATCGTTGTGCTTCACTTTGCAACGGACGAGCGAATTCATCGGCCAAGCGATCGGGGCCCTGACGTTCCGTTCGATGATTGCAGCCGCGGTGCTAGGAACCGTTTTTCGGCTGGCGGCGCACGCCGTGACGATGCTCGTGCTGAAGCGTTACAGCCCCTGGCTGCACGCCGGCGTTCGACATGCCGACGGGCAAGTCCTTCGCAGACTCGTAAGTCCCGCCTTCGCCTCGGCCGCCATGCCGTTGGGACATGCCCTGAACAATCAAGGGATGATCCAAGTGGTCGCCGCAGTTGCAGGTCCTGCGGCGACCGTCGCTTTCTCCGCCCACCGAACGATCGCCAATATCGCTACGCAACTGACGTCGATCATCAACCGCGTCGTCAGCCCTGAGTTCGCTCGAGCCTACGGCGAATCGGACATACCGCTCCAACGGCGACTCCATCGCCAAGCGTGTCGATACGCAATTTGGGTTTCAGCTCTGGCGCTGGCGTTCGCTTGCCTCACAGGTCCCTGGCTGCTGCAATTCTGGACCCGAGGCAAGGTGACTTGCGATCTTGCCCTGTTGGCGTCGTTGTTGCTGGCCGTGTTCATGCGAACGACGTGGTTCACCAGTTCCGTCGTCGCAACCTCGATCAATCTTCATCAACGGCTGGCGATGCTTTTCGTGTTCGGGATGGGCGCGAGCTGCCTTGTCGCCGTCCCGCTGACAAGGGCCCTGGGATTGATCGGTCCGGCGGTCGCGCTGCTGGGAGCCGAAATGATCTTGGCCGGAGTCGTGCTTCGCGGTTCGCTAAGTCTTGTCGGCGATACGTGGCGAACGTTCCTGCACGACGTGATGCTCCCCCCTGTTCCGGGGCGACGCAGCTAATTGAAAACGATGGACTCGCAACCCGCACAGCGCCGCGACGCAATCGACCCTTCACATTGGATTCGGACTGACATGCTTCCCAATACGTTCGTCATCGGAGCGGCAAAAGCGGGCACGAGCTTCTTGAAACGGAAGCTCAATCAACATCCCGACGTCTACTCGGGCAACGATATCGCTTTTTTCACGAACGACCAGATGTACCGGCGGGGGCTCGAGTACTACGCAACTTTGTTTCCTCGATACGAGGGACAGCAGGTCTTTATCGCAGGCGGCTGGCGATGCTCGGCGTTGCGTCAGCACCCCGAGGCGGCGTCAAGAATTGCGGATTGCCTGCCCGATGCGAAAATCATTTACGCCGTCCGAGAGCCCGTCAAACGGATCGAGTCGCTGTGGATCGAACTGCGGACGAACGGCTCGAACGAGGTTGTTTCGGATTTTAATCGCGCTGTCCACGAATCGTCGATTCTCATCGATTCCACCCGATACTATGAACAATTGAGTCGTTACCGCGAGCACTTTCCGGCGGACAGAATCCGGATCGTGTTTTTTGAGGACATGATCGCGGCCCCCGCTCCGACTCTTGCCGACGTACTTCGATTTTTGGGGCTGGACCCCGGTTTTGAATTCCAGGGGCTTGATCGTCCCGAGAACGTCTCTTCGGGAAAGCTGATCGACGGACGAGTCCTGTCCCTGGCTAGGCGATTGCCGCTCGTCGGCGCCATTCGCAGCCGACTTCCGAACTCATGGCGCGGTCTCGTCAGGCGTCATATGAAGCGACCTATTGAGGAACGACCTCGTTGGGACGACGAGACTCTCGCCTTCGTCAAAGCGAAACTTGGCGACGACGTCCGCGAGTTGCTGGCAGACCAGCACAAGCCTGCCGGCTACTGGCAACAATGGAACTCGTGAAGCCGCCGGGCCGCACGCGCCGGCACTTGTCGTTGATAAGACGAAATGACTTACGATCCTAATCGCAACCTGCTCTTCATCCACGTCCCCAAGAATGCTGGGAAGTCGATCGAGGCGCTGCTCGGCATGGTCGACAAAGCCGAGTTGGCGTCGTACCGCTTCCGCAGCTTTCCGGCGCGCGCCGGCACGTATCTCCAACGCAAGTTCGCCGATCGCAAGGCCTCGCAGCGGCTGTTCGGCACGGTCGACGTCAGTCTGTGCGCCCAGCATTGCACGCTGCAGGAGATCGAGTTGTTGGGTCTCGTGCCGCCGCGCACGTTGGCCGAAGCGTTCAAGTTCGCCGTGTGCCGCAATCCGTGGGACCGCGCGGTCTCGACGTATCACCATTGGCGCGATCGGAGCCGCGAGCCGTCGCGAGCCGATTTCGACGCCTTCTGGAGGGGCTGGCTCGATCGCCCCCCGCGGGACCACAACGTTCGCGCCCACCAGCGAACTCAAGTTGCATTCTTGCGGGATTCGACGGGGCGCATCGCCATGGACGAGCTGTTGCGGTTCGAGGCGCTCGGCGACGAACTGCACAAGTTATCCCGCCTCGGCGTGCAATCGGTCGATTTGCCGCGGATCGGAAGCGCGACGGGACGCGAGGATTACCGGGAATACTACGACGGGGACTTGAAAGCGTTCATCGGGGGAATCTTCGAGGAAGACGTCGACCTGTTCGGCTACGTCTTCAACGAGCGAGCTCTGGTCGGTCGGGCGGGAGGCGAGCAGTGACAGTCGCGGCCGAAATTCTCGAACCTCTGACCGTCGTCGTCGCGCAGATTGGCGCCCGGATGCACTATGCGGTGCCTCGAATCTTGCAGAAGTCCGGCATGCTGGCGCATTTGTATACGGACATTTGTGCGACGAAAGGCTGGCCCCGCCTCCTCCACGCCCTGCCCGCGTCGTGGCGTCCCGCCTCGTTGCGTCGGCTCTTGAGCCGCGACCCAAGCGGAATCCCCGCGGACAAAGTCACCGCGTTTACGAACCTGGGGTACCGTCACGCGCGCGACCGGAGACTCGGCGACCTCGACGAAACGCTCGTCGGCGGCATGAAATTCGCCACGGAGTTTTGTCGACGGGTCGTCGACGGCGGGTTCCGCGACGCTTCGGCGGCATACTGCTTCAACTACGGCGGGCTCGAGATTCTTTGCGCGGCCCGCGCGCAAGGCCTGTTCACCGTCCTCGAGCAAACCAACGCGCCGCGACGATTTCTCTTGCGAATTCTCGCCGAAGAGCAGCGCCGCTATCCCCACTGGGAACGGCCTGTCGTCGAGTCTCCTGCCGTGCATCGGAGCTACGATCGCCTCGAGCGAGAGTGGGAACTCGCCGACTTGATCGTCGGCGGTTCGGAGTTCGTGGGCGACGCGCTCCGCGCTTGCGGCGGGCCAGTCGAGCGGTACCAAGCCGTCCCCTACGGGGTCGACGGCGCATTCCGCTGCGAACGGACCGATTTCAGCCGCGGCAAGCTGCGAGTTTTGACGCTGGGCGCCGTGGGCCTGAGAAAAGGGACCCAATACGTGATGGAAGCGGCGCGCCAAGCGGCCGACGTCGCCGAGTTTCGGGTCGTCGGCCCGTTGGCCGCGTCGCCCGAAGCGGGACGAGAGATCGCCGCGACGACCGACTTGCGGGGTCCCGTCCCGCGCTGCGAAGTCATCGAGCACTTGGCCTGGGCCGACGTCTTTCTTCTCCCGTCGCTCTGCGAGGGATCGGCGACCGTCACGTACGAGGCCTTGACGGCCGGGCTTCCGGTCGTGTGCACGCCCAACACCGGCAGCGTCGTGCGAGACGGTCAGGACGGTTTCATCGTCCCGATTCGCGACGCCGAGGCGATCGCCAGCGCAATCCGGCGCTTGGCCGGCGATCGCGACTTGCTGGCGCGCATGTCACGCTCGGCGGCGATTCGCGGGCAGGAGTACGATCTGCAGGCCTACGGCAAGGCCTTGCTGGACTGTTTCCAGTCGCGCTTCGCGGGGGCGACCCGGCCATGACCGAGATTATGCTCGCGGTGCTAGGCGTCTGCTGCGTCGCAGGGCTGCTCGGGGGCCTGCGCCGGCCGGAGGGTCTGATCGAACTCCCCACGCTTTGCAGTCTGCTGTTCGGCGGCTTTATCTTGCCGCAGTTGTACGGAGCGTCGCAGGTCCAGGGGATTTCGCCTGCTGCCATCCAGGAAGCGGCGACGACGGCGGTTCTTTGTCTGGGCGCAATTTTTCTCGGTTACGGATTGAACAATAAGGGAATCCGCGCAGCGGAATGGCGCTTCGAGCCGCAGAAGTTAGTCGCCGTCAGTTGGTTCTTGACGATCGTCGGGGTCGTCATGATGTTCGCTTTGAGCAATCTTGAGCAGGCGGAACTCCGTCGCGGCCAGTGGACGGGTTCATCGACCATTCTCCAATTCTTCTCGCAGTTGCTTCACTACGGCTTGATCACTTCGCTGATCGGTTACCTGCAATCGCGCGATCGCAAGTTCCTGCCGCCAGTGTTGATCGGACTGCTGCTCCTCGCCGACAAAGCGATCTTCGGCGGGCGACGCAGTCAGTTTGCATTTATTGGCGTGACGTTGCTCTGCTCGTACTGGCTCGTGCGGCGCAAGACGCTCCCCCGGCCGATGATCGTCGGCGGCTTTGCGTTGGGCATCGTCTTGCTGCTGTCGATCTCGGTCTACCGCCGCAGTCTCTCGCACGGCGAGGGACTGAAGTCGAGCCTCTTGGGCAGTACGAGTTTCAATCTCGAAAAGCTCACCGTCGACGAGATTTTCAAAGGCGTCCAGCATTCGATTGCCGAGCAGCCGAGCGAGGGAATCCGCTGCTGCCTGGCGATCCAAATGGTCGATGAAAGCGGCTCTTTCGATTTCGGGATCTCGCACTGGAACGCCTTGGTGTTCGGGTTCGTTCCAGGGCAGTTGCTCGGCCACGAGTTCAAGCAGTCGTTGATGATCAACCCGGGGCATTTTCGTCAGGACAGCGCAGCGTACCAAATGTACGCCTTCTACAACGGCGCCTCGAAGACGGGCGTGGCCGATGCGTACGAATCCTTCTGGTACTTCGGGGCGTTCAAGTTCTTCTTGGTCGCCTACTTCATGCGCGGGCTTTACAACTCGGCCATGCTTAGGTGGCCTTCGGCGCAGATTCTCTACATCTCGCTGCTGATCCCCTCGCTCTGGTGCATCGCTCACAGTACGCACATGTTCGTCAATCGGATTGTCATGATTTCGATTCTCGTCGTCCCGTTGCTCTATTGGGCCCGACAAAGACAGGAACCGGCGCGTGCCGTCGTCTACAGCTATTCCTGAACTCGACGACACCCGCACGACGGCGGGAGGCGCTCCCCCGGAGGACCGAGAGCGCACTGCGGAACGCCGGATGCGGATTCTCGTGACGCACGTCTTCGGCTACGTGAACAAGGGCGACTGGATGCTGCTGGACGCGCTGCTGCAGTCCCTGGCTGACGCCTTTCCCGGGGCCGAGCTGCTGGGGATCTGCCGCGATCCGGCGAGCCAAGCGCGCTACTTCCCGCAGGTCCGCTGGAGCACGCAGTACGGCACGTCTTCGCGCGGCGGACTCCGCCGCCGGGCGGACAACGTCGCTGGCTTGCTCGTCGGCGTGTGGCGAAACGTCGTGAGGCCGAGTTTCCTTCCGCGGGGCGCCGGGGGGCGGGCTTCCTGCTTCGCCGATCTCGATCTGGTCGTCGCCTGTCCGGGGGGCTACTTGGAGGACTCCAATCCCAGCATCGTCAGCAATCTGGCTCACCTGCAGATGGCAGTCGCCAGCGGCGCCCCGGTGATCCTGGCGCCGCAAAGCATCGGGCCGTTTCACTCCCCCTTTTGGCGGCGCCGAGCGGCGAAGTTGCTGCGCCGGACGCAGCGGGTGATCGTCCGCGAGTCGGCCTCCGAGCGGATCGTGCGCGACGAGTTGCAGCTGCCCGACGAGTTGGTGCAGCAATTGCCGGACATGGCGTTCTACGACAATCGAGTCGACGAAGCGGGAGCCGAAGCGGCGCTCGCCAAGCTCGGCGTGGAGCCTCGACGATTCTTGGCGGCGACGGTGCTCGATTGGTACTTTCCGGGTTCGAACGCCCCCGCACAGGCCCGGGCCGCGTACTTGGCCAACGTCGCCCAGGTCGCCCGTGAACTGCGCGCCCGGCACGGCGTATCGACGCTCGTCCTCAAGCAAGTCGAGGCCGGGTTCGGCACCCCGGGCGACGAATCGGCCATGCACGAATTGCACCGGCTGGCCCCGGAGGCCGTGGCGGTCGACGAGACGAACTATCCTCCCCCGATCATGCGCGGCATCATCGGCCGCTCGCTGGCGTTCCTCGGTTCGCGCATGCACTCGAACGTATTTGCATTGCAGACCGGCGCCCCGCTGGCGGCGATCGCCTATTTGCCCAAGACCCGCGGCATGATGGAGATGGCGGGGCTCGGCGACCAAGTGGTCGACATCGCCGACTTCACGGCCGAGGAGCTTCGCGCCAAGATCGACTTCGCACTCGACCCGCAAAACCGGGAGCGATTCGCCGAGGCGAAGCGCCGCGTCGACGCGCTCGGCGCCGAGGGGCGGCGCGAGTTCCGCCGCATCCTGCTCGACGCCGTCGCCGAGACGGCGACGCGGCGAAACCGATGAACGTCGCCCTCGTCTACGGCGTGTTCGGGCGGTACCACTTGGCGCGATACGTCGCCGCGCGGCGCGCGATCGCCGGCTGCGGCGAACTGGTCGGAATCGAAATCGTCGACGGACTCGGCGCGACGAACGTGGCCGGCTGGCGGGCCGAGCGGCAGGAGGATTTGGGAATCACGACCTTGTTCAAGGGGCGTAACATTCTCTCCGTGCCGGGCGGCGAGGTCGTCGCGGCGGTGCAGGCGGCCCTCGACGCCGCGGCGCCCGACGTCGTCGCCATCCCCGGCTGGACCGTCCCCGAGGCGCTCGGCGCCCTGCAATGGGCGACGACCCGCGGCGCGGGGCGCGTGCTTCTGTCCGCGACGACCGAAATCGACTTCCGTCGCAAGACCGTTCGCGAGTGGGTCAAGCGGCGGATCGTCTCGCAGTTCGACGCGGCCCTGGTCGGAGGCACGCGCCATAGGCAGTACGTGGCCAAGCTCGGCGTCTCGGCCGACCGCATCGAACCGGGGTACGACGTCGTCGACAACGACTACTTCGCCGCCGAGTTGGAGAAGACTCGCACCGACGCCCCCCGGATTCGCCGTGAATTGGGTCTCCCCGAGCGATACTTCTTGACCGCGGCCCGCTTCATCGCCAAGAAGAACCTCAGCCGGCTTCTGCAGGCCTACGCCGAGTACCGGCGGCAAGCGGGCTCGGCGGCATGGAAGCTTGTGATCGCAGGCGACGGCGAGTTGCGTCCCGCGCTCGAAGCCGAGGCCGAGCGGCTCGACCTTGGCGAGGCCGCCCTGTTTCCCGGGTTCGCCGGCTACGACCAGATGCCGGCGTACTACGGACTTGCCGGCGCGTACGTGCAGGCGAGCACTTCGGAACAATGGGGATTGGTCGTCAACGAGGCCATGGCCTCGGGGCTGCCGGTGCTCGTTTCGGACCGCTGCGGCTGCGCGCCCGATCTCGTCCACGAAGGAGTGAACGGCTGGACCTTCGACCCGTACGACGTCGCCGGAATGACCACGGTGCTGCTGCGGATCAGCGGGCTTCCCGACGCCCGGCTCCAAGACATGGCCGTCGCCAGCCGGCGGATCGTCGACCAGTGGGGGCCCGACCGATTCGCCCGCGGTTTGCTGCGCGCCGCCGAGGCGTCGCTGACGGCCCGAGCGCGAGGGTCGCGGCTGCTCGATCGCGCCCTGACCCGCTTGGCGTTGCGAGTCGCCCCCCGATGAAGGTCGCGTTGGTCACCGGGTCGATCTCCCGCAGCGGCGCCGGCGTCGCGGCGGCCGTGCGCGATCTGACCGAGGCGCTCGCCGCCACAGGCAACGTCGAGCTGGGGGTCGCCTCGCTCGAGGACGACCATGCGTCGGCCGACTTGGCCGCGTGGTCGGCGGTCCGACCCCGGCTGAGTCCCGTCGTCGGACCGGCCCGACTCGGCTACGCGCCCCGACTGCGGGAGACGCTTGTCGAACTGGCCCCCGACCTCGTTCACACGCACGGCTTGTGGCAACTTCTGTCGGCCTCGGTGTCGGCATGGGAGCGGGCGACGCGAAAGCCCTACCTCGTCTCGCCCCACGGCATGATCGACCCTTGGGCCCTCCGCCTGTCGCGGTGGAAGAAGCGACTGGCTCTGGCGCTCTACGAGAATCGGCATCTGCGCCGGGCGGCTTGCTTGCATGCGCTGTGCGACGCCGAGCGCGACAGCGCCCGAGCGATGGGGCTCTGCAACCCGGTCGCGGTGATCCCCAACGGGGTGAACCTGCCCGAAGAACCGGCGCCGCTCGCCGACGGGCCGCGACAATTGCTGTTCTTGGGTCGGCTTCACCCGAAGAAGGGGCTGCACGAACTGCTGGCCGGCTGGGCGTCCCTCAGCGCGACGGAACGCCGCGAATGGCGGCTGGTCGTCGCCGGCGCCGACGACGCCGACATGCTCTCCGGACTTCGTCGGCAGGCGGCCGACGCCGGGATCGCCGACAGCGTCGATCTGGTCGGCCCGAAGTACGGCCGGGACAAGCACGAGCTGATCTGCGCGTCGAGCGCGTTCATCCTCCCGTCGCACAGCGAGGGGCTCCCCGTGGCAGCGCTCGAAGCGAGCTCGTACGGCCTTCCCCTGCTGATCACCGACCATTGCAACCTCCCCGAGATGTTCGCGGCCGAGGCCGCGCTGCGGATCGAACCGCGTCCCGAGTCGATCGCCGCGGGGCTGCGAACGCTGGCGAGCCTGTCGCCCGCCGATCTGCGGTCGACGGGCGCCCGCGGTCGGCGGCTCGTCGAGGAGCGATTCGCCTGGCCCAGGATCGCCGGGCAATTCGTCGCCACGTACCAGTGGGTCCTCGGCGGGGGTCCTGCCCCTGAATGGGTTTGCACCAAGTGAACCGCATACAGTCGTCGCCGGAAAGTGGCCCAAAAATCGTTGTCGAATCTTCCTGCGGCGTTCGGGATAATGGCCGGCGGTGGTCGAGCAGCGTCGACCCGCCGGCAACTCTCGCACTTCGCAAGGAGACCTACGTGACTGAACCAGCCGTTGCGATGACGAACGTGGATTCCGCCTCCGAGCCGAGCCGTGCCGTCCCCCCGGCTGCCGGCGCCCTGTGCCGGCCCTACGACGTCGAGTCGTTGCGGGCGGCCGGGGCCTTGGTCGGCCGCCGGGCGCGAATCGCCCCGGACGTGACCGTCGACTGTCCCGAACGGCTCGAAATCGGCGACGACGTCGAGATCGGCGCGGGGGTCCGCCTGATGACCGCCGGCGGGGTGACCATCGGCGACCGGGCGATCATCAGCCCGGGGGCGCAAGTCCTCTCCTCGACCCCGTCGATTCCGCGCCGCGGACGCCCGGTGTCGGCAGCGCCCCCCTTGAGCGCCCAGATCGACGTCGACGCCGACGCGTGGATCGGCCCCGGAGCGATCCTGCTCCCCGGGGTCCAGGTCGGCGCCGCGGCGATCGTCCTCGCCGGCAGCGTCGTGGCGGGCAGCGTAGCGAACAGCCGCATTGTCCGCGGCAATCCGGCGTCGTACCACATGACTCGCAATCACATCTGACCGATGTCGATCGCTCGAGCGAACGTCGGCCTCCGTCCCCCGCGCGCGGTCGCGACGGAGGCCGACCGAGCCGGGCGCCCTTCCGCAAAGCCCGTCGCCTGATTTTCGCAAGTCCATCCCCCCACGGCATGACCGCACCGAAATCGCAACAACTTGACGTCGGCGGCAATCGCTCGGCCCGCAAGTACACGCGCACCGAGCAACTGCGCCGGGTGCTGTGGATGGCCTGCTGGCCGCTGTTTCGGTTCAGCCCGCGGCCTTGTTTCGGCTGGCGGCGGTGGTTGTTGCGGAGACTGGGCGCCCGGGTCGGTCGCAACGTGCACATTTATCCGTCGGCGCGAGTTTACTACCCGTGGCAGTTGGCGATTGACGACGACGCGGCGATCGGCGAGGACGCGCTCGTTTACAACCTGGGCTTCGTGACCATCGGGGCCCGAGCCACCGTGTCGCACCGCGCCCACCTGTGCGCCGGGACGCACGATTACGAAGACCCGCTGCTGCCGCTGCGGAAGCCCCCGATCGTCGTGGGGTCCGACGCCTGGATCTGCGCCGACGCCTTCGTCGGGCCCAACGTCTCGGTCGGCGCCGGCGCGGTCGTCGGCGCCCGCGCCGTGGCGCTGAAGGACGTCCCCGCCTGGACCGTGGTCGGCGGCAACCCGGCCCGACCGATCAAACCCCGCCTGATGCGCCCCGCTCAACCCGAGGACGCCCCGTCGCCATGAAACAAACCAGCGCCATCGGCGGCTATCGCTATGCGGACGCCAATAGCAACCATTCCCACGGATACCTGCTGCCGGCGCTGACAAGCGAACTGTCGGCCCGCTTCGGCGCCGCGCCGGGGCGGGTCTTCGACCTGGGCTGCGGCAACGGCTCGGTGGCCGCCTACTTGACCTCGCTGGGATACGACGTGACCGGGGTCGATCCGTCGGCCGAGGGAATCCGGCAAGCCGCGGCCAGCTACCCCGAACTGCGACTTGAGGAAGGCTCGGCCTACGACGACCTGGCCGCGCGGTACGGAACGTTTCCGGCGGCGATCAGCCTGGAGGTCGTCGAGCACGTCTACGCTCCGCGCGACTACGCGGCGACGCTGTTCTCCCTCGTCGAGCCGGGGGGAATCGCGATCGTCTCGACGCCGTATCACGGTTACTTGAAGAACTTGGCCCTCGCGGCGACCGGCGCCATGGACCGTCACTTCACCGCGTTGTGGGATCACGGGCACATCAAGTTCTGGTCGATCGCGACGCTGACGCAATTGCTGCAGGAAGCCGGGTTCGCCCGCGTACGATTCCTCCGCGTCGGCCGCTTCGCCCCGTTGGCCAAGTCGATGATTGCCGTAGCGGAGAGAGCAGGGTCATAATGGCGTTTGGGCCCCGCGATCTGCATCCGGACAACTTAGCATTTCTGCATATGTTGCACCTGCAATACTGGCATCGTGACAACTGCTCCCAGCGAACAACGGCGATAGCAGTCAGAATGCGGTTCGACTCGGAGTGTCACCTGGCCCGGTTTCGTCGTGCTCTTTTCGTTCTCATCGCGTTCCTCGTGCAGCTCAACTCTCTGCACGCCGCAACGTTTTACGTCTCACCCTTTGGCAGCGACGCCAACGATGGCTTGGCACGCATTTCGGCTTTGCGGACTCTGGCGGCCGCCGAAGCGCTGGCATCGCCGGGCGACACAATTGCTTTGCGCCGCGGGGGAATCTGGCGTGAGTCGATCGGCTCTGCAGTCGTGGGGCTGAATTTCACTGCGTACGGCGAAGGTCCCCGCCCGGCAATTGATGCAACTGAGCGAGTCGAATCGTGGCAAGGCCTGGGAGGAGGCGTGTTTGCCGCCTCCGTCCCAATTCAGACGACCTCCCAATCCTACGGCGTTATGGCTTTCGACGACGGCGTGCTCCTGCGCAGGGTTCAGACAGCAGAGGAATGCGAGGCCACGCCGGGGACTTACTTCGCACCGCCTAACGCTCTTGCGAGCCCAGTCGACGTTGTGGTCCATCTGAACGACGGCGGCGATCCAAACGAAAATTCGCGGAGTCTGCGCATCTCCGTGCGACAGGCAGCGGTAAGAAACGCCGCGTCCATTGACGGAATCTACGTTCGCGGAGCTATGCTCAACAACGGCGGCCTGGAAGCCTGGAACGGAACCGACGGAGGGACGATCACCGACAGCGAAGCCTACGGCGGCGGCAAGCATCATGGTTTCGCCCAGCACTTTTCCGGAGTCGTCGTCGGCGACGCACTGAGCGTTTACTCGGCAGGCTTCTCCGGCGGTTTGGTCAACTTCCGCAATGAGGCGGCCGGCTATCACGGCACGTTTGCCGACTGCACGTTCGTGCAACAAAACGGCGACGCACTCGGCCCCAATTTCTCGGCATTTGCGGTGCATGATGCCAGCGGGCCTTCGTTTGAGACCATTGCGTTTCAACGCACACGAACCTCCGGCCAGTTCAGCGTCGGATACGGGGGCGGCATTGTCACGACCGTTGAAGGCGGGACCCATCGCAAGGCTCACACCGTATTCAGCGTGGGAAGCGATACGACGACCTTCTCGGCGCGAGATCTTCAAGTCGAGTTCGCAGCAAGCGGAGGCGCGTCGCGTCTGCAGGCGACTGGAAGCTCTACTGTCGACAACTGCTTCTTCGCCGTCGACGCAACAGTCAACAACAACGTGGAACTGCTGAGATACTCCGGTTCCCTGGAGTTGAGCAACTGCACATTTGCGGTGATCGACAGCAGCGGCGGCTTTGGTCGCCCGGTCATGCTTAACAATCCGGCCGGCGGCGTTCTTTCGGTCCACCGTTCCGTCTTCGTCGGGCGATCTCCGAACACGTATCAGATCGACGCTCTGGGAGGATCGTACTCGGGCGATTTCAACATCTTCTGCGCTCGAGCCTCGACTGGCACGGGCGCCGACCTCCGCTGCCGCTTTGGAGCGACGATATACAACACGCTGGCCGCTTGGCAATCGGCGACTGGCGAAGACGCTAATAGCGTCTACCTCACTCCGGCTCAGCTTTCGCAGTTTTGGCTCGGCGATCCGCTGGCCGGCGACTTTCGCATCAATCCGCTTGCCCAGGTCACAGGAAGCGACGGAACTGTTTACTATGGCACCTTTGCCGACGGCGTCACCCCGTTGACTTCCGCCGGCGCACAGATCACGGCTGGTCTCGCGGCGAGTTGGGCTGATATCACAATGCCGCGGATCTTGACCGCCGAGGGATCTTGGGACGGGGGCGACTTGGCTGACTTCAACGACGACGGGGTGGTCGACGCCGTCGATCTGGCGACGTGGCAAAATCGCTTCGGCACAGGAATGCCTGCCGCCCTTGCGGATGGCGATGCGAATTTTGATCAAGTCGTCTCCGGCAGCGATTTCCTCGTATGGCAACGCCAGTATGGGCCAGAGGCGTTCGACGCACTTCCGGGCGCCGCAGGCGTCCCTGAACCACGGACGCACATCTTGCTGACGCTCGCCAGCGGCTGCGCGACGAAATTGGTCCGCCGTCGGAGATTCTTCAGGACTCAGTGCATTGCTGCCAAGTTCCGCACTTGTGCGCTTCACCACTGATCTCCGCTGCCAGATAGGTTGCTATTCCCATTTGATCGTTGCATCCTTGAACGAACATTCTGCCAAACCAGCCTCGTGCGAACCGCTGCCGCTGAGCGTCGTCATCCTCTGCAAGAACGAGGCCGGCAACTTGCCGGGGTGTCTTGATTCGTTGGCGGGAGTCGTGGAAGACGTGCATGTCGTCGATTCGGGCTCGACCGACGACACCGTCGCCATCGCTCGCAGCTGCGGGGCGATCGTCAGTCACAATGAATTTCGCTCGTTCGGGCAGCAGCGAAATTGGACGATCGACTCCCTCGACTTGCGGCACGACTGGGTGTTTCACCTCGACGCCGACGAACGATTCACGCCCGAGTTGGTCGAGGAGATTCGCTCGCTGGCGACTCCGCAGAACGAGAAGGCCGGGTACTACGTCCCCAGCAAACTAATGTGGGGGAACCGCTGGCTGCGCTACTCCGGCGAGTATCCGGCTTACCAAGTGCGACTGTTTCACAAGCGCCGACTTCGATTTTGCGATTCCGGCCACGGCCAGCGCGAATCGACCGCCGGCGAACTTGGCCGATTGCGCTCGCCGTACTTGCACGATCCGTTTTCCAAGGGGCTGGAAGATTGGTTCGTCAAACACGCGCGCTACGCACGGCAGGAGGCCGAGGAGTTTCTCGCCGGCGACGGCTCGACGGGCGGCGATCTGCGGGCGATCGCGCTGGGGAGCGGGATTGAACGGCGACGAGCGATCAAGCGCCTAAGTTACCGCATGCCGGCTCGCGGCTGGCTGCGGATGATGCATCTCCTGTTGGTTAAACGGGCGATCTTCGACGGACGGGGAGGCGTCCTCTACGCGCGGATGAAGGCCGCCTATGAAACGACCGTCGGGGTGTTCCTCGCGGCGGGCCGACTCGGCGCCCCGGTCGCCCCTCCGGCGGTAGGCCGACCGGAAGTCGGACCACCCGCCGCCGAGGTCGCCCAGGGCGCACAACCCGCAGATTCCGACGTCCCGACTTAGGCCGCGAAGAGTCCGTCGCGGGGGATCGTTTTTCCTGCGGCAGTGTATGATGAAGTCTTCCAATTGCGCCGACGGGCGCTGCTCCCAAGCCACTTTCGTCGGCTGGCCTCTCCTCGCTGCTGAATATCTGGTTGCATGACGACCCTTTCGTGGAACGCCGACCCCGCCGAAGGACGCATCGTCCCACGGACCGTGTTGATCGCGGCGGCCGTCGCTGTGGCCGCGGCGTACGCCCCGATGCTTGCGGCGTTTTTTCAGCAACTGTGGTCGTCGCCGCAGTCTCAGTATTTTCCGTTCGTGTTCGCGGCCTTCGGCGGACTGTTGTACGTCCGCTGGCAGGAGGCCGATCCTGCGCCGGCGCCCGGGGCCGATCGGCCCGTGCGGGCCAGCCGCGCCCTGACGGCGCTCGCCTGGGCGTCGCTGGCGGGAGCGGGTTTGTTGTACAACCCCTGGGCGTCGATGGCGTCGCTGATCGTGCTGGCCGCCGCGGGGTTGGCGCTTGTGGGCCGCTATCGCCGCGTGACGTACCTGTGGGGAATTTGGCTGCTGCTGTGGCTCGTGCTGCCCCTGCCGTTGGGGCTCGAACAGCAACTGGTCGCCAAGCTGCAATTGGCCAGCAGCCGGTTGAGCAGCTTTATCCTCGATCTGGTCGGCGTGGCCCACCTGATGGACGGCAACACCTTGCTGCTGGCCGGGCGCGAGTTGTTCGTCGACGAGGCGTGCAGCGGCATCGTCTCGGTGAAGTCGCTGATCGCCTGCGCCGTCATCTACGGCGTGTGGCGCAACCGTCCCCCGTTGCACCTGGCCGCCCTGGCCGCGGCCGGCGTCCTGTGGGCGATGCTGATGAACTCGATCCGCATTTCGCTGATCGCCGGGGCGCTGCACTACTTCGACGTCGATTGGACGAAGGGAGCGCCTCACGAAATCCTCAGCTTGGGGGTATTCGTCGTCGCGTTCGGCGCGTTGATCTCGACCGAGTTTCTGCTCGCAGCGGGGCTCGCCCCCGTGTTGTCGGCGTGGAACCAGCAGACCGGCGTGCCGCTGCGATTCGGCCGCTGGCCGGCCGCGGTCTGGGACGCGATCGTGCGCTGGGGCGATCCGCTGCGCACGAACCGCAAGCCGCCTGCCGACGACGTCGCGCCGGTCGCCGCCGCGGCCTCCGCGGTCCCAGCGGGCGTTTTGCGGCTGCTGCGCACCGCCACCATCGCGTTCGGCGCCTTGGCGGTCGCCCAGTTCGGGTTCCTCGCCTGGGCGTGGTTCAATCCGACGACCGCCCACGCGCACGTCGCCTCGGCGACGACGCTCGCCGAATCGTCGCTCCCCGAGCAACTCGCCGGGACCGCGCGGGTCGGGTTCGAGGAGACCAAGCGCGAACGGGGCGACGTGATCTTCGGCGAGTTCTCGCGGACCTATCAGTACCAAGGCCCCTCGGGCGAGCGGTACGTCGTATCGTGCGATTTTCCGTTTAGCCAGGGGTGGCACGAACTGACCATCTGCTACTCGGGCGCCGGGTGGGAGGTCGCTCGCCGCGACTGGTCGACCGAGGAGATCGGCGATCAGACGTGGACCGCCGTCGAGGTCGATCTCGCCAAGCCGGACGGCGCCCGGGCGTTCGTCAGTTGGTCGATGTTCGACGAGTTCGGCGAACCGGTCTCGCCCCCGATGGGCGCGATCCGCGATCAATTGTGGCGCTTGCTCGTGCGGCGCCACCCGCTGGCCCCGTCGCGGCAGATGTTCCAAGTGCAGGTGCTCGTCGCCGCCCCCGGCGAACTGGCCGACGAGACGAAGCAGATCGCGCGGAGGCTGCTGCATGAAGCCCGCACGCATCTGCTGCGCCAGGTGATCCAGGGGAGCCCCGCGACCGCCGAGTCGGCGTCGGACTCGCCTGCCGAGCCGACCCAGGCGACCGCGGCGCCGCAGTCATGATCGACGCCGAGCGGGCAGCCGAGCGCGGCCGCGAGGCCGCCCCCCCCGCGCCGTCCGAGCCGCCGCGCCTGACCCTCCTCTACCACTTCTTCCGCCCCGACGACGTCGTCAGCGCACGGCTGTTCGACGAACTGGCGACGGGGCTCGCCGAGCGCGGGTGGCGGGTCACGGTTCGGCCCGCCAACCGCAGTTGCTTCGGCCGCGGTCGGCGGTTTTCGCGCCGCGAAGTTCGCGCCGGCGTCGAGATCCGCCGCGTTTGGCGGCCCGATTTCGACCAGTCGTCCAACCGCGGCCGGCTGCTGAACTCGGCCTGGATGCACGCCGCCTGGGCGTGGTCGGCCCTCGCGTCGCGGCGCCGGCCGAACGAGGTGATGCTGGTGGGCACCGACCCAATCCTGGGGGTGCTCGCCGCGATTCCCTGGAAGCTGCTGCGTCGCCGCACGAAGACGGCCCACTGGTGTTTTGACCTCTACCCCGACGCGGCGGTCGCCGACGGCATGCTCGCCCCCGACGGCTGGCTGCCGCGGCTCCTCGCTCGGCTGACCGCGGCGGCCTATCGGCGGTGCGACTTGGTGGCCGACCTGGGGGCCTGCATGGGCCGGCGGCTGCAGGCGATCGAGCCGAGCTGTCGCCCCGCGACGATCACCCCCTGGTCGCTCGTCGAGCCCGCGACCCCGCCGGCGCCCGACCCCGCGGTCCGGCGCGAGTTGTTCGGCGACGCCACCCTGGGGCTCCTCTACTCGGGCAGCTTCGGCCGGGCCCACTCGTACGAAGAGTTCCTGGCGCTGGCCCGCGCCCTGCGCGGCAGCGGGGTCGCGTTCTGCTTCGCGGGCCGGGGGAACCGGGCCGACGAACTGCGAGCGGCGGTCGGGCCCGACGACGCGAACGTCCGCTTCGCGGGCTTCGCCCCCGAGGACCAACTCGAACAACGGCTCACGGCCTGCGACCTCCACCTCGTGAGCCTCCGCCCCGAGTGGACCGGCACGGTCGTCCCCTCGAAATTCTTCGGCGCCCTGGCCGCGGGGCGGGGGGTCGTTTACGCCGGGGCGCCCGAGTCGGCGATCGCCGGCTGGGTCCGCGCGCACGACGCCGGCTGGGTGCTGACCCCCGCGACGGTCCCCGAGGTCGCCGCTCAACTCCGCGCGCTCGCGGACAACCCCGTCGAACTGGCCGCCCTCCGCCGCCGCTGCCACGCCGCCTATCACGCGCACTTCAGCCGGCAACGGATGGTCGAGCAGTGGGACGCGGCGCTGCGCGCGCTGCTGGCCGAGCGCCGCTAGCTGGGCGTCGGGTCGCTCGGGGCGGGACAGGCTGCCTGTCGTCTTCCCCGAGCACGCGCCCCAGGCGTAGGTCGTGAACCCACTTGCCCAATTGATGGGCGCAAATGGTCTCACCCCGAAGATCGGGCGCAGCGCCCATGGGCAGCCCAGGTTGTCCCCAACCTCGCACGGCGCAGCCGCAAGAAGCATCCCACTGCCACGCGCCACGTTGCCAATTGCAACATCAGCCCCCGGCTCTGCCGGGGGGTCGATTATCGTTGGAGCAAGCGTTGCGCCTTTGGTGCGCAACCCCCGGCCGGAGGCCGGGGCTGCAGGGATCTGAGCGGCGCTCCAGGCGTGGGCCGCGTTTGGGGTGAAAGCTTCTTGCTCACGCACTCCCTTGAGGACAACTGGCGCTACTCGCTTTTCTTTTCGGCCCGCTCCGCATGACGTCGCCGCGGGCGAAGTCGGCGAGCGCGGGCGCTGCGTTGCTCGACGACCGGACGCAGGGGGTGAGCGATTGTGTGGACCAGATGAAGCGTCCGTGAAGACGAACGATGAAGTTTTCGTGATTCGATGAAGTTTCGATGAATCGGTCGCTCGCTGCGGGGCCAAGGAATTGGCGCACTCCGCAACCTGGATGATCGTGTCGGCCAGCAGGCTCTTGTGCGAGCGCCGCTGACGCGCACGCGCCAAGGACTTGCCGGAGCAGTCTGCTCAACGCCATCCGACGATGATCGATTTTCTAGGAGCGACCCGCAATGAAGAGCGCAATGAAGAACACTGTCCCGATCCTGGCCGCCGTCCTGCTGCTGACCGCAAGGGCGCAGGCCGACCTAATCACACAGTGGACGTTCGAGGGGGACGTGACCACCCCGTCCACAGGCGCCGGAACCGCCTCCCTCGTCGGCGTCACCGCCACCTTCGCGGCGGGGAACCCGGGACGCGGCTGGAACACCACAAGCTACGCCGCTCAAGGCGCCGGCAGCGGGACCCGCGGCGTGCAGTTCATGGTCAGCACCGCGGGGTATGAAAACATCACCCTCTCGTTCGATCATCGGGCGAGCGGCACCGCGTCGCGCTGGGCCGAAGTTCAATACACGACCAACGGCGGCAGTTCTTGGACGCCGTTCGCCGACAACGGCGGCGGGCTCTCTCCGCACGACGCGTTCTACACCTTCGACTTCGATCTCTCCTCGGTCGGCGGGGCGAACGACAACCCCCTGTTCGGCTTGCGGATCGTTTCGATCTTCTCGCCGGTGGCGTTTGACCAAAATGCCTCCCTGCCCGACTACGCCGCCAATACGGCGTACATGCGAGCCAACGCCGCTGCAAGCTATACGCCCGGCGGCGGAACGACCACGGGCGACTACGGCTCGGGCGGCACGTGGCGGTTCGACAACGTGACGATCAACGGCACGGCGATCGCCGCGGTGCCCGAGGCGTCCAGCTTCCTGTTCGCCGGGCTCGTCGGCTGCGTCACGGCCGGGGCGTACTGGACTCGGCGGCGCGGCGGATAAGGACCCCCGGCAACCGTTCGCACCCCTGTTTGATCGATCTCCGTACAGCCGTGGTCACGAGGGTGACCACGGCTGTGCCTTTGTGCCGGGGGGCTGACTTGTGGCGAGGCGGCTTGGGACCTCAACGACCTGCACCGCTCGGGGCGACCTAGCCGTAAGAGCGGACACCCCCCGGAGCCCGGTAAGGGTCGAGCGGGCGAGCCGTGCCAAGGAGCGCCCCAAGGTTGCGCCTCGTTTACGCGGCCGGCGCCGAATTATCCGGCACGGCCCGCCGTCCCCTCCCCCGCACGGGCGGCGGGGGGCGATCCATGTGTCGCACTAACGTGTTGTCGGAAAGGGTGTTACGCGGTCCGTTGGATCGAACCGGGACAAGAGCCCGTTTCGGCGCAGAAGATGCACCTTGCTATAGAGCCGGGGTCTGGACTTAAGTCGAGGCGAATGACGAGGCGGCGACTTCCTGTTCCGCTCACTTGCCTCGGAATACGGGCCCGTTGGCTGCGGGAAAATGGTTGACGCCGATTCGGACGCCTGCAAGAATCGTAACGAGAAGTAGACGGCGGATGCAAAAGTGGATCAGGCGGTTTGAGGCCGATGCGGCCGGGCCTCCTGATGGAAATCAATTGAGCTGCATTGAGAGGGGACTTCCTGTGAAGCTGCTGCGTACCTGCCTTGCCATTCTGGCCCTCTGCGTCCTCGCGACGCCCCGCGCTGACGCGACGTTGTCGTACGATACGACTTTGTCGACGTACACTCAGAACTTCAACACGTTGGCGTCAACGGGGACAACGGTAGCCTGGACCAACGATACCACGCTCGACGGATGGTATTTGTTTAACTCCAGCAATGCTGCGATCACACAGTACACTGTTGGAACTGGAAGCAGCAACGCTGGCGCGTTCTACAGTTTTGGCTCGGCCAGTGCTCAGGATCGTGCTCTTGGCGGCGTCGGCTCAGGTTCGCTTTCCGGCTATATCGCTATTGGATTAACGAACGATACCTCGGCAACTTTGTTTTCGTTTACTGTTGGTTTCGACGGCGAACAGTGGCGAAACGGCGGGAATACCACCGCTCAACCGATGGTCCTGCAATACGGGTTCGGGAGCACGTTTGCTGGCGTGACCACTTGGACTGCTCCTGGCGGGACCTTCGATTGGACCTCTCCGGTGGCGACTTCAACCGCAGCAGCCGTAGACGGCAACGTCGCCGGACTTGTCGCCAATCGCGGCGGGACAATCAACGACATTAAATGGAAGGTGGGCGAGACCCTCTGGATCCGCTGGATTGAATTGAACGACGCCGGCAACGACCACGGTCTTGCCATCGACAATTTCAGCTTCTCGGCCGTCCCCGAGACGTCGTCGTTCGTGCTCTTGGGCATGATCGCCTCCGGCGGGTTTGCGACTTACCTCCGTCGTCGCCGCGCCTAACCGGCGGGCGATCCCCTGCAGCCCCGGACGTCGGGCGCGGCAGACAATCGAACGAGCATCTCCCAGCGAGCCGAGGCCCACGCCTCGGCTCGCTTTTTTGTTTGGCTCACACGAGCCGGCCCCTCGCCGGCCCGTTCCCCAAGCCGCGGCGCCTTCGGAAGCGAGAGCCTCGACCCGCCGAGAGGCCCGTGACGAGCCCCCGCGGCATCGGATTTGCCGCTTGAACTCCCGAGCACTCCGCACAAGACCCCGGCATGATCAGGCCCCCGAGCTCAAGGCCTGCGGCGCCGAGCGGTTCGCTCGGCGGCCGTGCCGGGGCGACACAGGCAGGTGTGCGATGGCACGCTTGGCTTCTCGATGCGCACGCCTTGGCGCCCCCTCTTGCAGGGGCGGCGAGGAGCGCCCGCTGCGGGTCTCTCCCGCAGGCGAAGGCCTCCCCGCGCGGGGGTTGCGCCGCCGTCGACCGGTCGTCATCCGGCGGGTGCTGAGGGAATCTCTTCGTCGTTGCCGCCCAACCGTCAGGGGGTGGTCGTCATGCGGCAGTCAGGAAACCAATTCGTCGACAACCATGCGCCAGCGACCGTCGCCGCGGCGGTCGTCCTGGGAACGATCGGGCTGGCCCGCGCGGCTGCGGTCGAGCCCTACTCCTTCGGTCAGCTCGTCGTGCAGGCGACGAGTCCGGCGCTGACCGACGCGCAGGAAGCCGCGTTTCCGTTCGGCTCGA
This sequence comes from Pirellulales bacterium, assembly GCA_019636345.1. Classification (NCBI taxonomy): domain Bacteria; kingdom Pseudomonadati; phylum Planctomycetota; class Planctomycetia; order Pirellulales; species Pirellulales bacterium. The sequence goes on along the minus strand of JAHBXQ010000004.1, from coordinate 12,181 downwards.
GCCCGCTCGACCGCACGCTCGGCGCCGCCGTGACGGGAAGTCAAGCCTCCGCCGGGCTGGTCCTCGACGCCGCGACCTTCCGCGTGGACGGGTCGGGCGTCGGAACCAACAATCGCAACCCCGGGCATTTCGGCGGGTACGCGAACGTCAGCGCCGTTCGCTTCCGACACTACTATGCGTACTCTCCGACGCTTCCTTGGGGCGCCGAGGTGACGCTCGAGGCCCGGTTCAGCGTCAGCGGTGCGCTCGGGTTCCGCTACGTCGACGTTCCGGGGGGCGCCGGGGTCGACCTCGATCTCGGCCCCGCGCTCGGCTACGGCGAAGCGGAGCCGTCGCTCTTTCCGGTCTTTCCCTACGAACTCCACGCCCGTCCGCTCGACAGCCACACGACGACCCCCGGCGACCTGACCGCGTCGTTCACCCGGTCGGGCGACCTGCCGGCGTTGAGTCTCGCGGGCGCCAGCGCGTCGCAGCCGGTGACGACCTCGCCGGCGTCGCTGCCGATGAGCGGGACGTTCGCGTTTCAGTTTCCGGCCCGGATCGGCGAACGGTTTTCGCTGGGACAGGTCGTCGCCGCGGGCGTCGCGGCCGGGACGAACGCCGAGAACGTCGATCCGGACGATCCGCGCGCCGGCGCTCAAGCGACCTGGAGCGCGAACCTGACCGTCCCCGCGTTCGCACTGCCGGGCGGCGTCGAGTTGCGCGAGGCGCCGCGGCACGAAGTCGCCACGTTGCAGTGCGACCCCGCGGGCGTGTGGATCGAGCCGATCGGACGGCCCCGCTTCCCGGCTCAGGACGGCTACGCGCTCGTCGAAGGGGACGTCGTGCTCAACACGTCCGCCCATGAAGTCACAGTCCTGTTCGAGGACGGGGCGAAAGCGGCGCTCTTACCGAACGGCACGTTGGAAGTGGGGACTCTGCGGAGTCCGACCGTCGTCGAAACGATCGTCAAGCTGCTCGCGGGGAAGCTGTCGTTCGAAACCTTGTTCGGCGCCGGGCCGCGTCCCCGGGTCGTAACCTCGACGGCCGCCGTCGCCGTCCGCGGCACCCGTTACGAATTGGAGTACGGGGAAGCGGATCGCCTCGGGACCTTGGACCTGAGCGTCTCCGCGGGGACCGTCGACGTGACGGACGTGCTGGGCCGGTCGTATGCGGTGACCGGCGGCGAAAGCCTTCGCCTCGACCTGCCGCTGCCGCCCCCCGGGCCTTCGACCGGCGATTTCGATCGCGACGCCGACGTCGACGGCGACGATTTCCTGAGGTGGCAGCGGGGAGCCGGGACGAACGCCGGGGCCTTCCGATTCGACGGCGACGGCGACGGGAACGGGACGGTCGATCGCGACGATCTGGCGATCTGGACGACGCAGTTCGGCACGGCCGGCGCGGCGGCCGCCGGGAGCGCGCCGGAGCCGCCGACGCGACTGCTGCTGGCCGCGGCGATCGCGGGACTGCTCGCAGGGCGCCTGCCGGCCCGGCGGGCTGACTCCCGCTGAACGACGTTCCGGAACGGCTCGGCCGCGCGCTCGGCACGCTAGCGTCGGCCCGCGGACAGCACTGCGCGCACGCGCTCTCAAAGCGCGCGGATTCGTCTTGAAGAATTTCGCCGCGATGGATTAGAACGAGACGCGGCTGGTTGTCAGCCCGCGCGGAAGGGACCTCCGCAGTTCGCTCGACAGGGACGTTGGGCCGTCTGACGCGGCCGCGCCGCCCCGGGGAGTTGCCCCCGGGGGCGGCGCCGCGCCGTTGCGGGCGATCAGGCACACGACAACGCCACGGGGTCGATCGTCGGCCGGAGGCCGAGCGCGATCGCTTCGCAGGCATGGAGGCCCGGCTATGCTTGTTCTCTCTCGAGGACGAAACGACAAGGTCGTCTTCCCCACGCTCGGCATTTCCGTAGAGATCTTGCGCGTCGAGGGGAAGCACGTTCGACTTGGAATCGACGCCCCCAAATCGATCCCCGTCCTCCGCGCGGAACTCGCCGAGGACCGCCGCGAATCGCCGACCGACCGCGCAGCGCCGAGCGGCGGGCTCGACCACGCGACGCGGAACCGGCTCCAACGGGCGACGCTCGGCCTCCGCGTGTTGCAGCGCAAACTCGACGCGGGGCGAACCGACGACGCCGAGCCGACCGTCTTGGAGATCTTGCGGGAGCTCAAAGCGATCGAGGCGGAGCTCGACGGCGACGACGCGTCGCGCGACGCCGCGGCGCCCCTCCCCCGCACCCCCCGCGCGCTGGTCGTCGAGGACGATCCCCACGAACGGGAACTCCTCGCCGGCTATCTCCGGCTGAGCGGATTCGCGGTCGACGACGCGCAGGACGGCCTCCAGGCGATGGTTCATCTCGCCAAGCCCGGACCGCCCGACGTCGTGCTCCTCGACATGAAGATGCCGCGCTTCGACGGTCCCAAGACGGTCGCCGCGATCCGCCGCCATCCCGAGCATCGCGACCTGAAGATCTTCGCGGTCACCGGCACGGTTCCGGCGGAGGCCGACGTCCCGGTCGGTCCGCACGGCGTGAACCGCTGGTTCACGAAACCGGTCGACCCGGAGGAATTGGTGCGCGCCATGGAGCGCGACCTGGCCGCGGAACTCGTTCCGGCGTGAGCCGCGCCGCTTCCCATGAGGAAGCGGTCCGCAGCGCCGACCAGGGCCGAGCCGGGTTGTCCGGAATCGAACGACGACTCGCCAGGATCGCCGCCGGTTGGCCGCGCGGCCGGGAGCGGAGACGCGCCGTCCCCGCTCCCGACACGCCGGCTCAGCTCCCCGCCGGGGGCGGGCGGAGGATTCGCACCAGCTCGTCGGGATCGACCGGCTTGACGAGATGCTCGTCGAAGCCGGCGGCGAAGACCGCTTCCCGATCGACGGCGCGGCCGTAGCCGGTGAGGGCGACGAGCCGGACCGGCCGCGGCAGCTCGGCCGCGCGGATCCGTCGCGCGACTTCCAAGCCGTCGATCCCCGGCAACCCGAGATCGACGAGGGCGACGTCCGGCGCCCGCTCGAGGACGGTCCGCACCCCTTGCCGGCCGTCGGCGGCCGTCGCGACGTCGTACCCGTCCATCGTCAGCAGCGCTGCGAGCATCTCCCGGCTGTCGGCGTTGTCCTCGACGACGACGACGCGCATCCCCGCCGGGGACGGCGCGACGGCGGCGGCCGGGGTCGCGGCGGGGCGCTCGGCGGTCGTCGGAAGCCGGACTTCGAATTCGCTCCCCGTGCCGGGGCCGTCGCTCCGAACCGCGACCCGCCCGCCGTGCAAACTGACGATCGACTGCACCAACGTGAGGCCGATCCCCATCCCCGCTTCGTCCTCCTCGAGCGCCTGCGGCGACTGGACGAAGAGCTCGAAGATCCGGGACTGCATCTCGGGCGGGACCCCGACGCCGTTGTCGCGGACCGTGACGACCGCCTCCCCCGCCTCCTCGCGGACGACCAGCCGAATCGTCCCGCCCCGCGGGGTGTACTTCGCCGCGTTCTCCAGGAGATTCTCCTGAACTTGCAACAGTCGCGCCGGATCTCCCTCGACGTAGAGCGGTCGCTCGGGGAACTCCGTCTCGAGCGCGTGCCCGCGGCGGTCGACGAGCGGTTGTAAGACCTGGACGGCCTCCTGGGCGCTGGCGACGAGATCGACGATCTGGGGAGCGACGCGGATCTTCCCCTGCGTGACGCGGGAGACTTCGAGCAGGTCCTCCAAGAGCCGCGCCAACTGCTTCCCCTGACGCTCGATGACTGCGCACGCCCGGCCGAGAGCGGGATCGCGGTTCCCCGCGCGGACGACGAACCGCGTCGCGTTGAGCAGGGCGCCGAGCGGATTGCGGAGCTCGTGGGAGAGCATCGCCAGGAACTGGTCCCGGCGGCGAGCGGCGTCGCGGGCGTCCTGCTCGGCCTGTTTCTGCGCGGAAATGTCCTTGGCGATGCTGGCGATCGCCGCCCGCCGCCCCGACTCGTCGTGCAAGAGCGACAGCGTCAGGAGCACGGGCCTCGGTTCGCCGTGACGCGCGCAGCGGACCGCCTCGACGTTGCGGACCGAGTCGTCGCGCAGGCACTGTTGGCGGAGCGCGTCGCTCCGAGCGTGGAGGGCGGGAGGGATCAGCTTCGTGACGGGCTGCCCGACGAGCTCCGCACGGGACCAGCCGTAGGCCCGCTCCGCCTCGCGATTCAAGTCGAGGATCGTGCCCGTAAGATCCTCGATGAGGATCGGGTCGGCGCCGTCCATGAAGACCTTCGACAGCCGCCGCAGTTCGGCCTCGGTCTTCTTGAGCCGCGTCACGGGGATCAGCGTCACGACGGCCCCTTCGATCGCCTCCTGAGTGCGATAGGGGAGGATCCGCAGCAGATGCCACTCCCCCCGCTTGTCCTGTACGTCCCGTTCGATCGCGGCGCCGTCCGCCAAGACGCGCCGGACGTCGTCGAGCAAGCCGGGGTGGAGGACGTCGTGCGCAAAACTGTCGATCCGCCGGCCGACGTCCTGCGGGAGGAGCCGGAACGACTCGGCGATCCGGGGCGTGAATTTGCGGATCAACAGCTCCCGATCGAGAAAGATCGTGCCGACGTCCGTGCTCCGCAGCAGATTGTCCATGTCGTCGGTGAGTTCGGTCAGCTCGGTGATCTTGCGCTGATGCTCCGCGTTGACGGTGTGCAGTTCCTCGTTGACCGAGTGGAGCTCCTCGTTCGTGCTTTGGAGTTCCTCGTTCGACGCGACGAGCTCCTCGTTGGTCGCCTGCAGCTCTTCGTTCGTCGTTTCCATCTCCTCGACGGCCGCCTGCAGGTTCTCCTGGGCGTACCGGAGTTCGTCGTCGAGTTCCGACAGCCGCTGCTCCGAGGCCGCTGCGACGTCGAGCTCCCCGGCGGGCGCTGCGACCGCGGGGGGCCGCTCGTCCGGTTCAATCGCGACGAGGCAGTACGGTTCGCCCGCTCCGCGGACCGCGAGCGGCCGCACGGAGACGCGGAGCCGCTCCGCCGCGCCGCCGGCCTCCCGCCGCACGCCGCCGAGCGCGGCCGGCGCGTTCTCCTGGACCGCCCGCTGCAAGGCTCTCGAAATCGCCAGCCGCAGATCGCGGTCGACCATGTCGAGCAGATCGGCGGAGAGACGGCCGTCCGGGACCCGCAGCCAGCGTCCCGCCCCCGCGAACGCGTGGAGGACCTCGCGCTGCGCATTGATCAGAAAACTCGGCGGGACGTACGCCTCGAGCAGCTCGTCGTAGACACGGAGGAGGTTGGCGTCGGGGAGCGCCGTCCGCGGACGGCGCAGGACGCTCCCCGCGACCGGGACGGGCGGGACGGGCGGAACGACCGGCGCGAGGGGCGCTCGCATCTCGGCGAACAGCCGCACGTCGCGCCGTTTCCGATAGAGCTTCCAGTGGGGATCGAGCGTCGCGAATTCTTCGGCGATCTCCCCCGGGCTTTCGCTGGGGCCGAGGGCCAGCACCCCGCCGGTCTTGAGCCCGAAGTGAAACAGCGACAGCGCCTTCTTCTGGGCGGGGGCCTGCAGGTAGATCAGCAGATTGCGGCAGCTGATCAGGTCGAGCTTCGTGAAGGGGGCGTCCTTGATCACGTTGTGCGGCGCGAACACGATCAGTTTCCGCAGCTCCGGGACGATCTGCCAGCGGCCGTTCTGGGGCAGGAAGTACCGCTCCCGGCGGGCCGGCGCGACGTCGGCCAACGCCCCCTCGTCGTAGAGGCCGGCGGAGGCGAATTCGAGGCTCGCCCGGTGGACGTCGGTCGCGAAGATCTTGAGGTCCAGGGGCCGCCCCGCCGCCGTCACCGCTTCGTGAAAGAGCATGGCGAGCGAATAGGCTTCCTCGCCGGTCGCGCACCCGGCGACCCAGACGCGCAGCCCCTCGTCGCGCGTCGCCAGAGCGACGAGGTCGGGAACGACGTCCGCGGCGAGCCGGGCGAAGAACTCGGGATCCCGAAAGAATCGCGTCACCCCGATCAGCAGATCCTTGGACAACGCGTGGAGTTCGGCCGGTTGGCTCCGGAGCGCGGCGACGTATTCGTCGAGGTCGGCGGCGTGCGCGATCCGGAGCCGGCGGTCGATCCGCCTCAAGACGGTGGTCGGTTTGTAGTGCGTGAAGTCGATCCCGATCTCGGCGCGAAGCAGGGCGTAGATCGCGTTCATCCCGCTCTCGGAAACGACCTCCCCGGAAAGGCCCCCGAGTCGCGCTCCGAGAATCGGTCGGCGAACGTGATCGAGCAGCGCCTGCGGCATGGCCTCGGGGGGGAGCACCAAGTCGACCGCCCGCGTTTCGATCGCGCTGCGGGGCATCCCGTCGAACCGAGCCGTCTCCTCGGACTGCGCGATGACGAGTCCTCCCGCGTCGTGAACGGCGCGGACGCCCCGCGAGCCGTCGCTGCCCGTTCCGGACAAGACGATTGCCGCCGCGCGTTCTCCCGCCTCCTGCGCCAGCGATCGGAAGAACGTGTCGATCGGCAGGCTCAAGCCGGCCGCCGGATCCTTGTCGGTCAGCAGCAGCCGGCCCCCGGCGATGATCATCTCCTTCTTCGGAGGAATCAGGTAGATCGCGTTCGGCTCGACGACCACGCCGTCCTCGACGCGATGGACGGGGATCTCGGTGCGGCGCGACAGGAGCTCGTCCATCAGGCTCTTGAAGTCCGGCGACAGATGCTGGACGACGACGAAGGCCATCCCCGCATCGGCGGGCATCCGCTCGAAGAACGTCTCGAGCGCTTCCAGCCCCCCGGCGGACGCTCCCAGGCCGACGACGAACAACGGCTCCGCGTCGCGGGCGACGAGCGCCTGCTCGACCGCCCCGACAGGTCGGTCGGTCGACGGCTCGTGACGGGAATCCCGCGCGTTGTTCGTCTCCAGGCCCATGGCCGCCCTTTCGTTGCAAAGCGTCGGTGGTGGGACAATGGTCGGGGGGCGCCCCCCCGACGAAACGACCCCGGCTCTGCCGGTCGTTCCGATCCGATTGCGATCCGCGTCGCCGGCGTCCGGCGCCCTGCGCGATCCCCAAGCCCGCGCAAGTCCGCTCGCGAGGCGCCGAAGGTTCGCCCAGGGACCTGTGCGAATCCCCCTGGCCGCCGACCGTTCGCGACGTCGCCGCACGACGCCCGATCCGATCCTCCGGCGACGGGCCGAGCCGTCGGGTCGGACGGGGGCGAGCGGCACGACGGGAGCGGGGGAGAGCGGCTCGCCGCACGCGGCAGGGCTCGATCGGCAGGCGTTGCGTCTTCGCAGTCAATGCGGCGAGACGACGGGGGCGAGCCCGCGGAGCGGCGAACTTGACCGGACGGGGGCGCGATTCGAGAGCCGTACTCGGACCGCGCCGACGGCAGGCTCGGCAGGCTGGCGCGCGTCCGGGAAGCGGCCCCGGGCGGAACCGCTGCGCGGGCTTGACTCCAGGCCGCGTCCGCTCGCCAGGAACGGTGTCGCGGCCCTGGGGGGCGACTCGCCAAGCGAGGGTCGAGGCGGCGCGCGTCGACCAGCCGCGGACCGTCTCGATCGCGACCGGGCCCTCGTGTTGGGGCCGCAGCGACGGAGAGGCTTCTCGCTCTCGCGATTGGCGGCGCACGAGGCGCAGCAGCGCCCGTTTGCAGACCTCCGTCCGCGCGGGGGCGATCGAGGGCGAGGAAGCGCCGACCGCAGGAACGTCGTCATCGATGCGTTTCCTCCTGGGAGATCTGAAACGCCAACCGTGCACAATCCGTCTCCACGGGACTATACGCCTAGTCGCTGCACGCGGTTCGCAGCGCTCGTGAACGACGCGCCGAAAACCGAGCCTTCTCGGAACCGATTGCTGTGATTGCGGTTGCGGCGACGCCTGAGGTCGCTCCGGACAGGCGGGGCGCGAGAGGGGTCGGGCGGAGGGACGAGTCGTCGGGCGGGGGCGGGGGCGCGCAGGGGGGTGCTGCCGACGGCACGGAGGCGCGGCCTTCGCAACCTGCACCCGCCTCGCGGTTCGAAGGGGGCGCCCCGAACGTGGGCCGCGCTCGGTGCGGTTCGCCCTTTTTGGATTGGCGTCGTGAGAGGTCGTGCCGGGGCTGCGGATCCCGCGTGCGCGTTGCTGCGGATCGCGAAGCGGGAAACGCGGCGCACCAGAGCGTGCGGCAAGACTGGAGCTAGAGACGGAGATTCGTCGACGCACATGGATCGACGAGATCGGCCGCCGCCCAGCATGTCGAGAAGCAGGGGTCGGGGAGCTTGGTCGACTTGGCCCGGGGCGCTTTTCGAACGCGTCGTCCGGCGAGCCGCGGAGAGCGTCCGACTTGGGCCGCTCCCGCAGCGACGAATCGGCGACGGCGAGGAGGGCCTGAGCCTCGACCGTTCGCTCGACTCGGGTCGCTACGACGGCCGGCGCCGCTGCAGCGTTGCGGCGGCGACGCCGAGTCCGGCAAGAGCGCAGGTTGCGGGCTCGGGGACCGGCATGAACGGGTCGTGGACGATGTCCGATTCCTGGACGATCAGCTTGTTGCCGGCAATCAGAGCGCCGTAGATGCCGTGCCCCTCGCTGAACTCGTTGTCGTTGACCAGCACGTTTCGTCCGGCGGCCAGGAGCGTGCCCCGGAAGAGGCTCTCTTGAATCTTGGCGTCGTCTTCGCCGCCTCCGCCAACGACTCCCTTGACGTTGAACAGCACGTCGCTGATGGTGACGTCGCCCAGCAATTCGACGACCGAGCCCTGAATGTCGAACTTGGCGTTGGCCGCGATGTTGAAGACGAAGAAATCGAGCGGACTGGCGCCGGTAAGGCGCAACGTAGCGCCGGAATTCAGGATGAAATCGCCCGCGACGTTGATCACCACCGGTCCGCCGGTTGCGGTGAACGTTTTGGTCGTGCCGTTGAGATTGACCGTGTCGGGAACGTTGCCCGCGCTCTCAAAATCGGCCACTCGTAGCGAGCATTGAGACCGTGTAGATCGTGAAACGCTTACCGCCGGCACGGGCTGAACGACCGCACGATCCAGACGATCCGGCCCTCGTCGCTGTCCGCAAGGCGCGAGCTATCGCACGCCCCCTGCGGGAGGAGCGTCTTCTCGGACAATCCCGTATTTCGCACGCCAGCGAGGATAGTGCTTGTCGAGCAGCGCAGCGGCCCATGTGCCGTGGTACGCGTATCCGTTGCGTCGTTCGTCGCTGAGTTCGCCGAAGTCGTATCGGAACACGGAATCGCGGTCGAGATACAACGGACGGTTCGTTTCCAGTTCGTAGAAGCGGGCCCACAGCGGCGGGGCTTCGGCGGCGGCGACCAGCCTTCGCTCGCGGCGCCCGTCGGCGGCGACGACCTGGTCGACGCGCCAGCCTGTCAGTTGCACGGACCGCAGCCAAGCCACGGCTCCGTCGACGGCGGCCACGACGTCGTCCGAAGGATCATCGATCGACATCAGGAAGCGGACGATGCCCACGGTCTCCGCGCCCGAAAGCGACGGCGGCTCGTACGCCCGAGCCCAAGTCGGCTCGAGCGTCTCCTCGTCATGCTGCGCACACCACGCCGTGAGCCGCCCGTCCTGCTTGATCTGAGTCTTCAAAATACAGTCGACGCCCCGCGCCACCGCACGAGCCGCGTTCTCGCGCCGCACCGCGTCCACGAACTCGTAGGGGGTGTTTCCGTGAGCTACGTCGCGCAGCACCTCCAGCACTCGGATCATGGCGCCGTCGTTGTAGGTGATGTGTGCGTAGTAGCCGTTTCGCAGCGGCCAGAATTGCGGCCATCCCCCGTTGGGGAGCTGAGCGGCGAGCAAGTAATCGACGCCGCGCAAAAACGAATCGCGGTACTTGGCTTCGCCGGTCGCGTGAGTCATCCGCGCCAGAAACTGCATCGGGACCGTCGTCGCATCGTTGTCCAAGCTGTTCGCGCGGCCCCGTCCCGGCGGCGGAACGTCCTCGGGAGAACGCGGCGGCTGGGCGAGGTTCGTGCTCTTGGGCCACCCCCCGTGGGGCGACTGGTACTGAATCACGCTGTCCGCGACGGCACGGGCTTCGTCCGTTCGAAACCAGGCATCCTCCTGCTTCAGCAGGTTCCTGCTGAACCGGACTTCTCCCCAGGCGGCGCGGCCGTCGAGGAGCGCCGTCCCCAGCAAGACGAGCAAGACGGTACGCAAAGTCATAGTGCGCTTCCTAACGTGAGCGTGCGACGTCCACGATCAACCGGCGATAGCGGGTCAAACGCGGAGTTCCGTGATCGGTCACGGCGAGGATGACGTGCATGGCGCCTGCGCCAGGAGGCATCGTCCCCCGCGCGGGAACCGTCAACGACGCGGTCGCTTGGTCGAAGTCCCGGATCGGAACGGGCTGCCCCGTGGTTCCGCTCGAGATCGTCAGCGATCCGGCCTCGCCGTAGCAGAACCAATGGTAAGACAAGGCGTCGCCGTCCGGGTCGCTCGAACCCTCGGCGCTGAGCCGGACGACTTCGCCCGGTTTCGCGGTCAGACGGTCGGCGTGGCCCAGCCGCGGAACGGGGGGATGATTGGCTTCGTCGTAGGACTTGACGGTCCAATCCATCCGCGCGGCGAAGTCATTCTGGAAGGCTTCGCGCCACCGCCAGATCGTCGCGTGGTTGCTCGTATGCCACCGGCCGTCGATTCCCAGAACTTCGTCCTCGGCGTCGGTCCAGAGCGGTCGCTGCTCCGCTTGCAAGTGCCACTTCTGCTTGCGCGGCACGTACAGTTCGTAGCGGCCCCCCCATCCCCCCCAGTCGGGATGCTCGGGATCGCTCAGGCCGTTGTCGACGAGATTCAGGAACGAGGGCGTATCGCCCTCCATGAGGTACTCCCACCGCGGGTACTCTTTGCCGAGCGGCCCTTTGCGTCGCACGTGCACGTCGAGCCATTCGTTCGTTACCAAGGAAAAGTCCGCGCCGCAAAATCGACCGTGAAAATAGTCGCCGCTGATTCCGCTCCACGTGGCGTGGTGGTAGGCGCCTCCCGCATGAACGCCCGGGCTGGCCACGTAAAACAGATCGGGAAACTGCTCGCGCAGCCACGGACCGCTGTCGTCCTGGTCGGAGATCGCGTAGACGCGCAGCTTGGCGACGAACTTGCTCAGCTCGTCCGCCGAGCGCGTCTGCCGTACGCTCCACAGCGCTTGAGCCAAGACGTTCGGCCCGCCCCACACGGTCACCCACAGCGGTCGAGGATCGTCTTTGTCGACCGCCTTGACGAGCAGCTCCGACGCCGGGGAATCGCGGCCTTCGCCGACTCCGGTCAGGCCGGAGACCGGCAACCCGGCGGTGACGCGCTGCCGCAAGACGTCGGCTGTCGGAAACCCTCGCTGGTGCTGTTCGAGATTGTCTCGCACCAATGCGTACGCTTCGACAATTCGGCGAATTCGCTGCGGGGCGACTCGATTCGGCTGATGAACCGAGGTCGTCGCCGCCAGCCCCTCGACGTCAAACTGGTCGGCGTACGCGAGAAAACGAACCATCGACATGGCGTCGTCCGGCTCGTTCTCGATGTCCGAGAGCACGAAGACGCGAGGCTTTTCGGCGGCAGTCGCGCTCGCGCACGCCGACGCGAGCACGCAAATCACGGCGAGATAGTTCACAGGCGCCCTCTTCAAGGCCGACGACGAGGTTGGATCGACGCCCGGCAAGTCCCCGCGGGCCGCCGGCACGGACTCCGCTCGCGCTGCGTTCGGGACGACGCGCGGAACGCGGTTGTGACGTCGGGAGGAGACGATCTCCGCCCAGCTTAGCAGGTCGCGCGACCCTGGTGAAGGAATCGTGCTGCGCACACGATCGACGGCGACGCGGAACGCCGGGAGCGGCCCCTCGACTTGGGGCATTCGCTTGGTGACCGCGGTTGCATCGTCGCCGGCACGGCGGCGGCCGGCTCGATGCTCGCACGCACGAACGGCGTTCGGACCCCGCGACGTCCCGGCCGGCTTGCCCGGCTTCTTCGCCTCAAAGGCCGCCGCGGCGCCCTCGAAGTGCTGCTTCTGCCACTGGTAGAACTGGGTGGGTGTGCTCTGCGCCTCGTCGCACAGGTCCGAAACCGGAACGCCGTCGAGCAAGTGCCGCTTCACCAGCGCCGCCTTCTGCTGGGCCGTAAAATGACGCCGCTCACGCCGCGGCGAGTCCGGAGAATCGATGCTCATGGGGAATTCCTCCTGAAGGCGTTATGCTAACGCCCGGCAAGCAGAATTCCACTTCCGAGTGAGGCAGGACACTATGACTTGCCGGAAAACTCAAATTCAGAAGCTACACTTTGGGGTGCTTACGTCGGTTC